>JBDRSE010000287.1:0-2116 GCA_043825095.1 bacterium
AGCACGTGGCTCTGCTTCTGGGATCGCGCGTGGCACGCCGCGCCGGTCGAGACGCACACGCCGTGCTCCTCCAGGCCCCGCACCAGCGCCTCGGAGGGCAGCCCCGGCACGGACACCGACACAATGAAGTCCACCCGCCGGGCGTCGTCTCCGTTGCGCCGGGCGGTGGGCACCTCCCGCTCCAGCCGCGCCGCGAGCTCCTCTGAAAACATCCGGGACTGGAGCCGCCGCCGGTCCAGACCCTCCAGACAGGCCCGGGCAGCGGCCACGAAACCGACGATGCCCGGCACATCCTCGGTGCCGGGCCGGACCCCCCATTCCTGATCCCCGCCGCCATAGAGCGGCTCGGGCCGCCGACTGCCGGCAACCAGTGCGCCGACGCCCCGCGGCCCGCCGATCTTGTGGCTGCTGAGGGCCACCAGGTCCGCCTGCCACCGGTCGGGCTCCACCGCGAGTCGCGTGAATGACTGTACGGCATCGGCAAAGGTGAGGCACCGGGGCGCCTGGGCCTTGACCGCGGCGAACACCTCGGCCACCGGCTGGATCGTGCCCAGCTCGTTGTTGACGTGCATCAGGCAGGCGAGCAGCGTGTCTTTCCTGATTGTCCCGGCAAACCGGTCCACGTCCACCACGCCGCCGCGGGACACCGGCACACGGGTGACCTCGAAGCCCTGTCGCTCGAGGAGTCGCACCGACCCGAGCACCGCCGGGTGCTCGATGGCGCTGGTCACCACGTGGCCCCGTCGGCCCTGCAGGCTCCCGAGCACGGCCAGCCCGATGGACTCGGTCCCGCCGCTGGTGAAGATCACCCGCTCCGGCAGGACATCCAGCGCAAGGGCGAGCCGCTCCCGGGCCCGACCGAGGGCCCGGGCGGCGGCCCGACCCGGGCCTCCGATGGAGGACGGGTTGCCCGGCGCCTCCCGGTACGCCGTTGCCATGGCCTCTGCGGCCTCTGGCCGAAGGGGCGTCGCGGCCGCGTGGTCCAGGTAGATGATTTCGGGTTCGGCCATCGGACAGGGCCATAGCAAAGGTAGCGGGGTGTTGGCAACCGGTCTGAATGCAAATCCGTCGGTTCGGCGCTCGAATCACACCCAGGAGATGCCCCGTGGGCGGGCCGGGTGGAATTCCCCCTTCAATGGTTGAACAATCTGGGAATCGTTGTTAAAAATACCTGCTAGGAGAGGCTGTGACCGCGAGGCCGTGGATCAGGAACACACGCGCCAAGGAGATCGCCGAATGACCGGCAAGGACGGACCCACAAAAACTGCTGAATACGGCGCCGTCTTCCCGGAGGGGACGGACGCGCAGCAGGCGGCGGACGGTGAAGAGCAGTCCGCAAAGCCCGACGGCACAACCGAAGAGGTTCCCGACACCCGGGCACCCCGGGATTCGAGCGGGGACATGATCGCCGTGCAAGCAGACTCACCTCTCGCTCGAGCGGAGGGGGCGGCGACAGACGGCGCGACAGACGAAGCCGCCGACGTTCCACCCGATCCGGAGGCCGAGCTGCGCGACCGGCTGGAGAAGAAGCAGAATCAGCTGCTCCGGGTCGCGGCGGACTTCGACAACTTCAAGAAGCGTTGCCGCCGGGACGCCCAGGAGGCGGCCTTTCGCGCCAGGAACGACGTGCTCACCGAGCTCCTGCCGGTCATCGACAACCTCGAGCTGGCCCTGGCGCACGTCGCGGAAGGCGAAGCCGCGGCTGACACGAAGTCGCTGCACGACGGCGTGAACATGGTCCTGCGGCAGTTCCACGCCGTCATGGAACGCTTCGAGGTGAAGGCCCTGGATGCCCTTGGGCAGCCCTTTGATCCGGCGTTTCACGAAGCCCTGCAGCAGCGTGAAACCGACGAGTATCCGCCCGGGGTCGTGATGGAGGAGTTCCGGCGTGGCTACATGATGGGCGACCGGCTGATTCGCCCCGCCATGGTCGTGGTGGCCAAGGCGCCGGAGGGCGCGGCGGGCGGGGGAGAGAACCCCGAGAAACGCAACGGTGGAGAGGGTGACGCCGACGGCGCCTCGGAGACCGACTCCGCGACGCCCGGGCAGGGTGAGGGCTAGCCGCACCGAGACAGGCAATGAGTAAAGTCATCGGAATCGACCTCGGCACCACCAA
>JBDRSE010000288.1:0-19201 GCA_043825095.1 bacterium
AGCCGCTCCTTGACGTAGTGCTCGAAGCTGATGAAGCCCGCCTCCCGCCAGAGCCCGAGCTGCCGGAAGATCCGCACGTCCCGGCTGAGCACCCGGTCCCGGATCCGGCTCTGCTTGACCAGGGCCCGCGCCCGCCGGTCCTGCTCGAAGGGATCGCCGGGCAAACAGTCGGCGTCCGGCACGGCGTGTACCCGCTCGAGCGCAGGATGCTGGAGGTAGGACCAGTGGTTGGTCCGCTCTTCGGCGTCGGCCTCGTAGCGCGGCCGGTCCGCCGCCGGGATCCGCGAGTCCATGTTCCAGGCGGCCGGATCGTTCCGTCGCGGTGCCCCCCGCCGCTCGGCGCGCCGCACCGCCTCGTCGTGCTCCCCGGCCGTCGCGTCCGACAGGTACTCCGCCGCCACCGCCTCCAGGGTTTCGTCCGCGCCGGGGTCGCGCCCGTCGAGCCGGCCGTGCAGCTCCCGCGCCTGTCGCCAACGCGCCTCCGTCGCAAGACTCAGCTCCAAAGTGCGCCCGTACCGGGGCACTTCATCGTCCGCGGGCTCAGCCGCGAGCTCAGCCTCGGCCTCAGCCGCGGGCTCATTTCCCGGCTCAGCCTCCGGCCGCGCGACCGCTTCCCGGACAAGGATCTCGAGCTCCCGTACGCTCACCTCGGTAGCCCTGGCAATCCAGCCCTCCACCTCCGGCTCGCTCACCTGTCGCAGGAGTCGGTCCATGGTCAGCGCCTTTCGCGGCGTGAGCGCCCCACGGTCCACGGCCTCGCCGAGCGCAGGGGTGTGCGAAGTCGCCCGGGCGAGCTGCCGCAGCGCCTGGGCCTGACGCCGCCCGATCCCCAGTCGCTCCACAGCGTAATCATCCACCGAGTAAAACCCCAGTTGAATGGATCCATTGATTAGCGACAATTGCTCAAGGAGCAACCCCAGATGGCGGTCCCGCGCTCCCTGACTCCGGGTCATCTGATAGAGCCTGAGATCCAGGAACTCCCCGCCCTCCAAACGGTCCTGGAGGTCCTTGGGACGGTCGATATCCGAATAGTCGAGCAGCTCCGGAAGCGCCGGATCGAGGTCGGCATCAGGGGTCGGCGAACAGGGCAGAACGACCATCGAAATACATTAGCAGAACAAGCAAAAGAAGTCAACGCCAAAAAAGCCATAAACACAGTATTTATAACAGGATAGTTGCCGCCCAGCTGTACTCATTGGCCAAGCGCCATCCCCCCTCTACCCCGGGCGCAGCGCGCCAGCGCCCGGAGCCCAACCAGAGCTCAAGGGCGTTGGCGCGTGCCGCTGATGGTCCTGCGCTCAAAAAGAGCCGCGGGCGATGGCGCGCAGCGGATGCAATTTCCGCTGGATTGATCCTGGCGTGGAAGCGAGTGGCAGCGTACGATTACCGACATGCTCTGGTTCACGCAGCGCGTCTCGACCGCCCTGGGGTCGAGGGTCCACAGGATTCCAGGCCTGGTGGGTGCGTGCCTATTCGCGGTCGTCGGGCTCGGGCTCGGGCTCGGGCTCGGAGTCGGAGTCGTCGTGATCGGAGTCGGAGCTGTCGCCGGGCCGTCCTTTGCGGGCGGCTCCCGCGTTGCAGAGGCCTGGGCCTCTCCGGCCGCGGAGCTGGGCACCGCGGGGTGCAAGCCGAGCTGCGTGGGCAAGAGCTGCGGCTCTGACGGCTGCGGCGGAACCTGCGGCGTGTGTGCCAAGAGCAAGCTGTGCCTCGGCGATCGGTGCGTGAGCAATACGACCCCGGCGCTCTGCGCGGCCATCGCCGGGGGGTGGTCCGGCGTCATCAAGGCGCCGCAGACGCACTACCTCAGCGGTCACGTCTATCGCAAGCAGAACGCGTGCCGGGCGCGTTTCCGGATCACCTTCCAGGCGAACACCGGGCCGGGCTGGGTCGTGGAGGACTTCTCGATCCACTTCACCGGCCTCCGGGTGCGCCTTGTGGGAACGCGGATTGTCCAGGCGAGCCGGAGCAGTCAGTACAATCGCGATCGCTTCACGGGCCAGCTGAACACGTCCGGGAACCGTTTCACCGGCACCAATCGGGACACCCTGAACCAAACCGCGCCGGTGGTGCTGACCAAGCCGTAGTGTCGTAGAGGAAGCAAGGCATGGGGCAGCACAAAGCCGGCCGAACCGGCGGATCATTCTACGACGGGCGGCCGTACTCGCTGCTGTTCGACCGTCTGTGTCGGGGGCTCCACGAGCGGGTGGCCGCCTGGGTGGACGAGGGAACAGCATGTGTCGACGTGTGCTGCGGCACCGGGGGGTTGACGTTTCAGCTCGCCGCGCGCTGCCGCCGGGTCGTGGGGATCGACTACTCACCCCGACAGCTCGCCCGCGCTGAGCAGCTGCGGCGAGGACGGGGGTTCCACCACGTATCCTTCGAGGTCGGGGACGCCTCCGTCCTGGACGGGATCCCGGACGGCGCCTTCGACGTAGCCACGGTGTCCATGGGTCTGCACGAGATGGACTCCCGAATTCGAGCGGGTGTGCTGCCGACGCTGCTCCGGGTGGCCTCTCGGGCGGTGATCGTCGACTTTGCCGTTCCCATGCCCCGCAACCTGGCGGGGCTGCGGAATCGCGGGTTCGAGCTGCTGGCCGGTCCGAGGCACTTTCTCGGATTTCGAGACTTCACCCGGCGCGGCGGTCTCAGGACGATGATCGAGGAGGCAGGTGCGGAGCTCGTCCGTGAGCGGAGGATGGACGGTGGGACGCTGAGCCTCGTGGAGATACGGCGCGCGGCGGATGCTACATAAAGCCTGAGAAGCCGAGTCGGATCAGCAGGTAGAAGTCCTTCACGTCCCCAGTGCCACCGCCGTCGGTCTTGAAGTCTCCCACGTAGTAAATCGGTCGAATCGACAGGTGCATCAGGTAGCTTTTACCCAGCAGGAATTTGAACCCCGCCTCGGCACCGACAGCGCCTCGGATGATCTCCGTGTTGGAGCTCTTGCCGTAGTAGTAGTAGAAGCCGCCGAAGGTCTCCACGAAGAGGAACGCCGAGCTGCCCATGGGAAAGGCGACTCCCGGCGCAAAGCTGAAGCCGAAGCTGAGGCTCCAGTCTTCGTCATTCTCGGTGTCGTACTGATTGAAGCCCAGGGAGATGCGTGGGCCGAGGTAGAAGAACCGGGTGACAAAGAAGTTCATGAGAATCTCGCCGCCCAGGTACACGTCCTTGTTGTGAGTGCCACTGGCCTCCTTGTTCTCGTGGAAGCTGAAGCTGAAGCCGCCGCCGAGCTCGAACACGCCCCGGGTGGCGTACTTCTTGACGTTGCTCACCACCGGCGGTTGGCCCACCGGCGGCGCCCCGATGGGCGGCGGGGCGCTGGTCGCGGGCGCTGCGCTCATCCCCGGATCGGCTGCCGGCGGCGGGGCGGCAGAGCCCGGCTCGACGGCCCCGGCCGGCCGGGCCGGGGGGGGGTGGCCGGGGCCGACGGATTGGCCGCAGGCGGCAGCGTCGGGGGCGGCGGTTGATCGTCGGCGGGCGCTGCCAGCACGGGCGCGGTGGGCGACGCGCCTGGAGCCGCGCCGGCGTCGCTGCCGAGCAGCAGCGCGGAACAGAGAAGACTGATGGCGAGGGTGGCCGTAACGAGGGTTGTCAACGTACGCATTGAATCTCTCTCCTTGGCCGGAGGCGCGCTGCGATCATTCACTGGTTGGTGCAGGCCTCTCCAGTCCGAGCTCGTTTAACAGGCGATATCATGTCGGCCGCAGGTCCACCCTGTCAATGTTTTCGCGAGTCGATGGCGCGGCGGCGGAGTCTCTCGGGGTCTACTCTGGGAGCGGCCAGACCAGGGTCATGTTCGTGATGGTTTCGTAGACCACGGGTCCCTGGCCGTGCTCCGCAAGGAACCCGTCGATGTGTGTGAGACCGTCGTCCAGGTAGCCGTTGTAGTTCTCGAAGGAGGTCGGGTGATAGCCGGTGACGTAGGTGGTGGGTTGGAGGAGCGCGCCTCCGGGCCAGTTCGCCTCGAACATCTCGATGAGCTCGGCGTCGGTCACGTAGTCGATCAGGTTGCCGTTGTCCGGGATCTCGAGGATCGGCACGTGGGGCGGATCTCCGCTGAGGATGTCGCCTTCGTTTGGGTAGTAGGGCTGGCTCCACTCGTCGATGGTGGACCAGTGCGCCTCGTTCCACTCGTACAGTGAGGCGTTGGGGATGCCCTGCCACTCTTCCATCCGGCTCCAGTTGCATCCGCTCGTGTCCGCCACGAATCCCGTGTTGGCCAGAGCGGCCAGGGTGTGCAGCTCCGCGGCCCAACCCCCGGCCCGGAAGGAGGTGGGCGTGCCCAGGCCGTTTGCCTGAAAGAGCGACTTGGCCTGCTCGAACAGCAGCTCCGTCTCGGCTTGGGTGTAGGCGCCGAGCACGACGGAATAGCCCTCCGGGTCCTCCTGGTAGGCAAGGGAAGGCGTCCAGCGGCAGGTCACGGAGGTGGTCTCCACGAAGTTGCAGTAGGGGTGCACGTGCAGGCCGATCTCGTCGTCGTAGGTGTCGCGCATGTCCAGCAGCCACGCCGTGGATGCATCGATCTCGGCTTGCGTCAGCGTCGGGTCGGTGAAGGTGTAGGGCCCCACGAAGTGCGTCATCTTCATGGCCGGATGGTTTGCGTGCAGCGCCTCTTCCCGGGTGCGGAAGTCCGGCTCCTGCAGGGCGTCGTCCCAGTCGTTGGTCACCAGCACGTAGTAGGGATGGGTCCGGTAGAAGGTGAGCTGCGCAAAGGCGTGCGCCTCACCCGACGCCACCAGCAGCAGCTCGTAGGCGCCCGGGCCGTAACCACCGATCTCCAGCTCCAGCGTCGCCTGGGCCGGGGAGGCGGCTCGTCGCTCGACGTGCTGGCCGCCGATCCAGAGGTCGAGGCACTGGGCGCCGGACGGTGCGATCACCTCGAAGGTGAGCGTGCTCTGGCCGGCGGTCAGATCGTTTTCAATCAGGTGCCACGAGCGGAAGCTGCGGATCGTGCTCTGGGTCGAGGCGGCGATGTTCGGCGGGATGGCCGGCACGGACACGGTGTACGGGGGCGCGCAGGGATCCACCAGCACGTCCTGGGTTTGCCCGGCGTCACCGCCGACCCCGGAATCGTCGCTGCAGCCAGCGACCGAGAGTGCGGGGATCAAGATCAACAGGTGTGCGTATCTGCGCGTCATTGTTTTCGTTCCTCAGCTCCTAGCCGGGCTGCGAGTATGGCCCGTGGCTTGAGCCCGGGTCAAGGCGACGCCTTCGAGCAAATTTTTTCCCCCTTGCCGTTGCAATGCCTACTGAAGTGCTCATGTTTGTTTCCGAACCTGTTTTCGGAGGCTCGTCATGTGTCAAAGCTATCATCGTCCCTGCGCCTGCGGCTCACGCGAATCGGAGATCTTCTTCGGCGGAAACGTATTCGGACCGTCGGTGGTGCAGCAGGTGTACTGTCCGAGCTGCGCCGGCAAGGTCACGCTCGATCCGGCGTCCACGGTCCAAGACAACGGTTGGGTCCTCGTGTTCGATCCCGAGGTGGTGAGCTCCCACGCGCAGCAGCTGGACGCGCGGGACGAGACCATCACGGCAGACGAGGTGTTCGACCGCAACTTCGTCACCTGGGTAGGGTTCACGCCCGAGGACAACCACGTGCGCAACCGTGAGCGGGAGGAGCTCGCCGTCCAGCACGCCGAGGACAAACGCGCGCACTTCATGGCGCTGAAGCAGTGGGCCGTGGAGCGGGAAAAGAGGCTCGCTGCCGAGGGGTGGCGAAAGGCCCTCCGCTCCGGCCGCTGAGCCCGCCCTTCCTCCAGTGACTCAGTCGGGTCCCCGACGGCCGAGGATTCGGTTCGCCGCGTACAGCCCGGTCAGGTAGCAGTCCTCGAGCCCGACGATATTGTGATCGCCGATGGTGAACAGGTGGGGGCGCGGCTCGAGTGGGCGCCACCGGTCCGACGAGAGCTGCACAGCGGTCTTCCAGTACACCGCTCCGGTGAGCTCGTATCCTTCGTAGTAGGCGGACAGGTCGGGGTCCGTGGTGGCGGAGAACACGATGTCATCTCCGTTCGCCTGGGGCCAGAGCACGCGCGCGGGGTGCTCGGACCGGAGAAACACGATGCCTCCGGTGACGAACTGTCGTCTCCGTCGGCCGCGCACGTGGAGCGTGGCGTAGGGCACGTCGCGCGCGAAGCTGGGCACCTCGAGGAGGCTCCGCGCGTTCCGGTCGGGAATGGCCAGCACCAGGTTCTTCGCCTGCCAGCGGCGCTCTCCCGCGTGGGCGATGAACCCCTCACCGTCCAGCTCCTCTACGGCGGTGATCTTCTGGAGCAACACGCGGTCGTTCCAGCCGTCGGTGAGCCGCTCGGCGGCGCGCCGGAGATCCAACGGATAGGTGGAGACGAGAATAGGGAACAGGTTCGCCAGATAGTAGAAGGCGTTGGCTTCCTGCCACGGTACGAACAGCGTGGAGTGGAAGAGCGGGGCGCTGTACACCTCGGTCACCTCCTCGAGGTGGTGCTCCCGCACGAAGTCGGTGGCCGGCTGCTCCACGTACCGGCGGAGCAGGGGGTCAGCCTCCATCAGGGCCGCCTGGCACTCGAAGGGGGCCCGGCGGCGCAGCTCGTTGAGCCGGCGCCGAAAACTGGTGAGCAGTCGGTAGAGCGTGGCGAGCTTGCCGAGCCGCCAGACGTTCCGGGGCGAGAGCATGGTGATGAAGCGCGACCCGTCCCAGGTGTAGACGTCCTTTTTAGAGATGCGCTTGCCGTGGTCGGCCAGGGGCAGGACGTGGCGGTAGTCGGAGGTGATGTACGCTGCCCCGAAGGGGAGGCCGGTGTCTGAGGTGTACATCCGCCCGCCCGCCCGGTCGGTCACGAGCAGGAAGTCGTGGCCGGCTTGGGCCAGGGCTCGACCGCAGGCGAGGCCGGAGATCCCGCCACCCACGATGAGGGTGTCTACCCGACGTATCTCACGATCTTGCTGCATTCGCCTGACGTCGTCGCCTGGTGAGCCAACCGGTGAGCAGCACAAACACCAGCCCCAGGGGGGCCGCGGGCCCCGCGCCCGTTGCCAGACAGCCGCATCCGGCCGGCTGCTGCGGCACCACCGGGGCCGCCGCGCTGGCTCGACGCCGGCCCGCGCGGCGCTTGGCCTTGCTCGCCGCGGACACGCCCTTGCTCGCCGCTCTTTTCGCTGCGGCGCCGGTCTTCTCGGCGCCCTTTTGCTTCGGATCCGCCAGGAAGTGGTCTCCGGTCTCGGTCGCGATGCGCTTGTACCAGCCCTTCGGATAGGGGGGGTGGGTCACCTTGCCTTCGGCGTTTCGGACGTTGCCGTCCAGGTACCTCACCAGCAGCTCCTGACCGAGCAGGCGCCAACGGGAGACCACCCGCTCGCTCGCCGTCTTCGCGTAGGCGGTCAACAGCGCGTCGGCCCGGGCCGGCGCCAGCTTGTGCAGGGCGACGGCCTTCTTCTCGAGCTCTGCCTGGGCGGTGAACAGCTCGTTCTCCAGCTTCACCTGGACCTTCCGGATGTCCTGGATCATGTCCCGGTAGCGCGAATAGGCGTAGTTCGACACCCAGTTGAAGACCCAGAAGGCGGACTCCCAGCTGAACCTCTTGAAGTCGGCCGTGCCCACGGCGTAGGCCTTGGGCACCTTGGTGATGCCTGCGTACATGGGCAGATAGACCGTGCTGGCCGCGTCGTCCACCGAGAACCACAGCAGCCCGCCGATGCGGCCGGGCAGCCAGCGCCGGGACTGGCTCACGAAAGAGAAGCCGGTCTGCTGAGTGGCGATGGCGCGCTCGTTCAAGTACTTGTTGCTGCCCACCTTCCACACCAGAGGGCGCCAGCGGTAGGGGAGGCCGAAGGGGCCCGCGCCCACGTCTTTGGTCATGTCGAGCTCGGTGCCCTCGAAGTGGTCGCGCATCATCCGCATCAGGTCGCGAGCCGAGAGCTTCTGGTCGGGTTTGATCCACAGCGGCATGGGCTTGGCGCCTTTGCGGCAGCGCACGTAGTCGATGGGGATCTTTCGGGAGGGCGCGACCTGTCGGAAGAAGCTCCAGACCCGCGCCTCGCGGATGCGCAGGTCCCGGCAGCTCGGCGGCGCGTAGGCGTCGGCGAAGGAGAATGTCTTTTCCTCGCCCTTCCAGTACCCCTTGCTCCGGGCAAAGGAGACGACGTCCTTGGCATAGACGCAGCTCGTCGGATCGTCTCGCGGGAAGGTGCGGATCCGGGTCTGGTTCGCGTGGGCGCTGACGTAGCCGTCCGGGATGCGGCGCGCGACCCACACCGCGCCCCTGCTGCCCGGCCCCTTGCCGATCATGTCCATGATCCAGACCTCGTTGGGATCGGCGATGGAGAACGACTCGCCGTGGCTGAAGTAGCCGTGCTCGGCCACGAGCCGGGTCATGATCCCGATCGCCTCGCGGGCGGTCTTGGCGCGCTCCAGCGCCACGTACATCAGGCTCCCGTAGTCGATGCCGCCCTTGAGATCTCGGAGCTCTTTTCGTCCGCCGTAGGTGGTTTCGCCGATGACCACCTGGTGCTCGTTCATGTTGCCCACGACGCGGTAGGTCTGCCGCGCCTGGGCGATGGTGCCGAGGTACTTGCCCGTGTCCCAGTCGAAGATCTTGCGCACCGCGCCCGCGGGATACTGGCGTGCCGGGCGGAAGTACAGCTCGCCGTAGAGCTCGTGGGAGTCGGCCGCGTAGGTGATCATGGTGGAGCCGTCCACCGAGGCGCCCTTCGTCACCAGGAAGTTGGTGCACGCGTCGGCGGTCGGCCGCGGTCCGGCGAGTAGGAGCGATGCGCTGACGACGCCGAACGTGACGAATCTGAGCATGATGGTGCGGGCCTCTTGGGTGTCCTTGTATGCATATCTATAGCCAGAGTCGTGCCATGGGACAAGGACGACCGGTGGGACGGCCGCGGCCCACGCCGGGCGGTGCGCGGGTCAGTGAGGCGGGAGTCTGTGGTCGTGGGTGTTTCGGGCGCTCCTTTCTGTGGGCCTACAGAACACAACCGCCGGCCAGGACGATGGTCAAGATGGCGATCAGGAGCGCCACCAGTCCGATGCCGAACGTCGCCGAGGTGTCGGCGTAGGGGCTGGGTACCTTCGAGCGGAAATCATCGTTGTACTCGGTCATGGCAGCGCTCCTTTCATCGGTGCCCCGGTGTGGGGCGGAGCAGCGCACGGACGACCGCGTTGCCTTCGTAGCGTTTATCACGCACATGGCGTGCCAACCCGCGAGCTGTCGCCGGATTGTCGGCTGATCGTGCGCAGTTGCCCCGATGGCGCCGTTGTGTGGCGATGTACGTGTGCGTAGTAGGCTACGCTGCGTCCGGCGTGAACAGGGCGTTACAAGTGTACCGGATCGACGACAGGTGCCACCGCGCCTTCACAGCCGGGGGGGAGGTGACTTCCGATAGCCGTCACGCGGCGACCTTGGCGGCGGTGCCGGTGGAGAGCAGGTATACGCCCGCCACGATCACCGCGATCATGAGCAGGTCCAGCACCCCCGGCACGTTCTTGTACAGGATCACCTCTAGCAGCAGCGGGGTCAGGATCGCCGCCGAGTTCACGGCCGGCACCACGTCCAGGGCTCTCCCCTTGAGAAACCCGATCTGGGTCGTGAAGGTCGCGATGATCCCGATGCTGAGCGCGATGTATGGATACGGGTTCCGGAGCTGGCCGACGAAGTCCCCCCCGGCGCGCACCAGGGCGGCATCTGCCAGGAAGATCGACAGGCCGATACACACCCCGGCCGTGGCGCCCCAGGCGATGGCGTGGATTCGCACCCAAAATCGCGACGCCACGCAGCCGGCGATCGCCAGCGACGCCGGCAGCGCCACCGCCTTGAGCAGCGCTCCCGTCTCGAAGCTCCGCGCCGCGGCTTTGTCGAGCCCGCCGAGGTAGCCCAGCACCGACGTGCCCACCACCACCAGGGCGATCCCCGCGCCGTCCCGCCCGCTGATCTTCTCGCCCACCACGCGGCTGGCATAGATCACCAGCCCGATCAACCCCACGCCGGTCATCGCCCCGATGGTGCTGGGCGACTCCGACAGCTTCAGCCCCAACGACATCGGGATCGCCGCGGTCGCGGTCATGGCCATGCCGCAAAGCCAGATTCCCAGATCCCGTCGGTGGGGCGGCGAGAACATCTTCCGGCCCTGCTTGAAGACGTGGACCTTCTGCTTCTCCACCCCCTTGCCAATGTTGATCAAGAGGGCTCCGAGCATGCCCAGCAGGGCTCCACCGACAAAGGTCGCGTTCATGATCCGCCGGTTCTCCGTGTCGCAGGTTCCGTCTCGGTCTTCGTCGCACTCGCTGTCGCACTCGCTGTCGCGGTCGCAGTCGCACTCGCAGTCGCGGTTGCAGTCGCGGTCGCGGTGGTTGTAGCAGATGCGTCGGCGGAAGGGTACTGACCTCGTTCGATGAACGCGGGCTCCCTTCGAGCTGCCTATGGCAGATTGGGCGGCTCCTCGGTGAAGTCGACGGGCATGGGCGGCGGTGGGGCGGGGACGGGCTCGACGCTGGCCCAGATGGGCTCGTCCTGCAGGGCCCCGGAGAGCTGGTTGCTGTCGAGCACGTTGGCGCTCGAGCCGGTGGAGTAGATGATGGAGAATTCACCGCCGCTGATCTCGGTGGTGGACACCACCCCGCCGGCCAGGTGGAAGACGATTCCGGCGAGAGCGGCACCGGTGAGCTCGCAGCCGTTGACGTTGAACAGCACGGGCGGAGCGCCTTCCGCGCCGGCGATCTGGATCCCGTAGCCGTGGTCTCCGGACACGGGGTGCGGGGAAACCGTGTCGATCACCGATCCTGCAATGAACCCGCCGACGCCTGCCACCGCCACTGCGGCCGTGGCGTTTGACTCCAGCATGCAGCCGGAGAGCTCGAGGGTGGGACAGGACGGGAGACTGCAAGAGGCCGAGACACCGTACCCCATGGAGCCGTCGACCAAATCGGTGGCCAGGGCGCTGGTGTGGAGCACGGCGGTGCGGCGGAGGGTGAGGGCAGTGTCGTGCGAGAGGATGGACACGCCCGTGTTGCGCTCGAAGCCGCAGTCCTCGATGGTCACCTGGGCGCAGGTCGTCCCTTCGCACCCGGCCACGAAACCGTAGCCGAACCCCGCGCTGGTGGCGTTTTGCAGGGAGTCCCGAATGATCGAGGAGCGGAGGGTTGTCACGACACCGCTCGAGTCGATGGCCGCGTGCTCGTTCTGCTCGAAGAGACTGTCGGTGATGTCCAGGGTGCCGCAAAGGTCCGGTCGATCCGTGGCGCAGTCCGCCTTGAGACCCCAGGCGAAGTGGTAGGGGCCTTGGGGCACGCCGGTGATGTCCCGGACGAGGCACGACTCCACCACGCCGTCCACGCCGCTGAGCTCGATCCCGACCCCCGCGCTCGACGTCACGAGGGTGTCGCGGATCAAGGCGGTGGGGCAGGTGCCGTCCGCAGAGCACTTGGCGTAGATTCCCACGCTGAAGGTCGACTCCTGAAGCGTGAGCCCGTTGTCCCTCACCACGGTCCGCTCCACGGTCAGGGGCGCGCCGGAGGCCCAGATCCCCGTCTTGTGGCTCTGCGCAATCAGGGAGTCGGACACCGACATCGCGCCGCACTCGTCACCGGGGCTACAGTCCAGCACCACGGCCCAGGTCGAGTCGGTCTGGAGCTGCGGGTTCGAGGAGGGGTGGGTGCGCCGGATCACCGTCTGGCTGACCTCCACCGGCGCGCCCCCCACCCAGAGGCTGATCATCTCGTTGTCCTCGAGGACCGAGCCTTCGACGCGGTAGGAGCCGCAGACGCCCTCCCACGAGTCACACTTGAAGATGATCCCATAGCCGCTGGATTCGGCGTCGTCGGCCGGCAGGGTGTCCCGCACCAGGGAGGCGCGGATCACCGTGTCGGATCCCTGAATGGCGAGCCCGGAGGTTCGGTTGCGCTCCACGATGGAGGACTCGATGGTGAGCGTGCCGCACACGTGGGCCTCGGAGTCGCAGGCAACCGAGATGCCCATCCCCAAGCTCCCGGAGGAGGGCTGGGTCAGCGTGTCCCGCACCACCGTACGTCTGAGCGTGAGGTTCGGTCCGCCCCCCAGGATGCCGCTCGTGCGGGTGGATTCGATCAGCGTGCGATCGAGCAGGACGGCGCCGCAGCGAGCCGCAGATTCACAGGCGTAGAACACCCCGAAGGGGAAGGCTATGTCGTCGTCTGGTGAGCCGATGGTGTTCCGCACCGAGGTTCCTCGGACCACGGTCTGGGGCCCCTTGATAAAAATGCCGTGCAGGTAGTTCTGCTCGAGGGCGCTGCTTTCGACCACCAGCGAACCCAGAGCATCCGGAGCTGCGCAGCTCAGGGTGACCACTCCGGCGCCCATCGTACCGTCCGGTCGGGGCAGGGTGCCGCGCACGGTGGTGTCGCTCAAGACCCCTTCGACTCCGTAGAGCCAGATTGCGACAGCGCTGTTGTCGAGCAACGTCGTATGCTGAATGGTGGTGGTGCCGCACAGTCCCTCCACGGTGTCGCAGGCCCCCACGATTCCAGAGGGAGCGAAGTCCAGGTACGGATTCTCGGCCGTGTCGCGGACCAGGCTCTCGGTGACCACGAGGTCCACCCCGTATGCGCCGATGCCTGCATCGTGGTTGCGTTGGAGGATCGACCTGTCCACGGTGACCGAGCCGCAGGCCCCGGTGTCATCACAGTAGGCGCGAATTCCGCGGCCGATTTCGGCGCCGGTGGCCCCGGACACGTGGGGGGCCGTGTCCTGGACCACGCTTTCGAACACGGTCATGGATGCCCCGTAGAAGTTGATGGCCGCACCCGTGATTGCGTCCAGCTTCACCCGACTCAGGCTGAGCTCACCGTTCTGGGCGACCTGGATTCCAAACACACCCATGCCGGCGACCCGGGACTCGTGGAGCTCGACCCCGGCGCCCTCGACCTGCAGCCCCACGGTCGTGCCCCCCAGGGTGACGCCGCGGATCACCGACTGTCCGCCGGCCGTGGTCACGAGCACGGACGGATCTCCGACGATTTCGACCCGGGAGGCGCAGCGCCCGGACAGTCGCGCCTCCTTGTCCAGCACGACGGACTCTGTGTACGTGCCGTCGGCGATGGCGACCTGTCCGCCGCTGGAAACGGCGGCGACCCCTTGGGCAATGGTGGGGAACGGCTCTGCCATGGAGCCGGTCGGATTGGAGGACGTGGACGCCGCGTTCACGTAGACGGTGCCGGGATCGTCCGCAATGTTCCCCCAGGTCCCACTGCCGCAGTCCCCCAAGGGCTGGCAGCTCGTCTCCCCGAGCACCTCCAGCTCGAAGGGACCGCAGGCCGCCTGGGGCAGCACCGGCTCGCACCCTGCCGCCCCGTCGTCCACGAACCCCTCCGCGCAGGAGCGCACCCCCACCGGCTGACAGGACGTCTCCCCGAGCACGGGCATTGAGCCCACCGGGCAGGCCTCGGTGGGAAGAACCGGATCGCAGCCCCCGGAGCCGTCCTCCACGAACCCGGTGGCGCACTGGGTCACGCCTACGGTCAGGCAGCCGCCACCCAGCCGCGGGAGCTCGTGCAGCCCCGTGCAGTCGTCGAAGATCGGCACGCACGAGGGCCCCAGCTCCGCGTGCCCTGTCGGGCACGCCCCCTGATTCCCGTTGTTGTTCCCATTCGCCCCGTCGTCATCCCCGCACGCCGCGAGCGATGTTCCCAGGGAGCTCACGTACAACAGCAGCGCGAAAAAACGCATGGTTACCCTCCCGAGCGACTGTTTCGAAGTCTGGGAGCCGCTCCCAGGCAAATTATCTGCCCAGCCTCTGGCGGGAGTCAAGCCGACGGTCGCCCGGGGTGCCGCTATCCTCGAATGTCCGCAGAATGTCCCTTGAAATTGGCCGTAGCTGCTGCTAGTTACACCTGCTGTCGACCGGCGGGTTTGCGTTTGTCCGCTGCCAGCCACGTGGATCGGCGGAACAAAAGGGAGTGATTGTCAAATGCTTACGAGAATCTCGACAGTACTGCTGCTGGGCCTGGTGGCCGCTAGCGGCTGCAAGAAATCGACCAAGAACCAGCCCGCCGTGAAGTCCGGCTCCTCCATGACGATTGGGGGCGGAGCGGGTCAGGGGGGGATCACGGGGACCGTGGTGGAAACCATGAACGCGGCCGGTTACACCTACCTCAAGCTCGCGACGAGCAAGGGTGAGGTCTGGGCTGCGGTCCAACAGACGGCGGTGAAGAAGGGGCAGAGGCTCACCGTGATCAACGCCACGGCCATACGGAAGTTCAAGAGCCGCAGCCTGAACCGCACCTTCGCGGTCATCTACTTCGGCGGGCTGGCCGGTGCGCGTGGGCATGGAATGATGCCGCCGGGGCACCCCGGCGGGGGTCACGGCCGCATGGACGGTCGGAAGACCATGACGGGGCACAAGCGCCCCGGCGCCCCCCGGGCCCAGCTCGACAAGCCGGTGGCCAAGGCGCCCGGGAAGACCGGCCGCACGGTTTCGGAGCTGCACGCTCAGCGGACCGCGCTGGCCGGCAAGACGATCACGGTGCGGGGCAAGGTCACCAAGTTCAACGCCAACATCATGGGCAAGAACTGGATCCACCTGCAGGACGGCTCCGGCAAGGGGGACGACTACGATCTCACCGTCACCAGCAAGGCGCAGGTCAAGGTCGGGGACATCGTCCTCGTCGAGGGCGTCGTGCGCAGCGACAAGAACTTCGGCGGCGGCTATGCCTACAAGGTCATCGTCGAAGAGGCGAAGGTCCTCCCCGCCAAGTAGCACGTCCGTTCCGGCCGGTGGCCGGGATCGTCCCCGTCAGTGAGACTGTCGGTTACAGGCCCACGTCGATGGGCGTGAGCTGATCGATTGTCGTGCCGTTGCCGATCTGGCCGTTGCCGTTGGCGCCCCAGCAGTAGATATCGTCGCCGGTCACGGCGGCGCACGCGTGATCCGAGCCGAAGCCCACCAGGGTCACGCCGGTGAGCCCGCTGACCGGAGTCGGGGTGTAGATCGGATCGAGGGTGCCGTCCCCCATCTGGCCCCGGGAGTTCCGGCCCCAGCAGCGCAGCTCGCCGCCGGACCGGGCGCAGCCGGCGCTGTCGCCCACGGCGATTTCGTCCACCGCGGACAGGCCCGGCACGCTCACCGGGGTGGCGCAGTCGCCTGCCAGGTCGAGGGCGTTGCAGGCGCCGTAGCCCCAGCACATCACGGTCCCGTCGTTCTGCAGGGCGCAGGTCTGGTCGTCGCCCATGGAGATGGCGGTGGTGCTGCCGAGCCCGGTGATCTGCTCCGGGGAATAGCGGTCATCGCCTGTGCCGTCGAGTCGCCGTCCCCAGCACCAGACATCGCCGTTCCCGCCCAGTGCGCAGGAGCGGTCCGCTGCGGCGTCGATGGCCACGATGCCGCTCAGGCCGGTCACGGGCGCCGGATCCTCTCGGCCCTGGGGCGTGCCGTCGCCGAGCTGTCCGTCCGAGTTCTGTCCCCAGCACTCCACCGTGCCGCCGCTGAGCAGCGCGCAGCCGTGGCCGTGGCCCGTGCCGAGATCCACGGCTGCGCCGTTGAGGTTCACGGGCTGGTCGGTGCCGCCGTGGTCGTAGCCGAAGCACTCCACGTCGCCGCCCGCGTAGATCACGCAGCCAAAGTCGCCGGCCAGGGCCATGCGATCCACCGCGCCCAGCTCTTGGATGTGCTCCGGCCGCTCGAACTGCGTGTCCCGGCGGGTGCCGAACTGGCCGTTCTGGTTCCACCCCCAGCACCACTGGTGCCCCCCGCTGTAGACCACACAGGTGCCGAGGCTGCCGAGGGACATGGACACGGGCGAGCCCATGGGAACCGCGGCGTCACTGCCGCTGACCGAGCCGTCGCCATCGGTCCCAGGGGAGCTGCCGCAGCCGAGCAGCAGCAAGGTGACAAAGAGGCCGACGAGGCCGGTGGGCATTCTGCGACGCATCGATTCCTGCCTTCCCGATGGTGATGAGGACGGTTTCCGAGCCAGAGTATCGGACGACCGCGGGCGCAGGGTCAAGCGGGTTTCGGTCCGCGTGCCCCGCGGCCACCGTTGACAGCGACCCTCGGTTCGTGAAATGGACCTGGCCATGGAAGAGCTCAGCTCCACGCTCGTGCCTGTGCTGCGGCAGGGCATCGATGTGCTCAAGATGATCCTGTGGAAGGAGCTGAAGGGGCTCGTCGGGACCCGTTATCCGGACGAGGCGCCGGAAGACGCGGCCAAGCTCTGCGCCGCGGTGCTCAACGAGCTCTTCGGCACGACGAATCTCGAGGAGGCCCACGCCCGCTTTGCGGCACACCGCCGGGCGCAGATCGACGAGCTGCTGCGGTCTCTTCCGACCGAGCTCCCAGCGCTCCGGGAGCCGCTGACCGACGCCCTCCGGGTGCAGTTCCTGTGCGACGCAGAGGAGGGCATCGACAGCGAGCCGATCCTCACCCTTGCCGCCGAGATCGGACTGCTGGCGAAGGATCGTGAGGTGCCGCTGCCGCGCACGTTCATGCACCTGGCGCGGGTTCTCGGCATCGCCCACGGGATCCTCGATCCCCGTACAGTCCCTACAGCCCGGGAGTGAGTGTCAGCAGTCTTGCGGGCCGGAGGGGTCGTGCTCGTCCTGGCAGGCGCAGTCCGGGGCGCCGTCCGGGGAGACGCCTTCGCGGAAGCTGCCCAGGATGGCGTCGAACTCGGGCTTGTCCAGGAAGTCGATGGAGAACATCTCCACGTGGAAGACCCGCCCCCCGGCGCCCAGCAGGAAGACATCCCGCCGGTACCAGTTGTAGGACTGACCTTCGTAGGAGCGGTTCTGGCGCCAGAGGACCTCGTGGCCGGTCAGTCCCCCTTCGCTCACCGCCTCCACAACCCGCGGGTAGACCTCGTCGCCATAGAATGATGCGTCGCTGCCCGCCTGGCCGATCTGCTTGTCGATGATCACGTTCTGGGCGTTCTGCGCGGTATTCCCGGAGATCACCTCGACGGCCAGGCTCGCGACGATCTCCGAGTCGTAGTTCACGAAGGGGATGTCGGACACCACGAAGACGTAGCGGCCAGTGGGTTGCCAGGTGCCGACGCACTGCCGGCTCTGCATGGACGTGCAGCGGTACTCTTTGTTGTATTTCCACGGGGGAACCAGCGCCTTGAAGTGGAACTGGCCGCTCCGATCCTGGCAGTAGGACGAGCCCGCCGAGACCCCGTCGCGCATGTTGATGTCGCCGCAGGCACCCAGGGTCAGCATCAGAGCCGTGGCGCATCCGAGCAGCTGTGTCTGTGTGATTCGTGTCGAGCCCATGTTCCTCGCCTGTTTGTCGTCCAGCCCGGTTCGACCTTACGTCTCGTTCCCGGGGCGGTGTTCTCCGACTGGGCAATACAGAGACACGCTGTTTTCCCGTTTGTTGCGGCTCGCGGTCGACTTCGAACCAACTGCACGATCAGTGCCAGCAATGCGGTGTCGTCTTTTCGGGGGCTTACGGGATCCGTGCCGCGGCCGATCATGTGCTTTCTCGGCGTGGGATCGACAGGAAACATCAGATTCCTGAGGGGATAGCTCGATCAGGCGGTGGGTTGCGCGGTGTTGACGCCGGCCCGGGGGTGGCCGATAGTGGCCGCAACCCGGGAGCTTTCGAACATGCGAACATTTCCGCTGCTGCCCGATTTCGGTCGTGGAGGGCCTTCCCTCCGCATCGCCTATGGTCGGATCTTCCACGAGGCCAACGCGTTCTCACCGCTGGTCACCGAGCGCGAGGACTTCGAGCGCTTCCACGTGCTGTCCGGGGAGGAGGTGGCCGCGGTGTGTCCGCTCCACCGGATGGAGCTCGCGGGATATCTCCGCAACGCGGAGCTGTCGGGATTTCGGCAGGCGGCGAATCTCGCCGGCGGGATCGACGCGGTGCCCTTGATCTCGGCCCTGACCGTGCCCAGCGGACCGCTGTCTCCGCAGGCCTTCGAGTGGCTCGTGTCCAGCCTGCTCACGCGGCTGCGCGCGGTGGGCGCGGTGGACGGGATCTACCTGGCGCTGCACGGCTCCATGCGTGTGGTCGGGCTCGACCGGGCGCCCGAGGCGGTGCTGCTCGAGCGGATCCGCGCGGAGCTCGGCGACGTGCCGCTGGCCGTGAGCTACGACCTCCACGCGAACCTGTCTCCGGGCATCGTGGAGCCGGCGACCATCCTCTGCGGCTACCGGACCAATCCCCACCGGGACCTGTTCCAGGTGGGGTTTCGCGCCGGGTCGCTGCTCATCCGCACCCTCCGGAGCCGGGTGCGGCCGACGCGGTCCTGGCGCAAGCTGCCCCTCGTGCTCGGTGGAGGGACGGGCATCGACTTCCTGGCGCCCATGCGCGCCGTGTTTCGCCGGCTGAAGGCCATGACCCGGGATCGTCGGGTCCTCGACGTCACACTGTTCATGGTCCACCCGTTCACCGACGCGGCCGATCTGGGCTGGGCCGTGCACGTGACCACGGACGACGATCCCGCGCTGGCCGACCGGTTGGCCGAGGAGCTGGCAGACCGCGCCTGGGCGGTCCGCGCGGCGCCGCTGCCGGAGTTTCGCACCATCCGGCAGGCCGTCGCGGACGTGGGCCGTGCCCGGCTCTCCCGCACCCTGGGCGCAGTGTCCCTGGTGGACACAGCGGACGTGGTCGGCACCGGCGCCCCGGGCGGGAACACCCACCTGCTAGCGCACCTGGTGCGGGACGCGGGCGGGCTCCGGTTCTATGTGCCGCTGCACGACCCGGCGGTGGTGGAGCAGTGCTGGCCGGTGGTCCCTGGAACGCCGGTGGAGCTCGTGCTCCGGGGAACGCCCGGCCTGCCGGATCAGCCGGCCGTGGAGTGGAGCCCCACGGTGGTGACCCGCGCCCAGACCGATTTCGGCCGGTGCGTGCTGCTCCGGGCGGGGGAGCTCTATGTGGCGGTGACGGAGCGGCCCCCGTTGACCCTGCACCCCAAGTTCTGGCGCGAGCTCGGGCTCAATCCCTACGCGGCCGACGCCATCGTGCAGAAGTCGTTCTTCCACTACCGGATGTTCTACGTCCTGGTGTCGCGCAAGCACGTGCCCGTGGCCAGCCACGGTGCGAGCAGCCTGGAGAACGTCCGTCGCAGGAAGTTTGCCGAGCCGCGGTATCCCATGGACGAGCTGACGGACTGGCGAGCCGGCGACCGGGCGCTGCGTATGGATCTGCTCTAGGGGGGGGGCCTCATGATCCCCCCGCGGTCGTCCCGTGAAGCCCGCTCCGCTTCGCCCAATCGCTCCGGGGATCGCGCCCGCCCGCCAAT
>JBDRSE010000289.1:0-2934 GCA_043825095.1 bacterium
GTCCCGGAGGGAGAAGGATGAAGATCTCACACCACGATTCGCCGCCGAGATGGGCCGCCGAGCGCAAGTACGCGAAATCCCGCCCGACCGCGATCCGAACCGAGGCACCCCGCGGGATCGGCACCCAAGGTAGGCGCATGCGCCCGGCGCGGATGTCTGGTTCGTCGGCCTGGTTGCGCCGTCAGCGGTCGCGGTCCCGGTCGCGGCCTAGGGCATCAGTCTCACGACCACCAGGTTCCTGCCTTCGGGGTCCTGGACCGAGTGGCCGGTGACGAGGAGGTCGCCCTGCGGATCCACGGCGACGCCGCGGAGGAAGTCCTCGCCGGCCTCTCCCCACACGCGGGTCCAGACCTCGGCGCCCTGAGCGGTGAGTCGGAGCGCCCAGAAGTCCTCGTCCTCCCCGGCCCCGGGGATCCCACCCACGGCGACGACCTCTCCGTCGGGGGTCACCGCGAGGTCCGAGCACGCCGCGTCCGGGTAGAAACGGGTCCACTGCTCGTCGCCGTCGGGGCTGTAACGAGCCACCCAGGCATTGACCTCGGAGTCCGGGAGGTCGTCGCGGCCACAGACATAGATGTTGGCCTGGGTATCGACGTCCACCGCGGCGACCCCTCGATTCTCGATGGGATCCTGCAGCAGGCTCCACTGCGACTGGCCCACACGGTCGAACTTCCCCATCGCCCACTGGGTCTCACCGGCGCTGGGGTAGAGCGAGCCGACGACGACGATGTCGTCAGCGGCGTCGATGACGATGCCGTGGGTGGTGCCAGCGGACCCGGGGATCACGGTCCCCGAGGAGAGCGCCGTCGCCCCGGCGGTGTCCAGGACCAGGAACTCCACCGCGCCCGAGGAGCCGCCCGTGGCGATGGTCCCGTCCGAGAGGATGCCCAGGGCGAGCAGGGACCCCGGCGCCTCGGTGGTTCGCCAGGTCCAGACCTGTTCGAGGTTCGCATCCCGGTACGCCAGCGTCGGGTAGAAGAACCCCTGCTCCCGGGAGGAGCCACCGATGATCCAGCCCCCTGCCGGGTACCAGGCAATGGAATCGTGCCGACAGTCCGGCCACTGCGGAGCAGTCAGGACGTTGCCATCCCCATCCAGGTGGATCAGCGAGCAAGAGACGACCCCTGAGTCGTCGTGCGTCCCTGCCACGAGGACGTCCCCGCTCGGGTCCACGGCAACCGCCTCACCGGTGTCGTCCGGCCCGACGTGGTGGACTCGGGTCCAGACCACGAAGCTGCCCTCGAGACAGGTGATCCCGTTGGCGTGGTAGCCGGGATCGCACCGGCAGACCGGGGTGGGGTCGGGGCCGACCTCAACGCAGGTGCCCCGACCTGAGCAGGTCACGCCGTCACACACTCCGCCGGGTTCGCAGTCCGACGGGCAGCTGCTCACAGACTCCCAGGCGTCGCACTGCCCGTCCCCACAGCTCGCTACGGCGCAGTCAGCGGCACAGCTCTGTGGGGACTCCGAGGGCGCGCAGACGCCGTCCCCGCAGCTCGGCGGCTCCTCCCCCGAACAGCCGGCGCTGAGCGGCAGCAGGCAGAATAGCCCAACCAATCCCCCCACCAACAGGTCCTCACTCGCCACCATCAAACGGCCCTCCTCGCGCTCACGCGCCGCTGCCGACCACCGTCCTTCCTCTATCCGCGGCCCTGGGCAGCTCCGGTATCGTACCAGCGCACCCGGGCGCAATCCAGAGCCGCAGCTCCGCGCTTGATGTCTCCCTTCATGTCTCCCTTCATGTCTCCCTTGATGTCTCCCTTGATGTCTCCCTTGCTGCGTAGTGTAATGGAGTGGCGGAGGATCCCACATGAACCGGCGATCGTTCTTGCTCCAGACCGGCCTTTGCGGCGCGGCGCTGCTGTGCCCGGCGTGCCGGAAGAGACCGTCTCCAGCGGCCCCGGAGGGGACCTTTCCCGTGGTGGTGGCGCGGGGCAGCCCCTTCGAGGTGGGCGCAGCCATAGGCGCAGCCTCCCGGGACCGCATCGCGCGGCTCGTGAAACGTCGGGAGAAGTGGTTCACGGAGCTGTTGCGGTTTGCGCTGGCCGACCGTTCCACGCGGATCGATGGCTTTGCCCGGGCCACAGCCAAGCACCACCCGGAGATCATGGCCGAGCTGCGCGGCCTGGCCAAGGGAGCGCAGCGTCCGTTGGACGAGATCCTGGTGCTCAATCTGCAACCCGAGCTGGGCGCGCTCAAGCACCGCTGCCAGTCGGCCGAGAAACCGGCAAAGGTCGGTTGCGGCGACTGCTCCACGCTGCACCTGGTGCAGGGGGGGCGGATCCTCCTGGCGCACAACGAGGACGATCACCACGCCAACCGCGACCTGATGGCGCTCCTACGCGTAGCCCCCACCGGACGGCCGACGTTCGTCTCTCTGTCCTATCCCGGGGTGATCCCGGGCAACGTGCCCGCCATGACCGGGGCCGGGCTGATGCAAACCACCAACTTCATCGGCGGATCGGAGGTCCGGGTGGGCGTGCCGCGGTACGTCCTGGGGCGGGCGATCCTCGACGCCCGGAATATCGACGAGGCCGTACAGCGGGCGGTCAATCCCGACGGGGCGTACTCCTTTCATGTCAATCTGGGATCGAAAAAGGAGCAGCGGCTGGTTTCCATCGAGGTCGCGCCGGGGGGCCGGCACGACCTGCGCGACACGCGGCAGGACCTCTATGTGCACACCAACCACTTCCTCCTGCCCGGGACCAAGGCCGTGCCCCAGATCGCGACCTATGCCGGAGGCTCCTCCGACTCGCGGTATCGGATCCTGCAGCGAGCTCGGAAGACGCTGCCCCCCCTCGCCAAGGTGGGGCCGGAACACCTGACTCGGCTCCTGTCGAGTCACCAAGCGATCAAAGCGCCCTACTCCCCTTGTCGCCATCCGCATGGTGACATCCAGGGTCAAACCATGGCCATGGCGCTCTTCGACGTGCG
>JBDRSE010000290.1:0-21860 GCA_043825095.1 bacterium
GGCGGCGGTGGCGGACGCGGTGGCGGCGGAAGCGGCGGCGGAAGCGGCGGTGGAGAAGGGGGCGGCGCAGGCGGCGGAAGCGGCGGTGGCGCAGGGGGCGGCGCGGGCGGTGGTGGCGGTGGCGGCGCAGGCGCAGGCGGCCGTGGACGCCGCAGACGCGTGCGGGGCGCCGGGTCGGGGATCGACGGCGGACGCGGTGCCGGAATGGTCGGTGCCGTAGCGCCCCAAACAGACTCCGACGCAGTCGCCCGCCTGACCCAAGAAAAGCAGGAGCTCGAGCGGATGCTCGGCGAGCTGAAGTCCCAAGTGTCCGAGCCGGAGCAAGGCAAGGAGTAGGCGACTCGTCGTCGCGGCGCGACGTTCGATCTCGGCTCTCCCAGAAGGCCAAAAAGATGAGACGGATCGCCATACCCGTCTTCGAGACGGACGTCGCGCCGCGCTTTTGTTTCGCGCGGCGGTTTTTGATCGCCGATGTGGAGGACGACGAGGTGCAAAGCCGTTCCTACGTCGAGATGGGGGAGCCGGGCTGGCGGTTTCGCCTGACCCTGCTGAATCGACAGGGGGTTTCACACCTGCTCTGCGGCGGGTTCAACCGGACCTACGCGCCGTTCGCGCTGGGCCTGGGCATCCTGGTGAGCTGGGGCCATTTCGGAGCGGTTGAGCAACTGCTGGAGCAGTTCTGCCGCGGGGAGGTTCACCAGTCCACCACAACCCGTTCCTGCGGGCGTCGCCTTCGACCGCGACAGTCGCGGAACGCACTGTCGCCTCAACCAGCGCCGTGTCGAGCGCCGAACCCGAAGAATCGAGAGTGAATCGTGAGCTGTGAGCAGAAGGAAACCCTGGAAGCGATGGAGCAGCGGGTGCACGAGTCCATGGCAAAGATCCCGCACAAGATCCTGGTGATGAGCGGCAAGGGTGGGGTGGGAAAAACCACCGTGGCGGTGAATTTGGCCTACACGCTGGCTGAAGCCGGGCTGGAGGTCGGGCTGCTCGATGCCGACCTGCACGGCCCCAACGTGGCGTTGATGACCGGCATGGAGGGGCGGCAGGGCGACGTGAAAGACGACCGGTTGGTGCCGGTCTTGGCGAGCGACCGGGTGCGGGTGCTCTCCATCGCGTTCTTCATTCCGACTCAGGACACTCCCATCGTGTGGCGTGGGCCCCGTAAGAGCGGCGCCATCCGGCAGCTGCTCGCCGACGGCGACTGGAGCGGTGTGGACGTGCTGGTGGTGGACTGCCCGCCAGGCACCGGCGATGAGCCAATGTCGGTGGCGCAGCTGATCCCCCGGGCGGACGGTGTCATCGTAGTCACCTCACCTCAGGGCGTGTCGCTCTTGGACTCCCGCAAGTGCGTGCATTTCGTGGAGCAGATCGGGCTGCCCGTGCTCGGTATGGTGGAGAACCTGAGCGGTTTCGTCTGCCCGAGCTGCGGAGACCGGGTGGACCTCTTCAAGACCGGAGGTGGCGAGCGGGCGGCCCAGGAGCTGGGTGTGGGCTTCCTCGGACGCGTGCCGATCTCCGCCGAGATGGTGGCCGCCGGAGACAACGGCACACCGCTGGTGGTGGCAGCACCCCAGGATCCAGCGGCCGTGGCGTTGCGCGAAATTGCGCAGCAGCTGATGGAGCGCTGGGAGAGCCCCTCTACAGACGAGCAAGGAGATACGACCATGCAAGAGAAACGACTGGTAGCCGTCGCTTCGGAAGACGACAAGGCCCTCGATGGCGAGGTGTCCATGCATTTCGGCCGGTGCCCGTTCTACACCCTCGTGGAAGTGGAGCAAGGAAAGATCACCGGCGCTCGCGTGGAGCCCAATCCCCACTTCGGAAACCATCAGCCCGGCCAGATGCCGCGGTTCATCCACGGGCTGGGCGCGCACGTGATCCTGGCGGGAGGCATGGGGCCGCGCGCGGTCCAGATGTTCCACGACTTCGGCATGGACGTCGCCACGGGAGCCGTGGGGAACGTGGACAAGGTCGTCGAGGCCTACCTGGAGGGCCGGCTCGCGGGCATCGTGCCCTGCCACCACGATCACGCCGAAAGCTGCGGCGGCCACGGCGACTGAATGGGGCGCAGGCGCGACAAAAGTCGCCCTCCGCGCTCCAGAGGAGCAAGCACATGGCCAAGAGAATTGCCATCACGGTCACGCAGACGGACGGAATCGACAGCAGCATGGATCCGCGGTTCGGCCGGACGCCGGCCTTCGTGTTCGTGGACGAGGACACCGGGGAGGTCGTCGGTGAGAAGGTCAACACTGCGGCGGCCCACGGCCACGGCGCGGGCACTGCCGCAGCGGCGGCCATGGCCAAGCAAGGAGTGGGCGCAGTCATCTCCGGCCGCTTCGGCCCCAAGGCGTACGAGGCCCTGGCCGCCCTGGGCGTGGAGATGTGGGTCGCCTCGCCCGGGCTCACGGCCCGGCAGGCCCTGGACCGGTACCTGGCCGGCGGGCTCCGGCGCATGCGGGTAGAGGTGTTCCGGTGAGGATCGCCATCGCCAGCGGCAAGGGCGGCACCGGCAAAACCCTGGTCGCCACCAACCTCGCCTGGATGCTCGCTCGGGACGGGGTGGAAACCGTTTATGTCGACTGTGACGTGGAGGCGCCCAACGGACAGCTGTTCCTGCATCCGGACCACCTCGTGTCCGAGCGCGTCAGCCAGCCCCTTGCCGCGCTGTCCACCCCCACTTGTTCGGGTTGTGGCGAATGCCAACGCTTCTGCGCGTTCAACGCCATCCTCGCACTCGGGGACAAGGTGCTCGTGTTTCCCGAGCTGTGCCACGCCTGCGGCGGATGTATGCGGGTGTGCCCCGAGGGAGTGCTGAAGGAAATTCCTCGGGAGACGGGGACGGTGATCATGGGGCGGGCGCGGCAGGTGACCTTCCTGGCGGGCCGGCTGGACGTGGGCGAGCCGCGGGCCGCGCCGGTGATCGAGGCGGTGCTGGCGGCCGCGCCCCGCACGGGGGTCGTGGTGGTAGACGCGCCCCCCGGGACGTCCTGCAGCGCCGTGGCCGCGGTGCGGGGAGCCGACCACGTGGTGCTGGTGACCGAGCCGACACCCTTCGGCCTGCACGATCTGGAGCTGGCCGTGGAGATGTGCCGGTCCGTGGGCGCCCGCCTCTCGGCCGTGATCAACCGAAGCGACCTCGGCGACGCCCCGGTTCGATCCTATCTCCTCCGCGAGAACATTCCCATCGTGGCCGAGATCCCCTTTGACCGGACCCTCTCCACCGCCTACGCCGCGGGGGAGCTGGCGGCCCGGCAGAGCGTACCCCTTCGGCGAGAGCTCGGGCGCCTGGCCGAAGCCCTGATGGCGCAACACGCGGAGGCGGCATGAAGACCATCGCCTTTATCAGCGGCAAGGGGGGCACGGGGAAGACCTCGCTGGTGGGCGCCTTCGCCCACCTGGCCGCCCCGGTGGTGCTGGCCGACTGCGACGTGGACGCCGCCAACCTGGCGCTGCTGCTGCCCGGGAAGGTGGTCTACGAGGAGCCCTTCTTCGCGGGGGAGCTGGCCGCCATCAACCCCGACCGGTGTGCCTGCTGCGGCCTCTGCGCCCAGGCCTGTCGCTTCGACGCCATCCGAGACCTGGGCACCACCTTTGCCGTGGATCCGCTCGCCTGCGAGGGGTGCCGGGTCTGCGCCCACGTGTGCGAATTCGACGCCGTAGAGCTGATGCCCAACGAGGCGGGGGTGGTCCAGCGGATCGAGTCCAAGTGCGGGCCCCTGGTGCGCGCCGAGCTGCGGCCTGCCCAGTCCAACTCCGGCAAAATGGTCACCCGCGTCCGCACCCTGGCCAGAGAGCAGGCCGAGGCCGGCGGCTACGGGCTCGTCCTGCTCGACGGTCCGCCCGGCATCGGCTGCCCGGTGCACGCCACCCTGGCCAACGTGGATCTCGCGGTGGTGGTAACCGAGCCCACACCCTCGGGCAGGCACGACCTGGAGCGCGCGCTGACCCTGCTCGATAGGTTCGAGCTGCCCGGGCGGGTGATCGTCAACAAGGCCGATCTCTCACCTTCAATGACGAATCGGGTCACCCAGCTGGCGGTGAGTCGTGGGATAGGCGTAGTGGGCCGTCTGCCCTTCACCGAGGCCGCCCCCTGGGGCCTGGCGCAGGGACGCACGCTGCTCGACGTGGAGGTGCTGCGCCACCGGCTCACGGACATTTGGGAGCGCCTCACGGCGGCGGTAGAGAACCAGCCGAGGTCCGCTCCGAGCGTGCCGTTGGTCAGAGACGTCGCCGGGTGCTGAACGAGCAGACACGCTCACAACGCCGAACGAAACGAGAAGTGTGATGCCTCTGTTTGACTTTCAATGCGTGCAGTGCGGCGCCGAGCTCGAGCTGCTGCTCCGGCGGGGCGAGCTGCCCGGGCCGTGCCCGGAGTGCAACGGTCCGCTCACCAAGGCGCTGAGCGTGCCCGCAGGATATCGCGGGCTGCGAACACGCGCCCCGGGCAAGACCTGTTGTGGGCGCGACGAGCGCTGCGACACGCCGCCCTGTGACGGCAACACCGGGTGCTGCTCGTCCTAGCGGAGGTTGTGAGATGTCCGACGAACAGCACCGAGCCATGGGCACAAAGCAGCCCTTCCGCGTGGACGCTCAGGGAATCTGCTCCGGCGAGTGTGGCGACAGTATCGAGGTGTATCTGGAGCTGCGAGAGAACACGATTGGACGGATTGCCTTCCGCTGCGACGGCTGTATGAGTACTGTTCAGGCGGCCAACGGAACAGCGGCACTCGCCGTGGAGAAACCTCTGGACAAGGCCCTCGCCATCACCGCGGTCGATGTGTTGGAGCACCTGGGTGGCCTGGGCGAGGAGCACGAGCACTGCGCACTGATCGCCGTGAACGCGCTGCACGACGCCGTGGTCAACGCACTTCGCACGCGCGACGAGCCGTGGAAACGGCTGTATGGCCCGCGGCGGTAACGGGCAGGCAGAAAGGTCAACGGATGAGCGACAAGGCGTTTCAAGACTACTACCCGGACGACGTCAGCCAGTGCTACGGCTGCGGACGGCTGAACGAGCACGGCCATCGGATCAAGAGCTACTGGGACGGCGAGGAGTCGGTCTGCGTATTCACGCCCGAGCCCCATCACACGGCGATACCAGGATACGTCTACGGAGGGATGATCGCCTCGCTGATCGACTGTCATTCCACCGGCACGGCTGCGGCGGCGGCCTACCGCGCCGCCGGGCGGGAGATGGACACCGACCCGCCGCTCCGCTTCGTGACCGCATCGCTCCACGTGGACTATCTCGCACCCACGCCGCTGGGTGGGCCGCTGGAGCTGCGGGGCGTGGTCAAGGAGATCAAGGGTCGCAAGGTCGTGGTCAGTTCCACCCTGTCGGCGCTGGGGCAGCTGTGCGCCCGCGGCGAGGTGGTGGCGGTCCAGATGCCGGAACGGCTGTGGCAGCAGGGGTCTTCCCAGCGACAATGAGTTACATGACCAGCAGAGGCTTCCAGCCAACCGCTGAGTCCTGCGCCCTTCCCAAATAGCAATAGTGCGCCCCTCTCTGTCGCATATTGTGTCAGTGTCGCGCGACACTGACGCACCTTGACACGGTAGCAGTGTTGCTAGCGAAACGGCTCCGTTGGCGCCAGCCTGCCGATTGTTCTGAAGTTCCAAGCCAGTCCAGCAGAGTTCGGAAAAACGGCACGCCGATTGCTCTGTGTCTGACAGCAGGAGCAAAGAGTAAAACAGCAAAAAACAACAAAACAACAAATTGCTCAGAAAAGACCGTGCGGGACGCAAGCCGCATCATGACACGAACAAAAACAGACGGAATTATTTCGTTAACCAGCGGTCAGGCAGCTCGCTACTGCCTAGTGACGTCCGACACCATTGTCAACTGGATCAAATCCGGCTTTTTCCCGGCTCAGCGAACAGCAGGCGGCCAATATCGCATCCTGGTCAATGACCTCAGGGAGTTCATGCGGGCCAGAGGCATGGATGCATCTGCGCTCGAGGAGCGTGACCACGAACGACCACACTGTTGGGTTTTTCAAACCGATCGCTTAGGAACAAGCAAAGATAACGCAATTTGCGACGGTTGCATCACCAGGTTTCTTGGAGTTTTACACTGCTACAGGCTCATGGGTCTGCGACCCGGCACCGGACACCATCACTCCTGCTGCGAGGAGTGCGAGTACTACCGACGCTGGGCTGTCGAGGCTGAAGAAGGCTCGACCGCAGATCGACGACGGAAAGGCACTTGGACGCGATGACTCAGTCCCCAGGAAAACCGGCCGGCGCCGCCGACAGCGTCCTCGTTGTTGGGGGAGGCATCGCCGGGCTCACGGCAGCGAGCGCGCTTGCCGACCTCGGCGTCGGCGTGACCCTTGTGGAGCGCGAGGTCGAGCTCGGCGGTCACGCAGCCGAGTGGGCCTGCATGGCTACGGATGCGTGCGCGCGTTGCTCCGCCTGCCTCGTGCAGGACCAGCTTCACCGGGTGCTCGTTCACCCGAAGATCCGGGTCGTCACCGGCGCGCAGGTGTCCGCCATCGAGGGCGGGCCGGGTCACTTCCGGCTCGATGTCGCACCGGTGAAGGGCAACGGACAGAACGGCCGCAAGGGTCCAACGCAGCTCAGGCTAAGGAGCCGGTACACCGAGATGGCCGGCTGCGTCGTGCTGGCCACGGGGTTTGGCCCCTTCGATCCCACGCTCGAGCCTCTGCTTGGCTACGGCCGTTTCCCGGGCGTGATGACGACACGCGAGCTGGACCGGGCACTCCGTCAAGACGACCTGAACGCGCTCCTGTCGCCGGAGGCCGGCCCGCAGCGGGTGGCATTCATCCAATGCGTAGGCTCCCGCGACCGGGAACGGGGTCGCGAGTACTGCTCGCAGTTCTGCTGCCGGACCACCATTCGCCTGGTGCGTCGTCTGCGGTACCTGCGGCCCGAGATCGAACCCACGGTCTTCTACATCGACCTGCAGCTCATGAGCAAAGAGTTCAGCACCTTCTTCGAGGAAGCACGCCGCTTCGTGCGCTTCGTGCAGGGCGTACCCGCAGAGATCTCCCCGGGCGATACCGAGGGCTCTCTGCGCGTCTACAGCGCTCCTAGCGGCGCGGAGAAGACGGAAGCGTTCGATTTCGATCGGGTCGTCCTCGCCGTGGGCATGGCTCCGCCTTCCCAGCAACCCGCGCTGGTCGGCCTGTTCGGCCTGGAGGTGAACGGCTTCGGCCACGTCGCATCCGACGCGCTCGGCGAAACGTCGCGACCGGGGATCCTGGCAATCGGAGCCTGTGTCGGTCCCACTGACATCCAGAGCTCCTGCAAACGCGCGCTCGCGGCAGCCAGCCACGCGGCAACGCTGCTTCGCACAGACGCGTCCGGCCACGACGCAACCAGTCGCGGACACCACCCCCCGGCCGTGGGAATCGAGTAGAGCCCATGCAACACAACAATCGAATCGGCGTCTTGATCAGCACCGCGGAAACCGAGTCCGCGTTGCCGAGCCAGCTGAAACGGGCCCTGGCAGGCCAGGCGGACCTGACGATCCTCGAAACTCCGGAGTGGCGGGGAGAGTCGGCCCGCGAGCACATCGCCAGCCTGTGCCGCCAGCACCGCTTCAGCCAGATCGTCGTGTGCGGCCCCTCCGTGGACTCGTCCGGGCTCCCAGACTGGATTGACACCGGGAACGGCAGTGGCGGTGTGCCCGTGCTCCACGCCGCCGTACGCGAGCAGTGCGCGTGGGTCGAGCAGAACGCCGCCGCCGCAGCCGAGAAGGCGGTCCGGCTCGTGGAGATGGCGATCGCACGCGCACGCCTGGAACAACCCCACCAGCTCGCGACCATCGAGCCCGAGCAGCGCGTGGCCGTGCTGGGGGGGCACCACGCAGCCTTCCGGATGACCCAGGCGCTGGTGGGCGCGGGATATCCCGTCCTCCTCCTTGCGTCCACTCCCCCGGCGGGCTGCTACTACCCCCTCTCCGGCACCCTCGTCAAGGAAGTGGGCGCCCTCCCCGGCGTGGAGGTGCTCGAGGGCGCTACGCTGACCCACATCGACGGCTGTGTGGGGGCTTTCCAGCTCACGGCGACGACCCCCAGCGGACGATCGCACCTGACGGTCGGAGCGATCGTCGTCGCGGTAGACGGCGACACCTGCGCGCTCTCTCCACCGGCCGAGCTCGCGGATGTCGAAGCGGTGCTGAGCCTTCGCGACTTCGGCGTTGCCGTGAGCCAGGGTCGGATGAAGGACGAAACTGTCTGCATCTGGCTGGATCACGCCGGAGTGGATCTGCGCTGTGCCGGCCAGGCGGCGATGCAATACGCCATGGACCACGAGCGCCGGGGCGGCCACGCCAACGTGCTCTTCACCCATGTGCCCGTCTACGGCGCCAAGGGACAGCAGGTGTACGATGATGCCCGTAAGGCGGGTGTGAGGTTCTTCCGCGCCAACGGGACCCCCCCGCGGATCACGCCCACCGACCACGGCTACCAGATCACGCTCACTGACGCAGTGCTCTCCGACCGGTCGCTGGCACTGAACGTGGATCGGGTGGTGCTTCCCTCGCCCATGCGTCCGTCAGCGACGAACAGCGAGCTGGCCCGGCTGCTGGGCCAACCCTTAGACACCGACGGCTACCTGCAGCCCGGCAATGTGCGCCACCGGCCGGTGGGCTCGGCGCGCCGGGGTGTGTTTTACGTCGGAGGCTGCCACGACGCAGCCGATCCCGACGAGGCCGCGCTGGAAGCGAAGGCCGTGCTGGCAGCCCTGCGAGCCACGTTGCCCCAGACGCCGGTACGAGTTCCCGTGGGCAAGGTGGAGATCGACATCGGGAGATGCATGCGCTGCCTCAACTGCATGCGCAAGTGTCCCCACGGCGCGATGCACCGGGAGCCGGACAAGGTACTGGGACGCATGGAGGTGCTGGATCCGGCGTGTTACCAGTGCGGCATCTGCACCGCGCTGTGTCCCGCCCAAGCGCTGGAGCACAGCTCGCTCCGGCGAGCGCAGCTGCACGCGATGCTCCAGGCGGCGACCCGGGATCTGCTGGGACGCGCCCCGGTGATCGCCTTTGCCTGCCGTCAGTCCGCGGTGCCCGCGGCGGACGGGGCCGGCCGAGCCGGCCTCTCCCTGCCCACCGACGTGCTGCTCCTGGATGTGCCCTGCGCCGGTCTGATCAGCGACAACCTCATCCTCGAGACCCTGGTGCTCGGGGCGCGCGGCGTGCTCGTGCTGGGATGCCACCACGACAACTGCCGCTCCCTGTGGGGCTCGGACATGGCACGCAAACGCATCGCGCGACTGCACCGCTCGCTCGACGCGATCGACGTGGAGCGGGAGCGCGTCCAATTTCACACCCTCGCCGCGAACGAGTCACACCGCTTGGCACATTTGCTTGAACGTATCAACAGCGAGCTTCCCGCCGGTCGCATCGGCAACACACCAAAGGTAGATTGACATGTCCCAGCAATCCGCGCCCATTCGCCTCGACCGGCTCACCGACACCCCGCTCCGCGACGCCGTGCTGCGGGAGTCCAGCTGGCAGATGAACCTCGAAGACTGCATGACCTGCGGAAAGTGCCTGAGTGTCTGTCCCCTGCACGGCTACTCCTCTTTCGATCCGCGGAAGCTGGTGCGCAAAGTCCTGCTCGGTTTCGAAGCGGAGGTCATTGCCTCAAACGACATCTTCCAGTGCACGGGCTGCGACCGGTGCAGCTACGTCTGCCCCATGGGGGTCAAGGTGAGCGCGCTGATCACGAGGGCCCGGTCGCTCCGGCCTCGTGATCAAGTGCCCGGGGGCAGCCAGAAGACCGCTGATCTGCACCGCACCATCGGAAACAACATGTCGATTTCGGAGGAAGACTGGCTCGACACGGTGGACTGGATGAAGGAGGAGGTCCAAGAGGACGTGCCCGGGCTCGACTTCCCCATCGACAAGCAGGGCGCTGAGTTCTTCATGACCATCAACTCGAAGCTGCCGCAGTACTACCCCATGGAGCTGCAGTGCATCTACAAGATCTTCCACGCCGCCGGTGTGGACTGGACGATGCCCTCCACCTGGTGGGAGGGCACCAACTACGCGATGTTCAGCGGCGACCTGGATACCTGGGAGCACAACCTTCGCGAGCAGGTCAACAAGGTGGAGGAGCTGGGCTGCAAGACCCTGGTCTACACCGAATGCGGCCACGGTTACTACGCGACCCTCATGGGATACCGAAAGTTCGGCATCCGGCACAACTTCGAGGTCATCCACAAGGTGAATCTCTACGCCCGCTGGCTGCGCGAAGGTCGGTTCCAGGTCGACCCGAGCCGGAATCCGCAGCGGATCACCCTGCACGATCCCTGCAACGCGACCCGGAAGGCGGTCATGGAGGGCTTCCCCGACATCATGGATGACGCCCGGTACGTGATGGAGCGCGTCTGCACCGACTTCGTCGAGATGTGGCCCAACCGCGAGAACAACATCTGCTGCTCGGGCGGCGGCGGCGCGCTCATCTCCGGATTCGCCGAGGCGCGAAACTACTACGGCAAGGTCAAGGTGGAGCAGATCGACCGCACCGAGGCGGACTTCGTGTGCACGCCCTGCGTCAACTGTCACGACGGCGTGGGGGATCTGGCCAAGGAGTACAAGCGGCCGTGGCGCTCCATTCACCTGTGGGCCCTGCTGGCAAACGCCCTGTTGTTCGATCCGGCCTAGGAGGAAACAATGCCGATTCTAACAGTCGAGAACCAACAGATTGAACTGGACGAGGACGGTCACCTGACCCGGTTCGACGCGTGGACCCCGAATGTGGCGGCGGTCCTCGCGGATCGGGAGGGCGTCGGACCGCTCACTTCAGAACACCTGGAGATCATTCAGCTCATCCGGGACTACTACGCCAAGCACCGGACCGGGCCGATGGTACACTTCGTCTCCAAGGAGAGCGGCAAGTCCTTCCGCGACCTCCACCGGCTCTTTCACAAGCAACCCGGCAAGCGCGCCGCCAAGCTGGCCGGACTGCCGAAGGCCTCGGGCTGCGCATGAGCAGGAGAAGGAGCCCATGACCCACTGGGAATGCCGGTTGGCAGCCACCCTCACCGACGCGGACCGCTCCCTGATCCCCGCCGCGAAGCAGGCACGCGCCTTCTGTCGACAACGCCGCTATGGGCACGCGCTGAAAGTCCTGTGGACCCTGCTCCAGCACACCCGGCGCGCCGGCTCCGCACGCCAGGAAGCGTTCGTGCTGATCCACATCGGTCACGTTTACCGCCACACCTGCGCCGAGATCGCCCAGAAGTTCTTTCAGGACGGCCTGCACGTCGCCCAGGGGTGCGGCTTCCGTCCGGGAGAGATGCTCGCCCACGACGCCCTGGGGGAGCTGCACTACAAGGGCGGCCATCAGGAACGCGCCCTGGCACACTACCAGCAGAGCCTCGCCACGGCGCGGGCGCTCCGGGATCGCACAGGTGAGCGAGACATCCTGCTGGAGATGGTGAACTGCTACGAGGAGCGTGGCGAGCTCGATCGCTGCGACGAGCTCCTGGAGCTGGCATTGCAGCTCGACGAACGGTCGGACGAACCCACCCGACTCCCGACCTGCGCGCTTCCCGTCGACGGAGCGGGCGCATGAGCTACTCCGCCCCTGCACCGCAGCCGTCCAACCTGGAAACCATCGACCACGCCCTGGCCGCAGACGTGAAGCACCGGCTCGGATTTCAGCTCTTCCAGCACCTCCCGGCCAGCGTCGCTGTGATCGATAAGGACTTTCGCCTGGTGCTGGCCAACGGCCGGTTCGCGTCCACCTTCGGGGCCCGGGCCGGCCAGCTCTGTCACGAGGTCTACAAGAAACGCTCCGAGCCCTGCGCCCACTGCCCCGCACGGGAAACCTTCCGGGATGGACAGGTCCGGGTGATGGAGGAGCACGGGGTGGACCGCGACGGAAACCCCACCGACTACGTGGTTCACGTGGCACCCTTGTACGACGACGTCGGCAACATCGCCTACGTCGCGGAGATGTCCAACGACGTCACGGAAATGAAAACCCTGCGGGAAGAGTTCGGGATTCTGTTCGAGCAGGTGCCCTGCTCCGTGGCGATCCTCGACGCGGAGCTGCGCATCGTCCGCGCCAACCGACAGCTCACCGAAACCTTCGGCGACGCCGTGGATCGCCACTGCTACGAGGTGTACAAGCACCGCACTACCCAGTGCCCCGACTGTCCGGTGCTCGAGACGTTCCGGGACGGCGAGCCCCACCACTTCCGCCAGATCGGCCTCACTCCCGACGGTCAGATGAAGCGCTGCCTGGTGTCAGCCGTGCCACTGCGCAGCAGCGGATGCTCCTTCGAACACGTCCTGGAAATCACCATGGACGTCACGGAGACGCACGAACTGTACGGTCGGCTGATGCGGGAGTCCTCGTTCCGGCACACCCTGACCGAGCACGCCCTCGACGCCGTGGTCGCCACGGACGAGCACGGGGTCGTCCGGGTGTTCAATCCCGCGGCGGAAGAGCTTTTCGGCCTGGCGGCGGTCGATGTGATCAGCACGCCGGAGGCCGGCCGGTTCTTCCCCGCCGACTTTCTGGCAACCGCTGCCGACACCGACACCCGCATCGTCGTGCCGGAGACGACGGTGCGCCACCGCAGCGGACAGCGCATCCCGGTGCGCTGCTCCGGCACGATGCTTCGGGACCACCACAGCCACCACATCGGCGCCGCCGCCTGCTACCAGGATCTCCGGCCGATCAAACAGCTCGAGGCGGAGAAGGTTGCGCAGGAGCGGCTGGCCGCGGTGGGAGAAACCGTCGCGGAGCTCGCGCACGGCATCAAGAACATCCTCACCGGCCTGCAGGGCGGGCTGCACAAGGTGCGCAAGGGCAATCCGCAGGGCGCTGATGAGCAGGTCACACGCGGGTGGGAGATGATCGATCGCAACTTCGACCGCGTGCAGCGGCTGGTCAAGGGGATGTTGAACCTGTCCCGGGACCACCGTCCACAGCTCGAGCCCACCGATTTGGCGGCCCTGGCCCGGGACGCCTGTCAGCAGTTTCAGCAGCACGCACAACAGGCCGGCGTCACGCTCCGCTGCCCGTCCGAGCGCGCCCCGCTGATCGCGCAGGTGGACAGAGAGGATCTCGACACTTGCCTCGCCAATCTGCTGTCCAACGCCATCGACGCCCTGGATGGCTGTGACCAAGCCGTAGGCGAGGTTACAGTTACACTGCAAGAGCGCGGCGATACCGTGTGCCTCGAAGTGGCGGACAACGGTCGCGGCATGGACGACGAGCAGCAGCGCCGTGCCTGTGACCTCTTCTACTCCACCAAGGGCCCCAAGGGCACGGGGCTCGGGCTCGCGGTTACGCGCAAGCTGATCGCCGGTCACGGCGGACGGCTGGAGCTTGAATCCCAGCCGGGACAGGGATCCGTATTCCGGTTGGTCCTACCCGCTGCGCAGCCATCAACACAACACAAGGAGAATCAGCATGGGTAACAAGATCCTCGTCGTGGACGACGAACCGGACATCGTGGAGTATTTGAGCGACATTCTGCAGGAGCGCGGCTACACCGTGCGCTCTGCCGACAACGGAATCACCGCCTTCGAGCAGGTGCAGGCGGAGCGACCCGACCTGATCCTTCTGGACGTGGAGATGCCGCAGGAGACCGGCACGGGCTTCTACCGCAAGCTCACCCGCCGGAGCGAGCTCCGGGACATCCCGGTGATCATCGTGAGCGGGTACCACTCGCGGCACGTCGCGGTCTCCAAGGGAGTTCCGGTGCTCGACAAACCCATCAACGAAGCGGTGCTGCTCAGTGAGGTGGCCCGGCTCCTCGCGTGACGACATGGGCCTCCCTGCGCCACAGTGGGCGTTGCCACCACCGCCCACGCCCGCTACTATGATTGACGTGAAGTCGTCACGTCTGGATAGCCGTTTTCTCCCACTCGTTCTCGACGTCGTGAATCACGGGATCTTCACGGTGGATCACGACCGTATCATCACGTCCTTCAACCGGGCCGCGGAGATCATCACGGGGCACCGCGAGGAGATGGTGCTCGGTCACCAGTGTGCCGAGATCTTCAAAACCTCCCTCTGCCATTCCACCTGCCCCTTGCAGCGCTCCATCGACACCCGGCATCGGATCGCGGATCAGGAGGTGGAGATCCAGACCCGGGACGGCCGCATCATCCCCATCAGCGTCTCCACGGCGCCGCTGCAGACCAAGGCGGGGAAGCTCATCGGCGGGGTGGAGATCTTCACCGACCTCTCGCCTCTGCAACACCTCCGTCGCCGTCTCGAGGACCGCTATCGATTCGACGACATCATCAGCAAAAACCCTCAGATGCACCGCATCTTCCGGGTCCTGCCCCTGGCCGCGGAGAGCCATAGCACAGTGCTCGTGACCGGGCCGTCCGGCTCCGGCAAGGAACTGGTCGCCAAGGCGCTCCACAACCAGGGTCCACGACGCCGGCGGCCTTTCGTGGCCGTGAACTGCGCCGCCCTACCGGACACCCTGCTCGAGTCCGAGCTCTTCGGTTATCGCAAGGGCGCGTTCACCGACGCGCAGAAGGACAAGCCGGGCCGGATCGCCCAGGCGGAGGGGGGCACGCTGTTCATTGACGAGATCGCGGAGCTGCCGCGGCCGCTGCAGGTGAAGCTGCTGCGGTTCCTGCAGGATCGCGTGTACGAGCCGCTGGGCGCCACGAGCTCGATTCAGGCCGACGTGCGCGTCATCGCCGCCACCAACCGGAATCTCGAAACCATGGTCGCCGACGGGAGCTTCCGGGAGGATCTGTACTACCGACTGAACGTGCTCGAAATCACGCTTCCGCCACTCCACGCCCGGCAGGAGGATATCCCGCTCCTCGTGCGGCACTTCATCGATCGCTTCCGCCTCACCACCGGGAAACACATCGAGGGGCTCACTACCGACGCCATGGCCACGCTGCTGCGGTACTCCTTTCCCGGGAACGTGCGGGAGCTGGAGAACATCATCGAGCGGGCGTTCATTCTGTGCCAGTCCGTCCAGATCTCCAGCGCGGATCTCCCGTCCCAAGTGGCTTCCGTGCCTGTGGAACGGCCCACGCCGGACGCGGAGGCCCTGACCGGCCTCGATCAGGTGGAGCGGGAGGCGTTGTACCAGGCGCTAACAAGGCACGGTGGAAACCGGACCCACGCGGCGGGGGAGCTCGGCATCCACCGCTCCACCCTCATCCGCAAGCTCAAGCGATATGGGGTGCAATGAGCGCCGCGCCCAGCGATGACGGCTCCTCGGCGGAGCGGCTGACCGCGCTCTATCCGTTGATCTTAGACAGCATTGATCAGGGGGTGTTCACCGTGGACGCCGACTTCGTGGTGACCTCCTTCAACGCGGCCGCCGAGCGGATCATCGGGATGTCGCGGAAGGAGGCCATCGGCCGGAAGTGCCATCACGTGTTCCGGGCCAGCATCTGTGAGTCGAGCTGCGCGCTCCGGCGGACGCTGGAGACGGGCCTCGCGCTGCAGGACGTCAGGGTCGACGTACTCGACACGGACATGCAGGCCGTGCCGATCTGCGTCTCGACGGCTGTGCTGCGGGACCGGGAGGGCGGCCTGCTCGGCGGCGTCGAGATCTTCCGGGATGTCTCGGAGCTGGAGTCCCTGCGCAGGCAGCTCACCGGGGCGCACGGCTTCGCCGACATCATTGGTGACAGCGCGCCCATGCGGGAGATCTTCCGCCTGCTGCCAGACGTGGCCGCCGCGGACGCCTCGGTGCTGATCGAAGGTCCCAGCGGCAGCGGCAAGGAGCTGGTAGCACGCGCATTGCACAACCTGTCGCCGCGGGCGGACCGACCGTTCGTCCGGATCAATTGCGGCGCGCTGCCCGACACACTGCTCGAGTCCGAGCTGTTCGGCTATGTGAAGGGCGCGTTCACAGACGCCCGCCGGGACAAACCGGGGCGGTTCGCCCAGGCCGATGGGGGCACGATCCTGCTCGACGAGATCGGTGACGTCAGCGCTGCATTCCAGCTCCGGCTGCTCCGCGTGCTCCAGGAGGGCGAGCTCGAACCCCTGGGAGCAACGCACACCGTGAAGGTAGACGTGCGCGTGGTCAGCGCGACCAACCGCGACCTGAAACAGCGCGTGGAGGAGGGGGCCTTCCGGGAGGACCTGTACTACCGCCTGCGCGTCGTGCCCATTCAGCTCCCTGCCCTACGGGACCGCCTGGAGGACATCCCGCTGCTTGTCGACCACTTCGTGGGGATGCTCACGGCGAGCACGGGCAAACCGATCCGCGGCCTCACGCGCGACGCACTGCAGCTCCTCGGCACCTACAGCTACCCCGGAAACGTACGCGAGCTACGCAACATCCTGGAGCGCGCCTTCGTGATCTGCCACGGCGAGCTGATTGACGTCGATCACCTCCCGCAGGAGGTGCTGTCCGGAGTTCCGGTGGAGCGCCGTGCTCCCCACCGCCTCAAACCGTCCGAGCGACGGATCCTCGCCGGGGAGCGAGCGCCACACTCTCCATCGAGCTCCCCTGAGGTGACCCGCCTGGTGGAGGCGCTGGACGAGCACGATTGGAATCGCACCCGCACCGCCAGGTCCTTGGGCATCGCCCGAAACACTCTCTGGCGCCGCATGCGCGATTACGGCCTGCTCGAGTAGTAGGATCGCTTGGATCGTGATCGCTTCCGCGGCGCCCGCTATTCTCTCCTGTAGGACAATCACGGTTTTCGGGTATAGTCGTTGTCGACCGAACCCCGGAGGACCCATGGCCCACGCTCGCGACAGGACCATCCTGGTGGTGGAGGACGAGCCGGACGTGCGGATGTTCCTGTCGGCCTGCGCCGAGGACGGCGGCTTTCGCGTGATCACGGCCGAGGACGGCCAGGATGGTCTCGGGCAGCTCGCCGAGGTCACGCCGGACCTGATCACCCTCGACATGGTCATGCCGCGCATGAACGGGCTCACCATGCTCCGCACGCTGCGGGCCAACCCCGACTGGGAACAGATCCCGGTGATCCTGATCACGGCGCACATCCGTGACGATCTGGGCGAGGAGGCCCTGCGTCAGCTCCTGGCCTTCCCCCCCGCGCACCGGCCCCGGCTGGTGCTGGAAAAGCCCATCAACCCGCCCGAGCTCATGCGTTTGATCGCCGGACTGCTCGACGTGGAGCTGGACGACGAATCCTACGAGCTGGCCACCAGCCAAGAGTCCCTGACCCGGGACCTACGCACCAAGGACACCGAGGAACTGGCCCGCATCAACGAGCTGCTCCGGGACGGATAGCACCAACTCTTCGTCCGGTAGCGCCTACTCTTCGTCCGGCGGTGTGGTCGCGGGAAGTCGCGCCCGGGGCAAGAGGATCGTGAACTTCGATCCCTGGCCCGGCGTGGATTCGAGCTCGATGGAGCCGCCGTGCTCCTGCACGATCTTGCGGGTGGTCAGCAGGCCGAGCCCGGTGCCGCCCAGACCCTTGGTGGTGAAGAAGGTGGTGAACACCTTCTGCTTGAGGTCGTAGTCCATGCCCACGCCATCGTCCTCCACCTCGAAGCGCAGCACGTCGTCCTGCTCCAGCACGTTGACGTGCACGTGGGTGCCTCCACGGCTCTCGCTCATCTGGCAGGCGTCGATGGCGTTGCCTACGAGGTTGGTGAGACACTCGTGCATCCCCTCGTAGTCCAGGTTCGCTGGCGGAATAGGGTCCGGCGCGTGCCAGGTGAGCGCGATGCCCGCGGACTCGGCCCGGGCCTGGTACAACTCCACGACCTCCTTCGCCACGGCAACGGGATCGCAGGGCAGGACAGTGATGGTGCGCCCCTTGGAAAAGGACAGGAAGTCCTTCACGAACTTGGAGATCCGGCCGATGTTGCGGTTGAGCATCTGCCAGCCGTTTTCCACCCGCTCGCGGTTGTCCTTACGCAGGCCGGTGGAGACGAGGTACATCCCACCCTCCAAGCCAGTGAGCAGGTTCTTCACGCCGTGGGCGAGCCCGGCCACGGTCTGCCCCACCGCGGCCAGCCGCTCCGCCTCGAGCTTCTCCTGCTGCAGGGCTCGGAGCTGCCGGTGGTCGGTGAGCGAGGCCGCCCCTCCCAAGAGCCGCCCTTCGCTCTCGAGCCGGACCCCGGCCAGCCGTACCGGGATCTCCTCGCCGTCGAGGGCGAGGATGGTCGCCTCGGGCAGGTGGCGGTTCTCCGCGTGGTGAAACACCTCGTCGAAGAAACCCTCCGGCAGGATCGCCGCGAGCTGGTCACCGCTCAGGCGCGCCCCGTTTTCGAGCTTGAACAGCTCGCGAGCGGCCTGGTTCATGACCTGGATCTCCTGCGCGGCGTCCACTCCGACGATGCCGTCCAGAGAGGTCGCGATCATCGTCTTGAGGAAGTCGTGGGCAATCCGGAGCTCATCCTCCAGCCGGAGGGACTGGGTGATATCCACCGCCATCTCGAGCACCCGCCTGGGCGCGCCGACTCCCGATCCCACCGGCACGGTGATCACCTGGAGCTGTACGGTTTCCCCCCGCGCGTTGACCACGTCCGATCGCCCCTGGTGCAGCCGCCCATCGAACAAGGTGCGACGCGCCGGGCAGTCTTCACAGGCCTCCTCGAGCCCCTTGAAGACCTGATAGCAGAAATGCCCCTCCACGTTGCCGAAGAGCTGCTGCACGCGGCCGTTGGCCCTGACGATCCGCAGCTCCTCGTCCAGCAGCGCGAGGTTGCATGGCACCTGCTCGAACAGCAGCTCGTTTTCCTGCCGGAGCTGCTCGGTGCGCGTCACGTCGATGGACATCTCCACGAGGTACTCGACCTTCCCGTCCCGACCGGTGATGGGCACGGTGTGCTTGACGTAGCGCGCCGGCTGACCATGCTCGTCCACGCCGAGCTCCGGGGTGACCCGGGAGCGGCCGTCCTTGAAGGAACGGGAGGCCATACAGGTCGGGCAGAGGGACTGGCGATCCTTGTAGACCTCGTAGCACTTGCGACCCTGCCAGGAGCCAAAGATCCTCTCGAAGGCGGGGTTGGCCATCACGACATTGAAGTCGCGATCGATGGTAGCGATGGCGATGGGGGCCGCGGCGAACAGCTCCTGGCTGACCCAGTTGTGGAGCTCAGGCGGCGCCATGGTCCTCCCCCGCTGATGGGCGCGCCGCCCGTCCGACCATCTCGAGCAGCTCCGAGATCTGGATCGGCTTCTCCAGGATCCCCGCCGGCTGCCAGTCCGTGCCGCAGCCCGGGAGACTCTCCAGCTCCAGCGCGACGAGCTCCCCGGCCCGGGGCACACCGGTGATCAACACCGTTGGGATGAGCCTCAGCTCCGGATCTTCGAGGAGCTGCCTGTGCAGCGTAAAGCCGGTCCGCACCGGCATCATGAGGTCCAGGCAGATCACGTCGGGGCGCTCCGCTCGAACGGTTTCGAGGAACCGGCTGCTATCCTCCATCAGCAGGACGTCGTAGCCGTGATCTTCGAGCGCCGCGCCCAGATAGAGCCGCACGTCGGCCTCGTCATCGATGAGTAGGACCTTTGCGCTCATTGCTCCTCGCCGTTGAGCACGGCCTTAATCCGCTTGAGCGTCTCGAGGTCTGCGTTCTGCAGGCGCCGGACAACGTGCCCCCGCTCCTCGGCAGCCTCCTCGCCCACCTCCGGCCCCCCCTCCACACCGAGCGCCTGACAGACCAGGGCCGCCAGCAGGGTGGGATTCACCGGCTTCTCCATGAAGTACTGCGGCCGCGGCGCCTCCTTGCCCTTCATGAGCCGCTTGAAGTCCTCTTCGCCCAGCTCGTCGTGGGCGTGGGCCGAAAGCACCATCACCGGGATGTCCTTCCACTGCGCGTTCTTGCGCAGCTTTAGATAGAACAGCGCCCCTGACTGCTTCGGCATCACCAGGTCGAGGGTGATGAAATCCGGGGCCTTCTCCCGCACCCGCTTGTAGGCATCGTGTCCGTTAGTGGCCGTCTGCACCACGAAGCCGGCATCCTCCAGCGCCGCTTCGATGAACATCAGCACGTCCGGCTCGTCTTCCACCACCAGGACGGTCTTTGATTCCGGCTTCGTCATGGCTTTGCTCCCTTTGTTCCCTGCGCGCCTACTTCCGCTCCTCGCGGTCGGTCAGCAGCAGCCAGAATCCAATCGCCGCCACTAAAAACAGGAACGCGACGACGTACGTGGTGCCCTTGGTCAGGGTGAAAAAGTCTTGGAGTGTGTTCATCCTATACTCCTAGTGCTCTCCGCGCCACTCGGGGTGCTCGCGGAGGATCGGCATCCGGTTCACGATCCACTTGAACAGCACCACCCCGAAGGTGACCAGGGCGACCGTGACCGTGATCTCCATCCAGTGCGGCACGTACCGCTCCCCGGCAGGCAGCTCCCAGTTGAAGGCGATGATCGAGACGTTCAACCGGTTCAGCACGACGCCGATCACGGTGATCAGCGCCGTGGCGCGGATCAGCGAGGGAAGTCGCTCCCGGAAGCCGATGGCAAACAGGATCATCGGCAGGATGACGAATCCGCCGATCTCGAACAGGTACCAGTGGCCCATGGGCGTAAGCAGCAGCGCCCACTCGTAGTCCAGCGAGATGGAAACCACCTTGATGGCCAGATAAACCCCCAGGGCCACGCAGGACGCCTTGGCCAGACCGAAGGTCATGTTGTCGTGCTGCTCGTGGCTCACCTCCACCTGGTCGCTGAAGACTCGGTGGGAGAGCATGGACTCGAAGATGACCATGGACAGCCCCGCCACCACCGCGGACACGAAGAAGTGCACGGGGATGTGCGGCGAGTACCACAGCGGGTGCAGCTTCGTGGGCGTGATCAGGTACATCGCGCCCAGGGTGGATTGGTGCATGGTGGACAGGATCAGCCCGAAAATGGTCAGGGCGATGGTGAGCGCTCCCACCAGGCGGCGCCACCGCTTCCAGCCCAACCACTCGAAGGCGGCCGGGGTGAATTCGACGAAGAGCACGGTCAAATAGAGGGCGACACACAGGGCGATCTCGAACAGCGCTGACGTCGGGCCCGCCTGGACCACGAACGGATAGGGCAGACGCCAGGGGCGGCCGAGGTCCACGAGCAAGCCGACCACCACCAGGAAGTAGCCGAGGAAGCCGGTGAGAATTGCTGGGCGGACGAGCGGCTTGAACTCCTTGAGGCCGAACAGGTACACCGCCGAGGAGATGGTGAACCCGCCGGCGGCCAGGGCGACGCCGGTCATCACATCAAAGCCGATCCAGAGGCCCCAGGGGTTGGCGTGGGTCAGGTTCGTGGACGCGCCGAGGCCCGCCACGAAACGGTACAGGCCGACGCCCCCGCCCAGCAGCAGGATGAGCGCGGCGATCACGTTGAAGGGCGTAAACAGCGAACGGGGGGCCGCTTGGCTCGACTCGCTCATTGGGAGTCCTCCTTCTCAGCAGCGGCCTTGGCCTCTGCCAGCGCCTTCTTCACCGCTGCGGCCACGGCCTTCTCCTGCTTGAGCTCGGCGAGCTTGGCCTTGTCCTCGGCCTGCTTCGCCGCCGCCGCCTCCGCCGCCGACTTCGCCTCCGCCGCCGCGGTGTCCCGCGCCTCGTCCGCGAGGCGATCCTTACGCTTGGACCAGGCGTAGAACCCTAGCAGGAGCCCCGGATAGATGGTGATCACCAGGGGCACGACTGAGAGGAACCCGCTGGTCAGCTTCGGCAGTGGTGTGTGCGGCGCGTCCTTGGGCAGGCCGAGCTTGTCGAAGTCCACCCCCGCGAGGGTCAGCCAGCTGGTGCCGCCGAACTCATGCTCGCCGAAGATGTGGTCCTTGTACCGCTTCGGGTACTTGGCAATGCGGTCTCGCGCAACCTTGATCAGATCTTTGCGCTTTCCGAAGGTGATGGCGCCCATGGGGCAGGCGTCGGCACAAGCGGGTGCCAAGCCCTGCTTGATCCGGGGATAACACATGGTGCAGCGCACGACCCGAGGTGTCAGGGGTTTGTCGTACT
>JBDRSE010000291.1:0-8414 GCA_043825095.1 bacterium
GGCATCATGAGGCCCAGGGCAAAGCCGAAGCCCGAGGCCGCTGCGCCTCCGGCGCCGTCCGGGGCGCCGCCGATGTCACCCATGGTCTGCGCGAGCTGGTATTGCAGGAACGTCGACATCTGTGGTCAGCATACCCCGACATCCGGGCCCTGTCGACCGGTGCGCCGCCCGGCGCCTGGGATGTGATACCCTCCGCAGCAGGATCGGAGATGCAGCCCTTCCACGACCCAGACGCCTCCCAGGCGCAGCAACTGGAGTCGCGCTTCGGCTTCCGCTGGGTGCGACATCGCATCGGTGCGGTCCGGCTCCGTGTCGCAGAGATCCGGGACGTGGATGCGTGCGTGCGCGCGCTGTATCCGCACTGCCTGGTGGACCATGGGGACGCGCCGGTGTGGATGATCAGCTGGCCGGCGGCCTTTGGGCTGGCCGAGTTTCTCGTGCACGAGGCCGGGGTGGCGGGCCGCAGCGTGCTCGAGCTGGGGTGTGGCACCGCCGTGGTGGGGGTGGCGGCCAGCCTGGCAGGGGCGCGGGTGGCGAGCACCGACTACGACGTGCGAGCCCTGGCCGTGGCGCGGCGCAACGGGCGGGAGAACGGCTGCCCCGCGCTGGCCCTCGGACGACTCGACTGGTACCGACCGTCCCTCGCACAGCGGTACGAGCTCGTTGTCGGCTCGGAGATCACGTATCACGAGGCGGCGTTCCAGCCGCTGCTGACCACGCTGAAGCAGGCGGTCACGCCCGGGGGCACGGTGGTCCTGTCGGACATCTTCCGCCCCCAGACCGACACCTTCCTGGACCTGGCTTCGGCCGACGGCTGGACCGCAGAAACCCACGCGCGCCCCGTGCATCTCGAGCACGGCAGCCACGCCGTACGGATCGTAGTTCTTAGGGCTCGATGACGCCGGCCTCGACGGCGACGCGGTAGTAGCAGAAGGGATTCTCGAAACGGGAGCCGGTGTTGGAGAAGGCGGTCCAGCTGCAGCCGCCCCGGCAGATGTCGTTGTAGCGGCACTCGCGACAGAACCCGGAGAGCTGCTCGACGTCGAACTTGCGGTTGTAGCCGAAGGCGTCGTCGTCGCACCAGATCTCGGTCAGGCTGCGCTCCCGGAGGTTGCCCTCGTTGAACTCGTAGACGTCGTTCGCGGCTGACGGCAGCGACAGACAGCCCTTGATGTTGCCGTTGCTCTCGATGCCCAGCACCTGGCAACCGGCGCGACAGCCCACCCAGAAGAAGACCCGGGCGCCGCGGTCGCGGATGGTCTTTTCGTACTCGCCGTAGTAGCCCACGTTGTCCGCGGCAAAGATCTTCGGCAGCTTCTTTTCGGCGCGGAGACGGGCGACCTCGGGCACGATCTCCAGCAGGTCCTGAGGGACGATGACGAGGTCGGTGTTGTCGGACATGTTCCCGGCGGGGTTGCCGAGCTGGAGCTGCCAGGAGGAGACGCCGTGCTCGTGGAGCAGGTCGCGCAGGGCGGGCAGGGAGTAGAGGTTGAGCTTGTTGATGTGCGTCACGCAGGCGGTGGGGAGCCCCACCGCGGCGCAGGCGTCGAAGGCCCGGATCACCTCCGCGTAGCTCCCCTTCTTGCGGATCTTGTCGTGGGTCTCTTCGAGCCCGTCGAGGCTGAAGGCCGCCGACTCCAGCCCCGCGTCCTTGGCCCGGTTTGCGTGCTCCTCGGTCCACGTCTTGCCGTTGGAGATGATGTTGACTCGCACGCCGTGGGACGTGAGACGCTTGCCGAGCTCGGCCCAGTACGGGCTCAGGGTCGGCTCGCCTCCGCTGAGCGTGACCCGCTCGGTGCCCAACGCTGCCAGCTGGTCCGCCACGTCGAAGGCCTCCTCCGCGCTCAGCTCGTCCTCGCGCGCCTTGCCGGCGCGGGACCCGCAGTGGCGGCAGCGAAGGTTGCACTCCAGGGTGAGCTCCCACACCACGTTGCGCGGGTAGTAGCCCAGCCGCTTCAGGTACTCGATCATTCTTCGTCTTCCTCGTGGTCGCCGTCGTTGTCGGGCAGCGGCGGCGGGCCCATGTACAGCGGGACCGAGCCGGCGTCCTCCTCGACGCTCCCGTCGAAGGGTGACATGTAGTCGGGCTGCGGGCCAGCGTCGTAGGGAGGCGCCATGTAGGGCGGCTGCGGGCCGGAGTCCACGGCGGCGTCAAAAGGCGCCATGTAGGCAGCGTCCACGAAGGGACCGACATCCGCCGACGCGTCCTGCGCAGTGGCGTCCGACGTAGAGCCGACGCTCGTGTCTGAGCAGCCCGCCAGGCCGAGGGAGGCGGCGAGGAGCGGCGGCGCCAGCAGCCGGCCGAGCCGGGAGCGTGGCAGGCGTTTCTGGGCGATGCGTCCCTTCTCGAGGTCGTCCATGACTTGTCTCAACAGGGCGCGCATTTCGTGGTCGCTCATGGTTCGGCTCCGTTCAGCTCCAGGGAAGTATATGGCATTTGTCAGCGCTTGAACACGCAGCTCACCCGGGGCGTGAAGGAGCGCGCCGGAGACCCCTTGAAGGTGAGGACCGAGACGTGCGCCCCGGCGCCCACTCCGACCTTCTGCACCTTGGGGCTCACGTCGGTGGACACGTCGCACACCGCGGCCTTTTTACACCGGCTTCGAATGTGCACGATGTGGTCGTAGCCGTAGGCGCGGTAACGGGCCTCCGCCCAGGTCGAAATGCAGGGATCACTCAGGCCGAACGCCAGGGTAAGTAGGAGAGCCATTGGTCGTTTCTCCACGGTCCGCGTCCCGGACCGACCGATTCGTCCACAGCCAGCAGCTTATCATGGCGGATCGGATCGGGATACTCGCGCTTCGCCGGCGGGCGTCGGGTCGACCGGTCGCCACCCCGCTCCAGTCGGTCCTGGGTGTCGGCGAGGGACGTCAGCGCGGCGGTGCGAAAGATCTGCCAGCCCTGCAGCGCCACCGCTTGGCTGTCGGTTCCCGCGCCGCAGGTGGAGTCCTCGGGGTCCTGTCCCGGACGCCGGATGTCGGATTCGCAGGTCGCCGACTCACAGGAGTCGGCGAGGGGGGTGAGCTCGATGTCGTCGGGCAGATCCCCGGAGAGGAGCTGACCGATGACGTTGATCGGGGTCTTGGCAAAGGAGCGGTTCGCATAGTGGGGACGCGACCACCGGGGGGAGCGGCTGGCGGCGCGGATCACATTGCCCGCGGCCTGCTCGAAGGAGGACCAGCGGCAGGTCGAGCACTGCGTCGGATACATGAGCGCGTCGGGGCGGTCGCTGTGCGCCAGACCCCAGACATGCCCGAGCTCGTGGGCCACGACCCAGTAAAAGCTCACGAGCCGGCGCTTGGAGCTGTAGTTGCCGTGCTTCTTGCTCCCCGGAAACCAGGCGCGGTGCACGTTCAGGCTGATGTCGCCCGCCCGCGTGGCCGTGGCCAGGGTGCCCGGCGCGTCGATCCCCGTCCACGCGATCCGGGTGTTCGGATAGGGGCTGTCCAGCTCCACCCGGAAGCGATCGCAGCTGATGAGCTCTGCCCAGTCTTGCACCGCTTCGCGGAGCGCCTCCAGAAATCGCGGATGCGTCGACTTGGGCGCGCCCGCCCGGCGCAGAGACGCGGAATCCAGGCTGATGATGTAGGGTGTGCCGCCCTGGCAGATGAAGTGCACGACCTCTTGATGGCGGGAGTCGAGCCAGCGTGTTCCCCCGGCAACGTACTGCCGGGGATCGTCTGCGCGTTGCTTTGAAACGGCGTGGCGTTTGGGAGAAGGCTGGGAGGTGGTCACGAGCTGTGCGGTGATTGCGACGCACAGCAGTCCTTGGAGCAACGCAACCCCCACAGACCTTTTTCGGGGTCGCTCTCGGGGCTCTGCTGCCGCCTGGGTGGGACGCCCGGGCGGCGTCGTCTTGGTTGTGAGCATGGCTCTGTCCGTACCGTTGACTCGACGGATCCGAATAGCTCACGTTTCAACTGCTTGGCGCTACGTCTGCGTTCCTCCTAGAGTTTTAATTCTAGCTGCTTCGGCCAGCTGCCTGTTCCTTGCGGCGCGTACACCTCCGGCAACCATGCCGAAGGAGTGACAGCCCACTTGCCGAGCGATCGAGCTATTCGGATAACGTAGTCTCAGCATCGTCTCCAATGTGCGGCTGACCGAGCACTGGCGCAGTCATTGGGCTGTTACCGCTCACAACTTATAATACGCGGAGAATGGGCGGATCTTCCGGGTCCGGATGGTCTGGATGATGTGGGAGGTCAGGGATCGAGCAGCAGGCCGTCGCGGGCGACCAGGACCTCGAGCCGGTCCCCGGCCCTCTCGGCTGCGCAGCGCCCCATCTCGTCCAGGGTCTCGTCGTCGTGGTGGGGGTGGTGATGAAAGAGAACGAGCGTCTTTACGCCGGCTTGCAGAGCGTTGGTCACGGCCCCTTCCCAGCTGCTGTGGCCATACCCCGAAAAGCTCTTGCACTCGGACCTGGTCCACTGGGCATCGTGGATCAGCACCTGGGCGCCCCGGGCCAGCTCGGTCACCAGCTCGTCGCTGGTCTGGTCACCGAACTCGTGGTCACTGGCGTACACCACGACCTGGTCATCGGCTTCGATCCGAAACGCCAGCGCGCCCCCGGGGTGACGCAGGTTGCAAGGCGTGACCTTGAAGCCGCCGACATCACTCGCCGCCGTCTCGATGGTCCGGTAGTTCAGGGTAGCGCCCAGATTGGCGGTGCCTTTGATGGGTGAATAGGTCGAGGTGAAGAGGCGATCAGTGGCCAGCGCGATCTCCTCGGCCCGTCTGCCGTAGATATCGAGCTGCGTCGACGGGAAGAACACGGGCGTGAAGAACGGCAGGCCGATCACGTGATCCCAGTGCAGATGGCTCAATATCAGGTGCAGGTCGAGCTTCTCTCGGGGCTTTCGAGCGGCCATGATCCGCTCAGACAGGGGGATGATGCCGATGCCGGCGTCGAGGATGAGCATCTGCTCCCCGCTGTGGAACGAGACGCACGCCGTGTTCGCGCCGTAGCGGAATTTGGCCGGGCCTGGGCTGGTGATGGCTCCGCGGGTGCCCCAGAAGGTGAGCCTCATGAGCCGGAGCCTCCCACGACCAGCGACGCGCCCTCGATGGCCGCCACGATCTCCAGGCCATCCCGGCGCGCCAGATCCCGGGTGTTCTGCAGGATCGTGTCCACGTCGGCGTCGGAGTGCTCCGGCGCGTGATGGAACAGCGCCAGTTTCCTGACCTTGGCCCGGCGCGCCAGGATCAGCGCGTCCTCGCCCGTGCAGTGGCCCCAGTGCTCCTTGTCCTTGATCTCGTGGTCGAAGAAGTGGGAGTCGTGGACCAGCACGTCGGCCCCCTCGGTGAGCTCGGTGAGCTGATCCGTGTAGCGCCGGGCGAATCCTTCGTCCGGATCCGGTCCCCCCATGTGGTCTCCGAGCCGGACCGCGTGGATGCGGGCAGTGTCGGTGATCACGACGATGGCGGCGCCGTCGGCCTCGATCCGATAGGCCACGGTCAGCCCGGGGTGGTTGAGCTGGAAGGTGCGCAGCTTGATGCCTTCCACGTCCAACTGCTCGCCGATGCTGAAGTTGACGTACTCGATGTCTGCCGCGAGGTCGTCGAAGGGCACCGGGAAGTGCAGGTCGTCGTGCTGCCCCGACAGGATGTCCTGAATGGAAACCCCGGTCTGGCCCGCGGACACGAACCTGAACTTGTTGCCCGCGGTATAGAACGGCCAGAAGAAGGGGTAGCCCAGGATATGGTCCCAGTGGGTGTGGCCCACGAGCACGGTCGCCTTGCCCGTGCCCGCCTTGAACTCCCGGGCCATCATCTCGAGGCCGAGGTTCACGATTCCGGAGCCGCCGTCGAAGATGAGCTCGGCCCCGGCGTTCGTCGTGATGTGCAGGCAGGTGGAGTTGCCCCCATAGCGGATGTTGTTGGGTCGCGCGATGGGATAGGAGCCACGGACTCCGTAGAAGGTGAGCTTCATCGATTGACCAGTCGCAGTAAGCCGTGCACGCGGGCCGTCAGTCCCACAGGAGACGAGCCCATTAGGGAAATGATACGCCCTGGGGGTCGAATTTGGCAAGAAATGGACCGGGGCCGTCCCGCGCGGGGATCCGAACTGGCCCGCCCTTCGGACGCCTGCTAAACTGGCGTACCTTGCGGTTCCCTGGGACCATATCCTGCGCTGCCGTGCTGCTGCTGAGCCTGCAGGGCGCACCGGTGAGCGGTGCTCCCGCCTCGGAGCCGGTGGTGCGGCTGCGGCGGGGGGCGGTGAAGGTGTTCTCGGCGCCCCGGCGGGGCGCCCCGCGACGTGGTCTGATCGGGGGGCCCCGGGCGGCATTTCCGCTTTTGGAGCAGGTCAAGGCCCCGGGCTGTGCCGGGCCGTGGTACCGGATCGGCCCCGAAGCCTTCGTGTGCTCGCGGCGGCTGCGCCCGGGACGGGGTCAACCGCAGGGGATCCGGCATCCCCAGCTTCGCAGGGGGCGGCTGATGCCCGGGAGCTACGTTGTCACCCGGCGCCGGGTGGTGGTGCGATCCGGCCCCGCTCCGACAGCGACAGCCGTGCGGACGCTGCGGGAAGGGAGCGGCCTGGTCTTGCGCCAGAAGATCCGGAACAAACAGGGGCTCTGGCGGCGGACCCGGCGCGGCTACCTGCCGGCTTCAGACCTGCGCTTCGTACGTCCGTCCAGTCTGGCCGGAGTGCCCCTGAAGGCCGGGAGCCAGCTCCCGGTGTCCTGGGTCAACGGCGCCACGGCCTGGGTGACGTCCCGCCCGACCCTCAACCGGCAGGCGCGGGTCGGAGGGCTCAAGGCCTACGCGCGGGTCGAGGTGCTCGAAACCCAACGGGTGGGCGCTCGGCAGTTCGCGCGGATCGGTCCCAAGCGCTGGGTGCGGGCCGACCGGATTCGGACGGCGCGGCTGCGGGCGGTGCCCAAGGGAGTGGGCGACCAGAAGTGGATCCACGTCAGCATGCGGGACTGGACCATGGTCGCCTACCAGGGCCCACGGCCGGTCTACGCCGCGCTCATCACGCGGGGGTACAAAACCCCGAAGGGGAGCTTTCGCGTCACCCGCAAGCTCGCCATGGCCACCCTCCGTTTCCAGACGCCTAGCGGCGAGTACGAGGCCGAGGGGGTGCCCTGGGTGGTCTACTTCAAGCCCCACTACGCGTTCCACTCCGCCTATTGGCACGACTCCTTTGGGGATCGGGCCAGCCACGGCTGCGTCAACCTCTCGCCCATCGACGCGCGCTGGCTCTTCGAGTGGGTGGCGCCGACCCTGCCCCCCGGCTGGTATCAGATCCACTCCACCTCCAAGCATCCCGGCACCTTCGTGCTGATCGAGTAGCCCGGATCTTCCGAAAACGGAGCTGGATCCGCTGCTGCAGATCCACTTTTTTGGATCATTTCGACTTTCGACCGATGATGGATCCCGGAGGTTGAAAGCGATGCGAGGTCTAATCGGAGCTTTGGTGGGCTTGCTCGTGCTGGCGTGGCCGGTCGGTGAGCTGGAGGCTCGGCCCGGGAAGCAGCGGATTCGCAAGCAGTCCCAAGGGAAGCGGGGGAAGCAGGGGAAGCGGGCGCGTGGGTGTCGAAAGCGGCGGGGGGATCAGCTCGTGGCGCTGAAGTACCTGCAGGGCGGCGCGGTGTGGATCCCCTCGGAGGCGCGCTGCGGAGGCTCCTTTCCCGTGGTCGTGCTGCTGCACGGAAACAACACCGACAAGGAGAAGGTGAAATCCCTGGGCGGCGGTCGGAACCTGGACCGCTGGGCGCGCCGCTATCTCAACGGTAAGCTCATCCGCCCGGTGATCCTGGCCGAGCCGATCCACTTCGGCGCCTGCGCCAGCGCCGAGCGTCGCCATGGGCTGCCGTACCTGTTCAGCGGTCGGTTCGACTTCACGCGCTACCGCAAGCTCCTCGAGGCCACGCTCCGTCGCCGCGGGATCCGGGCCCAGAGCTGGTCCTTCATCGGCCACTCCGGCGCGGCCTGCTGCCTGCACATGGGCATGTTCGGCCTGGAGAAGGCCTGGCCGGAGATCCGGGTCTGGGCCAGCGCCGACGGCTGCTACAGCAACACGCTCCAGGCCGCCACCCTCGTCCGGCAGTTCGAAAAGCGGCGCACCAAGGTGATCAACTCCTGCCGCGGCTACCCCTCCTACAAGGGCTACAAGCAGTACGAGCACGCGCTGCTCTCTCCTGACGCCAAGGCCGTGCGCTGCGACAAGCGCTACTACAAACGGTGCCGTCGTCATCCCACGCAGCCCTGGTTCAGCTATGTCACGCAGTTCTCGGGCGGTGAGAAGCACAGCCAGGTCCTGGTGGAGCTGTTCAAGACCGTGGTGTTTCACGAGTTCCCGTCCGCCAAGCGGATCGCCTACAAAAAGCAGCTGGCCGCCCGTCGAAAGCGAATCGCCGCCCGCCGCGCCGCCCGCCGCCACGCCGCCCGCCGCCACGCCGCCCGCCGCCACG
>JBDRSE010000292.1:0-62069 GCA_043825095.1 bacterium
GGGATGGCGCCTCCACAGGCTGGGTATCCGGGCGCGCCTCCTCCCGGCATGGCGCCGCCACAGGCTGGATATCCGGGCGCGCCTCCTCCGGGCATGGCGCCGCCACAGGCTGGGTATCCGGGCGCGCCTCCTCCGGGGATGGCGCCGCCACAGGCTGGATATCCGGGCGCGCCTCCTCCGGGGATGGCGCCGCCACAGGCTGGGTATCCGGGCGCGCCTCCTCCGGGGATGGCGCCGCCACAGGCTGGGTATCCGGGCGCGCCTCCACAGCCCGGCATGGCGCCCCCGCAGGCAGGATATCCCGGCGCGCCTCCTCAGTCCGGGATGCCTCCGCAGGCGATGATGCCCGGCGCGCCTCCTCAGCAAGGCATGGCGCCACAGCAGGGCGCTGCCCCGGGCGCGGCGGCCGGCGTGGATAAGGTCACCCTGAACCTGCCCTACGAGAAAAAGATCCCGAAGATGCAGGCCATCTTCGCGCTGATCAACTTGAACGGGCTGATGATCATCGTCACGGTCATCAAGTTCATGATTATGGGCATCGTCTCATACATCAAGAACATCATCGCCTTCTTCAAGCTGCTGCTCGGCGGCGGGAAGTACCCCAAGGAGATGTGGGAGTACCAGGCGAAGTACCTGCAGCAGATGTCTCGGATTCAGGCCTACTGCATGGCGCTGAGCGCGAAGAAGCCGGGTGGACCGGACGACAGACACCCTGTCGAGTTGCTGATTCCCAAGGCCAAGAAGATCAGCATCATCCAGCTCTTTTTCGGGGCGCTGATCATGCTCCCGCAGATAATCGTTGCGGGCCTGGTCAGCATCTACGTGAATATCATGTTCCTCATCGCCATTTTCGGCTGCATCGGCAGCGGCAGCATGGACGAGGGCAAAGTCACCCTGTTCCGTGGATTCACGCAGCACTGGTATTCCATCATCGCCTACATGATGTGGCTCACCGACAAGAAGCCGCCGATCATGCCTCCGGGAATCAAGATCGAGAAACCCGACATCAACGTGGACGTCGACGTGAGCGCCGACCTGGACTAGCCCTACGCAACTCCTGCTCCTCCTTTCTCTCCTTCTGGTAGACACAATCCCGGCCCTTTGCTAAGGAGGCTGACTAACTGTTCCTGGCACCCCTGAGGAGCCCATGACCACGCTGCGCGAAAACGAATTTTACCTCCTGCAAGCCCTCGCCGGGGCGGACTGCGCCATCGCCGTGAGCGCGCTGGCGGAACAGCTTTCGCTGGATCAGAGCCTCGTCATGGCGTCGGGGACCCTGCTTTTGCAGCAACAGCTCGTCACCATGCAGGAGCGCTTCTACGAGGAGTATCAGCTCGGAGAGCTCGGCCGCGAGTACGCGTCGTCAGTGGTGCCGGAGCGAGCCATCATCGAAGCCCTGGACCGGGCCGGCGGCGCTGCGACCGTCACGGAGCTGCCCTCCCTCAGTGGACTGGAGCCCAAGGTCGTCGGCCAGAGTCTGCGGTTTCTCACCGGCAAGGGGTGGGCGACCAAATCCGGCCCGTCGCTGGAGCTGTCGGACGCGGGTCGCGCCGCCCTCGGGCAGCGGGGAGCGGATGAGCAGCTGCTCGAGATGCTGTCGCTGTCCGAGGCGCCCACCGCGGAAGACATCACCAGGGCCGGGGTCGATCTGAACGCCGCGCTGACGCTGCTCCACGGCCGCAAAGGGGTCCTGAAGATCAAGGAGCGCGCCCAGCGCTCCTTTGCGGTGACACCCGCCGGCCGTGAGGCGGCGGGAGCCTCGAGCCTGCGGCGGGAGGTCAATCAGCTCACCTCGGCCATGCTCGCCGACGGGAGCTGGCGCGACGTGGACTTCCGACCCTACGACATGAGCGCCGCTACGGAGCCGCGGTTTCCCGGCAAGGCCCACCCCTTCCGGCGGGTGCTGGAGCAGACGCGCAGGGTGTTCCTGGAGATGGGCTTCGCCGAGATCGTGAGCCCCTACGTGGAGAGCTCCTTCTGGGATTTCGACGCCCTGTTCCAGCCCCAGGACCACCCCGCTCGGGACATGCAGGACACTTTCTACGTTGCGCGGCCCGCACGGTGCAGTCTGCCCGCACGGGGTGTCCTCGAGGCTGTCCGCCGCACCCACGAGGACGGGGGCGACACCGGCTCGCTGGGCTGGGGCTATCGCTGGAGTGAAGAGCTCGCCGCCAAGCCGGTGCTGCGCACGCACACCACCGCCACCACCATCCGCGCGCTGGCCGAGGATCCCAAGGGGCCGCGGAAGGTGTTCAGTGTGGGCAAGGTGTTCCGTCGGGAAACCGTGGACTACAAGCACCTGCCGGTCTTCTATCAGGTGGACGGCATCATCATCGACGAGCGGGCCTCCTTTGCCACCTTGTTGGGGACCCTGGAGGCCTTCTACCGGAAGATGGGCTTTGAGCGCTTCCAGTTCCGTCCGGCGTTCTTTCCGTACACCGAGCCCTCGGTGGAGGTGTTCGTGTACATGCAGGAGAAGCAGGACTGGGTGGAGATGGGGGGCGCCGGGGTGTTTCGCCCCGAGGTCACCGAGCCCTTTGGTTGCTCGGTGCCGGTGCTCGCCTGGGGGCTCGGCCTCGAGCGCCTGGCGATGTTCCGCTATGACCTGTCTGATATCCGTCAGATCTATATTTCCGATCTCAACTGGCTGAAGGAGGCCAAGCTATGCCGGTAGTGGGCATTCCGGTCGGTCTGTTGAGTGAGCGCATCGGGGTTGTGCTCGAGCGGGACGCGCTCATCGGTAAGCTCCAGCACCTGGGCTGCGACGTGGAGGGGTACGCCACCCTGCAGCGGTTCAAGTGCCGGCGCTGCGGGAACATCATGGAGATCACCGAAACCCAGGATCCGCCCGTGGTGTGTCGGCGCTGCGGCGTCGACTACGGGGACCTGCCCCAGGAGCGAGGGGATCTGGGAACGTCGGACGTCATTCGCATGGAACTGCTCGCCGTGCGGCCGGACATGTTCGATCCGGGCGGGCTGGCGCGGACGCTGCGCGGGTATCTCGGACAGGATCGGGGCCTGCGCGAGTACGCGCTGGGGCCGCCCGTGGCGCGGGTGGAGGTGGATCCGGAGATGTTCACCGAGCACTGCCCGCGGCCGGCCATCGCCTGCGCTGTGGTGCGTGGCATCCGCCTCGACGACGACATCATCAAGGAGGTGATGAATCTGCAGGAGAATCTGCACTGGGCCCTCGGACGGGACCGCAAGCACGCTTCGATCGGCGTCTACGACCTGGACACCCTGGCGTGGCCAGAGTTTCGCTATCGCGCCGTGGCCCCCGGGGAGCTGACCTTCGTGCCCCTGGGCTACGACCCGGCGGTGGCCGAGAATCACCTGACGCCGGGGGCGATCCTCGCGCAGCATCCCAAGGGGATCGAGTTCGCGCGGCTGCTGGAGGGGTTCGACAAGTTCCCCTTGCTCACCGATGGCGACGGCGGCGTGCTCTCCATGCCGCCCATCATCAACAGCGAGCACACCCGGGTCACCGACACCACGACCAGCTTCTTCATCGACGTCACCGGAACCAACCGTCGGCTGGTGGGCCGGACCCTGAACGTGCTCACCACGTCGCTCGTGGAGCTGTGCCCGGACATCGAGGTGGAGCAGGTGACCATCGTCTACCCGGGGGAGGAGGTGGTGACGCCCGACTATTCCTCCCAAACGGTGACGTTGAACGTGGCCGCCACGGCGCGGCTGATCGGGATCGACATCGATGAAGGCCGTCTGGCTGACCTGCTGTTCCGCATGGGGCACGACGTTCGGCCGTCGGTGGGCGGCTCGCTGTGGGTCGACGTGCCTGCCTACCGCAACGACATCCTGCATCCCCGGGACCTGATGGAAGATGCCGCCATCGCCTACGGGTATCACAACATCCGGCCCGTGCTGGTGCCCACCATGACCGTCGGCGGCGAGCGGGCCGTGGAGGCCGTGAGTCGGGTCGCCCGGGACACCCTGTGCGGCCTGGGCTTCATGGAGGTCATGACCCTGCAGCTCACGTCCGAGGAGAAGGCCTACGACGCCCTCCGGATCGAGCGCCGGGAGGACCACGCCGCCGTGTCCCATCCCATCAGCAACGAGCAGACCATGCTGCGCCCCTCCCTGGCGCCGGGGCTGCTGGACACGCTGACCGTGAACGCGCACCGGGAGTATCCGCAGCAGATCTTCGAGGTGGGGGAGGTGACCGAGCTCACCGACACAGACACCGGCGCCGGCGAGCGCCGGCGAGCGGCGGGCGCGGTGATCGGCGAGAAGATGGGCGTGACCGAGGTGCGGGCCGCGGCGGAGTCGGTGCTGCGGGAGTTCGGGTGGTCCATTCGCACGGACGGCGCGGACCTGCCCACCTTCCTGCCGGGGCGGGGCGGACGGATCGTCGCGGTGCGGGACGGTGAGGAGCGGGTCGTCGGGGAGCTGGGGGAGCTCCATCCCGAGGTGCTCGAAGCCTTCAAGCTCCGCCACCCGGCGGCGCTGTTCGAAATCGATCTGACCACCCTCACCGGCGAGCGGTAGCGCCGCGGAGCGCCGACGCGTGCAACGGCGACCCCTCGGCGTTCTGACGACGTCCTACCCCCACCGAGACGGCGACGGAGCGGGCAGCTTCGTGCGCGAGTTCTGCGTGGCCTGCGTTGCGGTCGGGCTCCCGGTGGAGGTGCTGTGTCCGCAGGCGGAGTCGGAGCAGCAGCTCACGGATCCCGGGGTGCGGGTGACCCGGCTGGCGTACTGGCGCCCGCGGAGGGCACAGTTTCTCTCCCAGGCGCCGGGAGCGCCGGACGCCCTGGCGGATCGTCCCTGGCGCTGGGCGCCCGCCGCGGCGTTCTCCGCGCGTCTGCTCGGGGCCGTGGCAGCGCGCCGTCACGCCTACCGCGCCCTCGTGAGCCACTGGCTGGTCCCCTGCGGGGTCGCCGGCGCGGCGGCCGGCGCGCCGCACCTGGCGATCGCGCACGGCTCGGACGTGCGCCAGCTCCGGCGTCTGCCCGGGGGCGGCCGGCTGGCGCGTTGGCTTGTCAGCCGCGGGACCCTGTTCGCGTTCGTGTCCGAAGCGCTGCGTGATCAGTTTGGAGAGCTGCTCGCCCCGCCGGAACGGGAGCTGCTGCTGCGGCGCGCCCTCGTTCAGCCCATGGGCGTGGACGTGGCGTCCCTGGGTGGGTGCGACCGCACGGCGGTGCGGAGGCGGCTCGGGCTGCGAGGCCCGGTGGCGCTGTGGCTGGGGCGGATGGTGCCGGTGAAGCGGCCGGAGCGGATGCTCGCGCTGGCGCGGGCGCTGCCCGAGCTGACGCTTCTGCTCGCCGGCGCCGGGCCCCTGGAGGGTGCGCTGCGTCGGGATGCGGCCCCCCTCGGCGATCGCGTGCGGTTTTTCGGTTGGGTCGACTCCCGGTTGCGCGCCGAGCTCCTGGCAGCGGCGGACGTGTTCGTGATCCCTTCCACCGTGCTCGACGACGGCCGGAGTGAAGGCCAGCCCGTGGCGGCGCGTGAGGCGCTCGCCGCGGGCCTCCCGGTGGTGGCGACGCCGGTCGGCGGGCTCGCAGAGCTTCCGGCGCTCGGCCCCGCCGTTCACCTCGCCGCCGACGAGCGGCTGAGCTCCCTGGAGCGCGCCCTGCGCGCCGCCCTCACCCACGGTCGTCTCCCGGCCGCCGACTGCTCCCGCCTCGCCGCCAGTCTCGACTGGAGCGCCGTTCTCCCCCGTCTCCTGTCGTCTCTCGCCCTGTAGCGACGGTTGCTACGGTCGTCTTCGGGGGGGTGGGGTCTGGGTGGCGGGGTTCATGTTGTTACCCTCGGCTCGGATGACGCGGACGCCGGCCGGGGGCTTGAAGGAGAAGCGGACCCTGGTGACGCCGGTGTTGGCCGTGGCGTTCATGAAGAAGTAGTGATTCTTGTTGCTCAGGTGGTCATAGACCACGGTCTCGACCACGATGGCGGTCTTGCTGTCCACCACGAACAGGACGTGCTTGAAGTTGCTGTTCGGAAGCTTGGGCATCAGCCGGAGCACCTTGGTGCCGGGCTTGGCATATTTCGAGCCGCTGACGATCATCACGTAGAACTCGTTGACGATGTTGCCCTTGCCCCACAAGAAGCTCACGGCCGTGGGGATGGCCGAGGTCTTGACGTCCCGCCAGAACACCTGCTTGTAGCCGGGGTCGTAGATCCAGATCTTCTGGCCGTCGCAGATCAGCTGCTTCTTGCGCGGGCTGGTGTAGTCCCAGCGCATCAGCCCGGGCTTCTTGACCCACATATAGCCCCAGCGGGGCGTCTGGGGCCCGTGGTAGGCCTTGCTGTAGACCTGCTTGAACTTGGCTTTGAAGTCGGTGGTCTTGTTGTAGTAGGCCTGCACCCGGGACGCCAGCCAGATGGCGTCCGCGTGGTTGTATCCCTTGGGCGCGGACTGCTGCGACATCCCGGAGGACAGCGCGACGGTCGCGGCGAAAATCAGAGCGGTCATGGCGAATCTCCTTAGGAAGTAGCTATATCAACGGTCACGGCCACTCGCCATAAAATAAGCGGGGTGATTCCGCGGACACAGCAGCTACCAGCTGCGCCCACAGGGTGGCGATCGGGACAGCGGAGATGCGCTCCCCGAGCGCGTAGGCCAGAGATAGCTGGTCTTCGGCGGTTGGTTGACGAGGACCTCGCGGTTGGGGGCGCCCTGTCGCTACTCGCAGTAGGTGTAGTTGACGAAGACACCTTGCAGGCCGTGCAGCAGGCCAGAGGCGGAATCCGACCAGACCGAGATGCGGTTGGAGCCGCTCACGAACTGCGATGTGGTTTCCACACCCGCGGTTTCGTGGGGGCAGCCATCTTGGTACGGGTAGGTGTTGGAGTGGGCGTCGTTGACCCAGACCTCCAGCTGCGAGGTGCAGTCGGGGTTGCAGAGCGACATTTCATAGTATCGAACGGAGACGCTCGTCAGGTTCGCCGGCAGCTCGAAGTCGAAGTGCAGTCCGTTCGTGTAGTCAGCGGAGGGGCTCTGGATGCGCCAGATCATGTTGTCTGTCCCCGGGCTGGCGGCGGCACAGCCCCAGGCGACGGTGTCCATGGTGTCCTGTGCGGAACCCTCGACGGTGATGCCTTCGGTGCCGTAATCGATGTCGGCATAGACCTCGCCGGAGGCCTCGGTGCAGGGGCAGTCCGCGGAACAAGAGACGGGCGTTTCGTCGCTGTCACAGGTGCCGTTTCCACAGGTGGTCGCCCCACAGTCCGTTGCGCAGTTCGTGGTGTTTTCCCCCGACTCGCAGGAGCCGTCGCCGCACACGGGAGCCGAGGGGCAGGTGGTGGGAATGATCTGCTCGAAATTAGAGCAATCGACGCCGCTGGTGCTTTCACAGGTGCGAGCCCAGTCGATGGGGATGCACTGACACGTGTTGAGCGAGATATCCATCCCCTGTGCCCAGCAACCGCACGCCGGTGTGCCCGCACCCGACCCCGCGCAGACGGAGTTCATGCACGCAGTGGTGTCGTCCTGGATCGTGTCACAGTCGTCGCCAAACCAGCCGCAGCCCGACATGACCAGCATGACGTTGAGCAAAACGATGACACAGAGCTTCTTCACAGTACTGCTCCTTCCGTTCGCCTCTCTGAATCACGCGTACCACGGGGCGGGGGGTCGCGGCTATCAGCAAACTAGTCTTCCGGGGGAGGCGGGGCGAGGACCTCGCGGTTGCGGGCGCCGCGCTCCTGGGCGCCGACGATGCCTTCTCGTTCCATGATCTCGAGCATGCGGGCGGCGCGGTTGTATCCCACGCGGAGCTGGCGCTGGATCCAGGAGGTGCTTGCGCGACGGGAGGTGGTGACGAGATGGACCGCCTGGTCGTAGAACTCGTCGTACTCCTCTTCACCGGCCTCGTCCTCTGAGGGGTCGTCCGGCTTGAGGATGTCCATGTTGTAGACCGGCCGGGCCTGGCTCTTCAAGAACTCCACGACCCGCTGGACCTCGCTCGTGGACACGAAGGCGCCGTGCATCCGCTCGGGGCTCTGCCCCGCGCCCAGGAAGAGCATGTCGCCCATGCCGAGCAGGGACTCGGCGCCGTTGCGGTCCAGGATGACCCGCGAGTCGATTTTGGAGCTGACCTGGAAGGCAATGCGCGTGGGGAAGTTGGCCTTGATGAGCCCGGTGATCACGTCCTTGGACGGCCGCTGGGTCGCGACGATGAGGTGCAAGCCGGCGGCGCGCGCCTTTTGAGCGATGCGCGCGACTGATGTTTCGACGTCCTTGGGCGCGACCATCATCAGGTCGGCGAACTCGTCGATCACGATCACGATGAAGGGCAGCTCCTCCAGGGGCGGTGCGTTTTCGGGTGCGCGCGGCGGCACGACGCTCGTGGTGCCGCTGCTGCCGGGGCAGGCCGGCCTCGCCGGCGGTTTCGGCCTGTCGTCCGGGGCCGGGGTTTCTTTGAGCACCTTCTGGGCCAGCTCCAGCTGCTGCTTGATCTTGTGGTTGTAGGCCTTGACGTCCCGCACGCCGGCCTCGGCCATGAGCTGGTACCGGCGCTCCATCTCGTTGACGGCCCAGCGGAGCGCCTGGTTCGCGCTCTTCGGATCGGTCACCACGGGCAGGAGTAGGTGTGGGATGCCCTCGTAGGTGCTGAACTCGAGCATCTTGGGGTCGATCAGAATCAGTCGCACCTGATCCGGAGTGGCCCGGTACAGCAGGCTCATGAGCATCGTGTTGATGCCCACGCTCTTGCCCGAGCCGGTGGAGCCCGCCACCAGCAGATGCGGCGCCTTGGCCAGATTGCACACCGTGGGTCGGCCGGAGATGTCCTTTCCGAGGGCGATGGTGAGCAGCGACTTGGCTTTGGTGAACGCGGGGTCGGCGAGCAGCTCCTGCAGGAACACCGTTTCCCGCTGGTTGTTGGGCACCTCGATCCCGATGGTGCCTTTGCCCGGGATGGGGGCCACGATGCGGACCCTGGTGGACTCCAGGGTCATCGCGAGATCGCGATCGAGGGTCACGATCTTGGAGATCTTGGTTCCGGGAGCCGGCCTGAACTCGTAGAGCGTGACCACGGGGCCGGGATGGATCTCCGTGACCTCGCCCTGGATGCCGTAGTTTCTGAGCGCCTTTCCCAGCCGGACGGCGCGGCGCTGCATCGCCTCGCGATCGATCTCCTTGCCCTCGAGCTGGGGTGTGTCGAGCAGGCTCAGCTCGGGCAGTGACACGTCACCGTCGCCGAGGGGGATCACGGTGCCCAGCGGGTGTTGGCCGTCGGCGAGCTTGCGAAACTCGGATTCGACGATCTTCGGCCCGGCCGGCTCCTTGCTCGCGCGCTCGGGCTTGGCGGGCGTGGGCTTGTCCGGCGCCAGGGCCGGGATGGGCTCGGGCAGCTCGGCCTCGATGGTCAGGACGTCCTCCACAGCCTCTGCAGCGGCGGGTGGGCTGAGCGCCAGGGTGCCGTCACTCTGGGCGGCCTCGGAGGACGCGACCTGCCAGGTGAACAGTCGTCGCAGGCTCGCCCAGAGGGAGCGGAACCCCCGCCCCAGGCCGCTGAAAATTCCGTTGATCGCTCGCCCGACGCCGATCAGGGCCGTGATGAGGGAGGCCTCGGTGGCGACCAGCAGACACAGGAGCATCCCCACCCCGGTGACCAGGTAGGTGCCTGCGGTGGAGAACAGCGCGACGAGCACCTCGCCGAGGATCTCTCCCCCCTTGCCCCCTGCGGTGAAGCCGTAGACCGTGTAGTCGGGGAACAGGCAGTGAAAGAGAATGGACCCGCACAGTGTGGCGCCCAGATAGCCGGCCCAAATGGACCAGCGGATCGCGGAGTGTCCGATCAGGGTTCGGAGCCCGATGAACGCCACGGCGAGCACTACCAGGTAGCTTCCCAAACCAAGCAGGGCGTAGAGGCTGAGCGCGAGCATGCGGCCAAAGGGGCCCATGAGCGCCCCCGCGCCGAACTGGAGGGACATCAGCGCCGCGAGGGCCAGCAGGGAGAGCGCCATTTGCAGGATGCCCAGGAACTCGCCGGTGCGGCGAGACAGGCCGAAGACGCTCGACTCCGCGTTGGGGCGGGCCGCCTGCGCGGTCGGCCCCCGGGCGGGGGCGTTACCCTTGCCCTTGCCCGCACCCCGGGCTGTGCCCTTGGTGGTGATGGACGCATTCGTGTGACTGCGAGCCGGGGGCGTTTTTCCGGCGGCGCCGGTGGTCGCCGAAGGGGTCTTGGCCGCCGGGCGAACTGAGTCCTCGGGAGCGCCCTTGGTAGCGCCTTTTTGAGCGCCCTTGGCGGCGTCCTTGGCAGAGGTCTTGGCTGCGGCGGTCTGCTTGTCGTCTGGGTCGGATCGGGGCATGGATCCGATGATGGCACCAAATGGCAAATCAGGCAAAAACTTGGGGAATTTCCCGATATTCCGTCACTATTCCAGGATCAGGGTACAGGCATGGTCCTTGCCTAACACCTACCTTCCGGTTTGCACTGCCGCTCGCAGCGGTGCCTGGCGAGCGCGCCGGATCACACGTCTTTGGGCGCGTCGGGCTCGGCTGCATCAGCGGCCGGCTCGGAACCCGGTTCTGAGCCCGGTTCTGAACCCGTGGTGGGTTCGGTATCCGGAGCTGGGCTGGGCGTTTGGGTGGGGTGGTTTCCGGCACCCGGCTTGGTCAGGTCCCGAACCACCGGCGGGCCGGTGTCGTTGGCCACGTAGGCGAGCAGCACGGTGATGTTGTCGTCGCCGCCCCGCTCGTTCGCCATCTCCACCAGCAGCCGGGGGATGCGGCCGTAGTAGTTCGAGGTCATCATCCGGCCCAGCTCGTCGTTCTCCATGTAGTTCGACAGCCCGTCCGAGCACAGCAGGAAACAGTCGCCCATGAGCACGGGCAGGCTCATCACATCGACGGACACATCGCGCTCGAAGCCGACGGACCGGGTGATGATGTGCTTGAACTTGGAGTGTCGCGCCTCCTCGTCGGTGATCAGTCCGGCCTTGACCTGCTCGTTGATCCAGGAGTGGTCCTCGGTGAGCTGCTCGATGCGACCATCGCGAAAGAGGTAGGCCCGGCTGTCACCGACGTGGGCGAGGTGTACCCGTCCGCTGTGAAACAGCAACGCCGTGAGCGTGGTGCCCATTCCCGCCAGGTGTGGGTTCTGCTGCGCGAGGTCGAAGATCACCTCGCCGGCGTGGCGAGAGGCCTCCCGAAGCACGGTGAGGGCGGGGGGCTCCTCTCCGGGGGTTCCGCTCACGCGGTTCTCCTTCAGGCCGCCGCCCTCGATCCCTTCTTGCAGCAGCGTTACAGCGATGCTGCTGGCCTGATCTCCCCCTGCGTGGCCGCCCATTCCATCGGCGACCACGTACAGTCCGGCCTCGGGCGCGGTCAGATAACTGTCCTCGTTGTGATCGCGCTTTTGCCCGACATCGGTCTGAACCCAGGAGAGAATCCGCATTGACCGAAAATCCTATTGAATTCCTCTGCCAGCGTCAACAACTGGTGTACTATTGCCGCGGATTGGATCCAAGCGCCGGTGGTGGGCCTGGCGTTTCGGAACACCTGGAGGAGAGACGATCCATGGATCAAGCGAAGCTGACCATCATCCGCGCCGTACGGGACATGGCCCGCGCAGACGGCCGCCTGCATCGTCAGGAGCGAAAGATCCTGCGGCTGATCGCTGAGGCCGAGGTGCTGGACAAGGACGAGAAGGAATTTCTGCAGCGCACCAGTGAACCTGTGGAGATCGCAGAGCTTAGCTCGTTGCTCACCGACCACGCCGACCGGATAAGGCTCTTGGAGCTGTCCATCCTGGTGGCCATGGCCGACGGGGTGGAATCACCCGAGGAGCTGGATCGATTGCGGCAGCTCACAGAGCAGCTCGACCTCGACAAGGCGGATGTGGCCGGGTGCCTCGAGCGTGGCCGGGAACGGTTCTTCGACATCACGAGGGAGTGGGAGGAGTAGCGGCGGCCGCTGTATCCAGGCGCTGCAAAAAACGCCGCAGATCCGGCGGCAGGGGGGCCTCAACCTCGGCTTCCGTCCCGGATCCGTCCGGCACGGGGAACCGGATTCTCGCCGCGTGGAGGGCGTGCCGCTCCAGCTGCAGCACGGTCGCCAGCTCTGGTGTGACCCCGGTCTCGATCAATCCGAGGAAGAAGTCGTCGGGGTGCCCATAGAGCTTGTCCCCCACCAGCGCGTGTCCGAGCGCCTCCAGATGTACGCGAATCTGGTGCTGGCGGCCCGTGACAGGGCTCGCCTGAACCAGTGTGTGCGTGCCGTAGCGCCGCAACGGCTCCAGCCGGGTGCACGCCGGTTGCCCGCCCTCCAGCACGCCCATCCGAATGCGGATCACAGAGCCCGGAGCCGGTCCCAGCGGCAAGTCGACGAGGGCCGGCTCGGCCAGGTCGCCGTGCACGACGGCCAGATAGCGCTTCTGCACCAGTCCGTCCCGGAAGGCCAGCTTGAGCTGCCGCGTCGCCGCGGGGTTCGTGCCGAACAGCACGATCCCAGAGGTCTCCCGGTCGAGGCGGTGGGCCATGTTGATTCCGCTGTCGGGTCCATACCGCTCGCGAATCAGCGCGGTGAGCGTGTTGTTGAGGTAGCGCGCGGTCGGGTGTACGGGAAGCCCGGCAGGCTTGGAAACAGCCAGATACCCCGGGCCGTCGGCAAGCACCTCGAAGGTGCGCGGCACGTCCGGCTCCACGGGCGTGGGTCTTCGAATGAGAAGCTCGTCCCCACGGCGGACCCGGATCCCCGGCTTGTGCGCCGGGGATCCGTTGAGCAAGAGCAGCTGACGGATTACCTGCGCGATGCGCGTCCGGGAGAGCCGCTTGACCTTGTGCTGGAGGTAGCGGTCCAGACGCCACCCGTGACAGCTTGGCTCGACCTGGAAGCGGATCTCGATGATGTCCTGGTCTTGCTCGACCATGATCGCCCTCAGAAACCGAGGGTGAAACGGACGACGGCGTCTCGGCCCGGTTTCAGGGTCACGGTCTGCACTTCGGAGCTGCGGTTGCCAAAGCGGACCTGAATCCGGAACGTCGCGGGGCGCACCTTTTTGAAATAGGGCGTTTTTCCACGCACGCGGCCGTTGATCAGCACCTCCGCTCCCTTGACGTCCGCGACCACGGCGAGCTGTGCGGTGTCCGCCCCCGGCGCGCCCCCGGGGTCGTCAGACATGGGTTCGATCTTCTGGGGCGCCCGGTGACGGGTGCCGCGAAGGGCCGGCAGGCGGATCATTCCCCCGGCCTTTGGGTTTTTGCCCGTGGCCCGGGGGGGATGACGCAGGGCGGCCACGAATTTCACTGTGTCGCCTTGCCCAACGCTGATGACGCGCCGCCACGGCGTCTTGTAGCGTGGGTGGCGAAGCTCCAGGAGCAAACGCGACGGAACCTCGAGGTCTGGAAAGCGCCCCGGGGTCTTCACTCCGCTGTACTGGCCGCCCAGGTAGATCTGTGCGCCCTGCGGCCGGCTGTCGATGTCGAGGGTGGCGGTGACCTGGATCGGCTTCCCGCGCCGGCTGGACCGGCGGGCCTCCTTGGTGGTCTGGCCGCGCTGCCGGATCGGCGGCTTCTGGAAGTAGAGCACCCAGACGTAGTAGCCCCCCAGGCCGATGAGGCCGAGCAGCGCCAAGGTCACCACCATGCGTAGGAGCACGACGGCTAGGCTCGGCCGTGCATCCGGCGTGCGAGGCGGGTTGGGTAGGGCGTGCGCCCGGGGTGCCGTGGCCACTGGGGCGTGAGCATCTGCCGCGATGTTGAACGCGGCGGCCGGAGGCTGGATCCGGGCGGGCGCCGGGCTTACCGGTGCCGCGCTCGGTGCCGGTCGCGCCGGCTGCGACGCCGGCGGTCGGATGGGCAGCTGAGGCGCTGGCGGCAGCTGGGGCGGCTGCTCTGCCACGACGTGGCTGCTGTCCCGGAGCGCCACCGTGGCTTTCCCCGGATCGGTCAGGCCGGTGGGGCCGATGGGGAGCATGCTCGGGGCGAAGGGATCCGCTGGCGGCATGGGGGGCGCCGGGGGATCGCGACGTGGTTTCGGTAGCCCCGGGCCGGTGAGGTCCGCGTCGTCGATCTGCTCGATCTGCTCGATCTGGGTGCCTGTGCCCGATTCGTCGGCGAACAAGCCGCGAACGTACTCGGCCAGGTCGTCTCGAGAAAAGGTCACGTGGCTGGCGCGCATGAACGACTGCAGCGCCTTGCGCATGGCCCGCGCCGAGCTCCAGCGATCCTCGGGTTGGAGCGACAGGGTGCGGTGGACCAGCTCTTCCAGCTGCGGCGGAAGGCCGGGAACGAGCTGGCTTAAGGGGTCGAAGCTGCCGGTCTGGATCTTGATCAGAATCTCGCGATCCGTGGCCCCTACGGCGTGGGGTCGGCCGAGAATCATCTCGTAGAGCACCACCCCGGTGGCGAAGATGTCGGTGCGGTGGTCGATGGGCTCTCCCCGGGCCTGCTCGGGGGACATGTAACGGAACTTCCCCTTGATGATGCCGGCCTGGGTGCGGTGCGTGGAGGTACGGGCCTTGGCGATGCCGAAGTCGATGATCTTGACTTCGCCGTCGAAGGTCACCAGCACGTTCTGTGGCGAGATGTCCCGGTGGATGATTCGCAGCAGCTGGCCGTCTGGGCCCCGCTTCCGGTGCGCGTAGTCCAGACCCGCGAGCATCTCCGAGGCCAGGTAGAGCGCGGCGGGAAGCGGGAGCAGCTTGCCGGTCCGGCCGGCCATGCGGAGGATGTTGAACAGGTCCCGCCCGTTTACGTACTCCATGGCGATGTAGTACGTGTCCCCGACCCGGCCCAGGTCGAGCACCTGGCAGATGTTTCCGTGATTGAGCTGGCTGCAGAGCCGGGCCTCGTCCTGCAACATGGCCACGAGGTCCTCGTCCTCACCGTACTGCCGGTGCAGGCGTTTGATAGCCACGGGTTTCTCGAAGCCCGCCTCCCCCAGCGCCAGCGCCTTGTAGACCTCGGCCATCCCCCCAGTGGCAATGCGCTCAATCAGTCGATATTTGCCGTAGACCTCGCCGATCTGCATGCTACGGACCCGTAGGGGAGGGAGTGGCCACTGGGCTCCTAGAGCGCCGACCGGAGTGAGCTCCCGTCGCCGGATCGGGCGGCATGCGGCCGTCTGCGGCGTCGTTCCTCAGTCAAAGATGGCCCGATATTTTCCATCGTCTCTCCTTGTATCCGTCCGCATGGCGCTCCGTCCGGCTCGGTCCGCCCAAACCGGTCGGTGCTCTAGCGTCCACCTTCGTCAAGGCGACGCGCACCTTCGAGCATCAGGTGTGTGGTCGAGGAGCCGATCTCGTCGTCCATGTCTACCTCGAGGCTGCTGAAATCGAACTTACCCGTGGACCAGCTGAGCAGCTCGTAGATGGCGTCGGCTCCCCGGGGCTCGGCCTTGTTATCGAAGCGAGCGGCCAGGATGTGGCCGTTCCGCAGAAACAGCCGGGCCGCCTCGGTGTCGTGGGACACTACCAGGATGCCTGACTTCCGCTCCATCTCCATCATCACGAGCAGGCTCGACAGGCCGATCTGATCCAGGGTTCCGCGGATGCCGGCGGTGGGCATCTCTGCGGACACCTTTCGAACGCGCTCGGACTCTTTGGACAGGTGCGCGTCGATTCGGGCCTTGGATCGAAAGGCCTTCTCGACGCGGAGATCGAGCTCGTCGAAGCGGAAGGGTTTGGCGAGGTAGTCGTCGGCACCCAGGCGGAAGCCCTGGATGCGATCGTCGTCGTCCGACAGCGCCGTGAGGAAAATGACCGGGATCATGCTGATCCCGGGCGTCGCGCGGATTTGACGCACCAGGTCCCAGCCGTCCATCTCGGGCATCATGATGTCCGTGATGATCAGGTCCGGCTGGATCTCCTTGGCCGTTTCCAGGCCCTCCACACCGTTCCGGCCGACGTGGATTTCGTGACCCCGTTTTCCAAGGACGGTGGTCACCATCTTCAGGATCCAGGGATCGTCGTCAACAACCAGAATACGCGGCAACTGTGGCTCCGCTGATAGTTCCTGTTTACGAAGCTCTGACGGTAGCCTCCCCCTCCGACATTGTCAACGTCCGCGCAGGTTATCCAGCCGTATTCAGGGCAGAATTGATAGCGATCTCCCAAAAAAAATCCCGCTCCCTTTCGGGAGCGGGGGACCAAGCCCCGGGGAAGCGTGGCCGTCCTCTATTTAGTTATTCCTCGGGGCGGTAGTTGGCTTTGCAGAGGCCGAGGTCGCAGATTTGACCGAAGCCGCAATCCTCGATGGTTTCGCAGAGCGGCTGGCAGTAGCTGTTCACACACATGCAGCCGAGGGCGTCGCAGTGGGCAACCGTTGCGCAGTCGACGCTGTTCAAGCACTCAGGGCTCTGCGGGTCCGGGTCATCGGCGCAGACGCTGGCAACGCAGGTCTGACCGCGGGGGCAGAGCGGGTCCGCCATGTCGCACTCGTAGGCACACCGGGCGAGCTCGGTGCAGGTGCGTCCCGCGCCGCACTCCGCTGCGTCCTGGCAGTACTCCTTGTACTCGCCGCAGACCGGGTTGTCCGGCGGCTGGCAGCGACCACAGGCGGCGCAGACGTCGTCGCCCGAGCAGTCGTCGTCGGTCGTGCAGCCCTCGATGCAGATGTTGTCCTCGCAAATCATCCCGTGAGCACAGTCCGTGTCGATGTCACAGGGGGTTGCCACGTCCTCGGCAGGCCCGCAGATGCCTGACGCAGTGCAGCGCTCGTTGAGGCCGCAGTCCGAGTCGAAGCTGCAGGGCCGGGCGCAGCCATACTGGGTGCAGACCTCGTTGGCGGCGCAGTCCTGACCGTCGACTATGCAGGGCTCATTGGGGACCCACCAGCAGCCGTTTCCGTCGCAGTTGTAGCAACCGGAATCGTCACAGTAGGGCTGGCAGACGTCACAGTTTTCGCTGGTTCGACAGCCGGTGGCGGCGGTCGCGAGCAGCGCGGCGAAACATGCGGATACGAGATAGCGTCTCATTTTGCTCCTCCAACAGGGCGGTGGTCGTCGTGTTCACGGCGGCACCGGCTGGTTGAGATTAGATACATGATCCGTGCCAATCGGGATCGGATCCTATTTTACCCGTGATCTCTCGGCACTTCTACTATATCGGACCGACAACCGCATGGAACAGTTAACTGGAATTAACAGCTGGAGCTGAGAGGCTGTAGCCGGGTGTTCACACTGATCCAGTGCTCGGATCCCCAAAACCGTTCACTTGGTAAACGGCACAGCGCTCCCGCGCGCAGCGCGGGCTACCCCTCGAGGGGACGGGAGGGGTGTGGTGAGCCGCGTAGCGGCGGATCTGTCACTCTGGTATCGGCACTGAGCAGTGGGGCTCCGGAGATCGATCCGCCACTTCGTGGCTCAGTTCGCCCCTCCGCCCCCTCCGTGGGAACCTCGCTGCGCTCTGGGTGCCGCAAATAGCACCGCCCCATAATCACATACGGATCCCCATTCCTACCGGGATCGAGTGAGGCTTCTCGCGTCCACAGCGCGCTGGTAGACGCCGGCGTATTGGGCGGCCGAGCCGGACCATCCGAAGTCTTTGATCATGCAGCGGCGGATCATTTCGTTCAGCCGCCCGGGCGCTGTGTGGTAGGTGTTCACGGCGCGGCCGATGGCCCTGAGGAGCGCTGCCGGATCCAGCTCCTTGAAGGCGTAACCCGTGGATCGCCCGGGGTGTGTGGAGTCGTCCACGACGCTGTCGGCCAGCCCGCCGGTCGCCCGGACGATGGGCACGGTCCCGTAGCGCTGGCTGTAGAGCTGCGTGAGGCCGCAGGGCTCGTAGCGGGACGGCACGAGCATGAAATCCGCCCCTGCGACCAGGCGATGGGACACCAGCTCGTCGTAGCCGATGGTCACGGCACATTGGCGGTGATGGAGCTGGGCAATTTTCTGCAGCGCGCTGCACAGCTGCGGGTCTCCGGCCCCCAGGACGATCAGCTGGACGCCCAGCTCCAGGATCGGAACGATGGCCTCGATGACCACGTCGATCCCTTTCTGCGCGGTGAGCCGACTGACGATCGCGAGCACTGGAACGTCGCCGCGAGGCTCCAGGCCGCTGCGGCGTTGCAGCTCGGCCTTGCAGATCCGCTTGCCCGAGAGGTCCTCCGCGCCGAAGGGCGCGGCGACTGCCGGATCTGTTTGCGGATCCCACACGGTGGTGTCGATGCCGTTCAGAATGCCCGTGAGCTCGTTTCGGCGCTGGCGCAGCACCCCGTCGAGGCCGAAGCCCAGCCTGGGAGTCTGGATCTCCTCGGCGTGCGTCGGCGAAACCGTGGTGACCATCGTCGAGTGCACGATGCCGCCCTTGAGCAGGTTGAACTGGTCGTGATACTCCAGCTCCAGGTGCGTGTAATGCTCCCAGCCGAGGCCGGTGTGGCGCAGCTCCTCCTTGGGGAACAAGCCCTGGTAGCCCACGTTGTGAATGGTGAGCACTGTGGCGACGTCACGCAGTGGGTCGCCCTCGGGCCTCGCGTTTAGCAACACCGGGGCCAGGGCAGTGTGCCAGTCGTGGACATGGAGCACATCCGGGGCCCAGTCCAGGGTTTCGCAGGCCGCCAGGGCGCCGCCGGACAGAAACGAAAACCGTTGGCAGTTGTCGCGGAAGGCCTCCCCCGGCGGCCCGTAGATCCACGGTCGGTCGAAGTAGTCGTCGTGCTCGAGAAAATAGGTGGGGATGGGCGCCTCCGGGTCTTCGAGGAGCGCGCCCGTCGTGATCTCTCGGCCGAGTGCCACGGTCACAGGCGTCGGCAGGAGCTGCAGGCGCTCGCGGGGGACCCAACCGTAGCGCGGGAGCAGCAGCCGCGCGTCGTGGCCTTGGCGAGCCAGGGCCTCCGGGAGCGAGCCCACCACGTCGGCCAAGCCCCCGGTCTTGGCGTAGGGAATCGCTTCCGAGGCGCAGAACAGGAGCTTCATAGGGCTATCTTCCAGGCACGATGAGCCCGCCCCCTCGCGAGCCGGGGCTCGGGTTGCGATCACTGCCCGGAGTCCAGATTACACCCCCGGGGGTCTGGGCCTCAGGATCCACGGACTCGATCGCGAGCGGGGAGGGCGCGTCGACCGCGGGTGCGCCCGGGACGAGGTCTGGGCTGAGCTGCGGCGGGATTCGACCCACCAGGGTACGGCCGAGGAGTTGGCGACAGAAGGGGAGCTGCACCGGATCTTCGGCCCCCTCGAGCTCGGCCCGGACTGCTAGCAGGTGCCCCGCTTCGCGGGGGCGACGATTCTGGGACGCGACCCAGGCGGCGTCCTCCAGCCGGTTTCCCCAGCGCGCGCTGCCCTCGGGGTCGAAGAGCTTCGCCAGCAGCTTGGAAAGCAGCTCCTCGAGCTGGGTCAGACGCTGCTGGTCGTTGATGAGGATCGTGGACGCCAGCACCTCGGAAACGCCGTGGCTGAGCTCGTCGAGCAGCGGGGTGTCAGGGAGCCAGGTCCGGAGCTCGGGGGTCTCCCACAGCGCGTACAGGGTCGCGTCGTCTGGAACCGCGGAGGGTTCGAGCGAGGCTGCCGGGTGGACGGCGCTGGCGTTCCAGCTCGTGCCCAGGAGCTGCCGCGCGGTGTGATAGGGCTGCGCGGGCAACCGGCCATGCTGCTGGGAGAGACTGGCCGCGCGCTCCAGGACGTGCAGCGCCCGCGCAAACGGCACCTCCGCGGCCGAGAGCTTGTCCTGGGTTTCGGCCGTCAGGGTTCGGTACAGCTTGGCCCCGCTCCGGTACAGCTGGAGGTCACGCAGCCCCGTCCTGTCGGAAACCATGGCGACGCCGGCGTACAGCTGGCGATCCTGCCCACGAAACCGCAACACGAGCACCTGATCACCGTCGGCAAAGGGTGCGGTCATCAGCGCCCGGGCGTCCTGCTGGGTGTCGCGCTTGGTCGACGAACCGGCGGCCGCAGGCTCGGCTTTGCGCAGCCGAGGCACCTCGGCGCCGCGGCGCCGCGCCGCATGCAGCGCGCGCCGGGCCTCCTTGGCCAGGTCCCGGGAACCCCGGTCAATGCAGCGAGCCAGCGTGTCCCACGCGTTTGCTTCGCCGAGAACCGTTGTGAGCGCGGAGGCCAGGTCCCCTGAAACAGCTGGGATTTCGTCTGATGCTCCCGAAACGAGCTGCATGGCAGCCTTCGCAGCGCTGAGCTCTTCGGGCGCGTCTCCACCCCGGAGGTAGTCGACCCAGGCCCGCACGGACGCGGAGCCACCCTGGGTCTTCTTTTTCGACCGGCTCATTTCAGTCGTCCGAGAAGCGCCAGCAGTGAGGAGCCATGATGCCCTTGGGGTCCAGCTGACGCCGGATGGCGGTCATTACGTCGATGAAGGTGGGGTCCAGCCACTCCTTGAGAATGTCCACGGCCCACGGCGGGGTCTTGTAGGTCAGGAATCCAAGCTCGTAGCCGGCGCGGCTGATCTCCTGGTTCATGGCGCGGATCTGCCGCCGCTCTTCGACGTCGGACTTGTCGAACACGGTGAGATAGCGCAGCACGCCGAAGTGGCCGCCCTTCATGGGGCGGCTCACGACCGAGGGCGGAAAGCCGTAGCGCTCCATGATGGCGATTCCAGCGTCAGCAAACTTCTCGAAGCGGCTGAGGGGGCCGTAGGTTCCTACCCAGGAGAGGCCGCCCCCCGGGGTGTCCACCAGGAACTCCAGTCGCGTCGGAAAATCGGCAAACTTCTCGAAGCGGGGATTCAGCTTCACCAGCCGCTCGATGGCGAAGGGCGGCTCGGAGGTGAAACCCTCCTGCTCCAGCTGCCGGAGCTGCTCGTCGAGGAGCTGGCGCCTGAGCGTGAGCTCGTGCTCGGTGTTCCCGGACAGGTCCAGGTAGAGAAAGAACTCCGGCTCCCCCGGGTCCCGCTCCACCGGACGCGGCACGTCGAACAGCATTTTGCCCGTGGGCCAGGAGAGGCCACCGATGTCGTCGCAGATCCCGGTTCGAGCCAGGCGCCGAAACGCTGCGAAGGCGCCGTTGCGCTCGTACATCAGGACGAACAGGCGCGCGCGATGGGCCGGTGTGGGCCAGAGCTGAAAGGCCAGCTTCGTCACGATCCCGGTGGTCGACTGCCAGTTCACGAACAACCCGATGAGGTGGGGCAGCGGGCCGTTTCCGAACCAGATGTCGCTGGCCGCGTTCGCGCCCGCCTTGAGCAGTCGTCCGTCGGGGAGCACCGCCTCCAGGCCGCCGATCCAGTCGGCCATGGAGCCGTGGCGCATGGAGAGGTTGCCGAGGCCGTCCAACAGACAGTTCGCCACGATGGAGGTATCCGGCGGGCTGAGGGGATACCCCATGCGGAGCGGGATGTCGTGCTCGGCCAGGTGCGCCTTGAGCTGCTCCCAGGTGACTCCGGGCTCGAGGATCGCGTACATGTCTTCCGCGTTCACCTCGACGATCCGATTCATCTCCGACAGATCGATCACCAGCCCGCCCACCGGTGGCACGGCTAGGGCACCGACGTTGGAGCCGGCGACCCGCACGGTCACCGGGAGCTCGAGCTCACCGGCGATGCGTACGGCGGCCTGGACCTCCTCGGTGGTCCTGAGCCGCACCGCCAGGCCGGGCTGGCGAGGGTCCTCCTCGGTGTAGTCGGAGGCGTAGGGTTCGAGCCCAGCGCCGGTAATCACCCGGTCGGCACCCAGCAGCTCGGTGAATCGTTCGACAGCCTGTTCCATGTTCGAATCTCCGGGTGTTCAGGCGCGCATGAGGGGAAGCACGCGGAGGAGCATCAGGAGGCTGCCCCGGGTCTTGATGCGGCCCGAGATCCACGGGCCCACCATGCCGCCCCCGAGGGAGATGTTCAGCAGCGCGTTCATCGAGCCGCGAACCCGCGCCTTCGGGGAGTCCACTGCGCCACGTTTGATGGTCACCTTGCCGTCGCCGAACTGCATGGTGATTGCCATGTGACCGGCCTCGACCACCAGGGCTCCGCGGAGCTTCTGCAGCCGCTTCGCGACCTCTGGGCGGTCGCTCTGCCGGTCGATGATGTTGCCGAGCATCAAGCCCAGCAGGCTCATGCTCGGAGGGTCGTCGATGATGACGCGGGCCTCGGATGACACGTGGTTTTGCCTCCGGACGACACACTACCACAAGTCGTGGTCCGCTGACTGCTGAGTATGTGTTCACGGGGGTGCTATTTGCAGCACCTCCCGAGCGCAGCGAGGTTCCCCCGGAGGGGGCGGAGGGGGAGAGCTGAGCCGCGAAGCGGCGGAGCGATCTCCGGCAAATGCCAGCCTTCGCACAGCGCCGAAATCAGCCCGACAGATCCGCCGCTCCGCGGCGGAAGACACCCCTGTCGTCCCCTCAAGGGGTAGCCCGCGCTGCGCGCGGGGGCGCTGTGCCGTCTACCACGTGAACGGTTACACTGCTGATAGCTGACAGCTGACAGCTTCTTGTGGTACCCCCGGGGCCATGGACGAGAGGCTGCTGACATACCTGTATCAGTACGGGGTCGGGGGGCTCGTGTTCTTCGGTAGTCTCGTGTTGCTCCTGCGAACCGGCATGTTCGGGGGCAACGCTCGCACCCGACGGCTCTGGGTGGTGCTGCTCGTCCTGGGGGTGGTGCTCTACGCGGTTGCGCAGGGGGCGCTGCAGTTTTTCGGCCCCCGCTACGACCTGGATCTCGGGGGTGGGCCGTGATCGGCAGCATGGGGACCCCACTGGACTACTGCGTCATCGGAGCCTATTTCCTGGTGGTGCTCGGCTTCGGGAGCCTCTTCGGTCGGCACAACCGATCCACCAGGGACTTCTTCTTTGCGGGGCAGCGCTTTTCCTGGTGGCTGGTGGGGCTGTCCATGGTGGCGACCCTCGTGGGCTCCTACTCCTTCGTCAAGTACTCGTCGGTGGGGTACAAGCACGGCTTGTCGTCGTCGATGGCGTATCTGAACGACTGGGTCTGGATGCCGCTGTTCATGTTCGGCTGGCTGCCGATCATCTACTTCTCCCGGATCCGCTCGATTCCGGAGTACTTCGAGCGGCGTTTCGATCGACGTACGCGAGTGGCCGCGACCGTCGTGCTGCTGCTGTACATGGTCGGCTACATCGGCATCAATTTCTTCACCCTGGGCGTGGCGTTGAACCGGGTGATCGGCTGGGACGTTTTTCCCACGGCGGCGGTCATCGCCGTGGGGACGGCGATCTATGTGACCGCCGGCGGACAGACCGCGGTCATCATGACCGACCTGCTGCAGGGGCTGCTGTTGCTCGCCGTGGGCTTCGCCGTGCTGATCATCGGCTGGTACGCGCTGGGAGACGGACACCTGGGGCACGGCGCCCAGAGCTTCTGGAACAGCCTGACTCCAGAGCAACGACAGGCGCTGCCGCCCTATAATGCTCCGCCTTCCTTCAACTTCGTGGGGGTCTTCTGGCAGGACGGGTTTGCCAACTCGATGTTCTTCTACTTCCTGAACCAGGGCGTGATCATGCGCTTCCTCGCCGTGCGCAGCGTGGAGGAGGGACGGAAGGCTGCAGGGTTCACCGTGCTGTTGCTCGTGCCCCTGGCGGCGATCGCGGTTTCGGCCGGCGGTTGGCTCGGTCCGGCCATGGTCCAGGCCGGACTCGTTCCGGCGGACACCTCGTCCCGGGACATCTTCGTGGCCGTGGCGCACGCGCTCACACAGCCCGGTGTGTTCGGCCTGATCCTCGCGGCGCTGTGCGCGGCGCTCATGTCGTCCGCAGACTCGCTCATCAACGCCGTGGCGGCCGTGTTCGTCAACGACATCTACCAACCGTTCTTCGTCCGGCGTGGCTCGGACGCGCACTATCTGCGGGTGGCGCGGGTCGCGTCCCTGGGGGCGGCGTTGGTGGGCATCGCGCTGGTGCCGTTGTTCATGTCCTTCGAGTCGATCTACCGGGCCCACGGCGCCTTCACCGCCGCCGTGACCCCGGCCATGGTGGTGGCGGTGCTGTTCGGCTTTCTCTGGAAACGGTTCACTCCGGCGGCCGCGTTCTGGACGCTGGTGGGCGGCTCAGCGGCGGCGGTGGCGTCCTTTGTCTGGCCGTCCCTGGTGACCCCATTTGCCCACGGCACGGCCATGGAAGGCGGCGTCCTGAAGACGTACTCCTACGTGCGGGCGCTGTACGGCCTCACCGTGTCCGCGGGGATCGGTGTGGGGGTGACGCTATTGACCCAGCCTCGGGAACCCGATTCGCTGATCGGGTTGGTGGTGGGGTCCCTGCGGGGCGCCATGCGTCAATACAAGGGAAGCGAGCCCAACGAAACCCCTTCGCGTCCGGTGCTGCTCCAGGTAGCGATCCTGCCCGGCACTGACGAGCCGGAGGAGCCGGAAGAATGGGGTCTGTCGCCCGAGGATCGGCACTGCGTACGGCGATCCGTGGTGCGGCTCTCGGCGGAAGCGCTCACCGAACTGGCCTCACGGCCCGGTGATCTGTTATTTGTGGCGCACCCCGGCTGGTGGCACGGCGGGCTCCGGGGTGCCCACGTCGAGGCTGGCGAACCCCTGGACTCCGGGCCGAAGATTCAGCTCCCTGAGTCGGTGATGGAGCAGCTGCGCGTGCGCGTGGGCGGCCGGGTTCGGGTGGAGAAGACGCTGTGATGACCGCGCTGCTGGCCATTCTCGCCGTGCTGCCCGCGCTGGGGCTCGTGGTGTACTTCTACGTGCGGGATCGGTATGAGCCGGAGCCGCGCGCCTACGTGGCGGCGGCGTTCTTGTACGGTGCGCTCATCCTGATTCCGGCGCTCTGGTTCGGTCGCGCCGTGCACGGGGCCGTGGATCGCGAGTGGCTGGCCCTCTCCGGCCTGTGGGGCCGGCTCTACGAGGACTTTCTCGTTGCCGGCGCCGTGGAGGAGGCCCTCAAGTGGATCCTGTTCATGGTCACCATCGCCCGGTGGCATGAGTTCGACGAGCCCATGGACGGCTGTGTGTACGGCGCCACGATGTCGTTGGGCCTGGCCGCGGTGGAAAACCTGTATTACGTGATCAGCCTGGGAACGGTGGAGATCGCCGTGTTGCGGGGGATCTTCGCCGTGCCGGCCCACGCGCTGTGCGGAGCGTCCATGGGCTATTTCGTGGGCCGGGCCAAGTTTGCTCACCGACGCTGGACCCTGTGGTATCTGGTCCCCCTCAGCCTGATCGTGCCCTGGATCTTCCACGGAGCGTACGATCACGTTTGCAACTACCGGACCGGGGCAAAGGGCTGGGTATTGCTCGGACTGCTGAGCCTGGCAATGTGGGTGTTCGTGATGTTCGCCGTGAGCTGGGCGCTCGGGCGTTCACCCTTCAAGGATGGCGAGGAGTCACCACAGGGTGACGCGGAGCCGCCTACCGGAAAATGAAGGGGTAGGTATACTCGAGCGGGCCCTGCCGGAAGCGGGGGAATTTCCAGCGCATGGCGCCCTGCTCCAGGCAATTGGACATCTTGGTGCCGGAGAAGGACGGTGCTTCCACCGAGACAGAGGAGACACGCCCGGAGGGCATGATCTTCACCGTCAGCATCGCCTTGCCCGATCTCCCGCTGGCCGCCTGTTGGCAGTCGGTGAGCCGCGCCAGCTGGCGACGGATGTATCGCCCCACCTGGTTCTGGGACAGCTTGATGGGGATCTTCCGCACGGTTTCAAACGTGGACGGCGGCGTGGGGTCGCCCAGGCGCTGTACGTTGCCCTTGAGATCTCCCGCCTTCCGGGTGTCGATGATCTGGACCTCTTTCAGGCCGCTTTTTGCCTTTGCTGCAGCGAATTTCTTCTCGAATTCCGGTGAGTTCTTCTTCGTGCTGCAGCCGCCACCCAGCACCATTGCACCGAGGACAAGGAACGGAAGCGCTGTTCTCATGGTTTCACCTCCTTAGGGGTCTGAACGATCCATTCTAACCCATCTTTGGGGCGCAGTCGATGGGTGTGCTTGCATTATACGTCATAAACGGTCGAATCTTTCTGTAAATCCGGTTACAATCCTACGGCAAGGTGGGTGAGCGGGGAGCGCGTGCCACGGATCTTGCGCCGGTGTGGATGGTGCGGTCGCTTCCTCCTCGCGTTCTTCGGCCCTCAGCTGGTTGTCGATGGAAGATTCGCCGAAGCCGCAGCTGATCACTTGTCAGTACTGCCAGACGGAAGCCCCTCCCGAGGCTGTCCACTGCCCGAATTGCGGCCAGCCCATGCCCCGCTACCTGCTTCAGCCCGGCGAGGAGGTGTGCGGCGACTACCAGGTCGTGCGACTCGTCGGCTATGGGGGCATGGGCGAGGTCTACCTCGCACAGCACCACCTCACCGGGCAGCAGGTGGCCATCAAGGTGCTCGCGTTGCATCTCGCCGAGGAGGTCGATCTGCGGATCCGATTCCTCGACGAAGCGCGGATCCTCGCCCGCCTGGATCACCCGAACATCGTCATGCTCCACAACTTCAAGCAGGAGCATGATCGGATGCACATCCTGATGCAGTACGTGGACGGCGTGAGCCTGGAACGGCTCGTGGAGGCGGAGGGGCCCATGGATTCCGAACGTGCGGCGTTGCTCTTCGCGCCGCTCTGCGACGCGCTGGCCCACGCGCACGAAAATGCGATCATTCACCGGGATCTCAAGCCGTCCAACATTCTGGTCGACCGGTTTGGCAAGGGCCGACTCACTGACTTCGGCATTGCCAAGCTGACCGAAGGGGGCGCCAACCTCACGCGCACGGGAACCCGGGTCGGAACCTCGTGGTTCATGTCCCCAGAGCAGGGGATGAACAAGCAGGCCGACGCGCGTTCGGACATCTACTCCCTCGGCGTGACCCTGTACAACTGCCTGTCGGGGCGGCTGCCTTTTTCCGGTGACTCCGAATACGAGGTGATCAAGGGTCACGTCGAGCTTCCGCCGCCGCCGATCTTCGGGGGGGGCGACCCCCTGGACCGTGACGTGGAGCAGGTCGTCATGCAGGCGCTCGCCAAGGATCCCGCAGAGCGGTTCCAGTCGGGCGGCGCCATGCGGGATGCGCTGCTCGAAGCGCTCACCACCCACGGCGACTCGGTGGAGGTGCGGGCGACGCACAACGGAGCGGGGGTCTTCGCCATTCAGAAGGGGACGGCGGCGCCGAGCGGCTCGAATCAGGCGCAGCTCCCGGGCATTGCCTTGTCCCTTTCCCGGGCCGGTCGACGAGTGGATACCATGATCGACCCTGTGTACGACGTGGAGGAGAATGCCATCGAGCACCCCGTGACACCTCCCCTCGGCTCCATCTCCCGGGTGCGCGAGGCGGCCGCGTCGCGGGTGACCGGGGTGGACCCGGCGCCGCTTCCGCCTTCGGAGCGGGCCGCCGTCCCGAACCGTTCGGTCGCTAAACCCGTGGATCCGGTGCGGTTGCAGACACCCCCTGGGCGACCACCGGCGCCGGGGATTCGCGAGGTGGTTACCGGCGTGCTGCTCGACGAGGGGGGCGCCACCGCCGGTTCTCCCAGGGACACCGCGGAGCTCGTGGCTGTGCGCGTGACCGGCCCCTCGGGTCGCTCTGTCCCACCGAGGCAGCCCGCGCCTCCGGAGGCCCCCGGTCCCGACCCACGGCCCGGGGACGAGGCGGTGGGCGCACCCGGGGAGCCGGGTGTGGACCCGGCCGGGGAGCCGGACGACCCCTCGCGGGGCGGTCAGTAGGGCCAGTCGATCACGCTGAGCTGGCGGAGCCGCGGGCGGAGTTTCTTCCAGACCGTTTTGTTCTGGGTGGGCATGTACATCGAAACACTGTGTATCACCGGCAGCACGGCGATGGGTGGCGTGGGACAATCGAACCCGGTGTCGCGCCCGTCGATGTAGATCCGGTACAGCCCCTTGGTGCGGCAGGTGACCTGGATCGACGTCCGCCCCGGCCCGGCCTTGTGGAGCCGACGGCTCAGGGTCTGCAGCATGATCTTCACACGGCGACCGTGGGTGGGAGGCAGCCACACCGGACTGCGGTAGAGGCCGAGCCCGGGGGTGCTGAGAACCAGGGCGTACCGGCGGCCGGGCGGCAGTCGGACTCGCAGCGGGCTCGTTCCCCGAAGAATGCCGCTCACAAAGACCTTGGCGCCCTTGGGGATGGTCTGCACGTCCAGCTCGCCCTGGCGGGGGGGACCATGGATGGGGAGCGACGGATGGGCCGAGGGCGTGGTCCCCGGAGCCGGGCGGGCGCCGGGACTGGGCGGATCCTTGGCCAACATGACGGGGCGCGGCTTCGCGGCGTCAGCCGCCACCCTTTCGGCGGTGGCGTCGATCACCGGCCGGGCGACCTGGGCGTCGGGTTCGGCGTTGCGCACGGCGGAACGGGTCGACGCCGCGCGCGATGGGGAGCGAGCGTTCTGCCGCCTGGTGGCGATCAGGATCGCGATTCCGGCGATCAAGAGGGCGAGCAGCGCCAGGGCGAGGATCACCAGGTTGCGCCCCGTCCAGACCCTCGGCCTGACCGTGACGCGCTGCACCGGGTCCGTCGGCATGTAGTGCTCGAGGTCGAGCTGTGGTGAAAAAGGCTCCGCGGTGGGCGGAGGATCCGGCGAGAGGTCTTCTCCGGGCGTGTCGTGCTGACTGCCGTTGACTCGCCCTGCGGCCGGGTCCGGCGGCTGCTCGACCGTGACCGCGGTGGGTTCATCGTCGTCAAACTCCTGCAGGGAGGCCGGTGACGGTCCGGCGCTCTGTTCCGCACGAGGTGAGCCGACGTCCGGCGGCTGCCCGGTTGGTTTGCGTCCGTGAGGAGCGGTGGTCTCGGCCGCCGGTTCCTCAGAGGAGGCCCGGACAGCCTGAGGTGGCTCCCGCTGCGGAATGGTCTGGATGTCCGGGTGCTCGTCGTCCCCGAAAAACGCCTGCGCGTCTTCCCGGGAGCGCCTCCTGGGGGCCGGCGTGGAGCGGTCGCCCGGCGCGGGGTCCCCTTTGTCCAACCGGTCCAGGAAGTCAGCGATCTGCCGTTCGCCGGTGGCAGACCCACGGAGGATCAGGAGCTGTACCATGGCGTCGAGCGCCTCGGAGGCGTTGGCGTAGCGGGCGGAGCGCTCTCGGGCGAGCAGGGTGTTGAGCAGCTCTTCCAGCACGGGCTCAATGCCCGGAACGGGGGGAAGGTCCGCCTGCTCGACCTTGCGCATGGAGTCCACCACGGTCTGACCGCGAAAGGCCTGTCGACCGGTGAGCATCTCGAAAAACACCGCGCCGAGGCTGAACAGATCGCTCCGTCCGTCGAGCCGCTCTCCACGGACCTGCTCGGGTGACATGTAGTGCCACTTGCCCCGGGCGATGCTCTCGGTGTCTTCGTCCCCCAGCAACGTCTTGGCCACGCCGAAATCCAGCAGCTTCACGGCTCCAAAGCGGCTCAGCATGATGTTTCCGGGGCTCAGGTCGCGGTGAATGATGGGAGGCGCGTGGTCCCTGCGACCGGGCGCGCAGGCATGCACGAACTGCAGCGCCTTGGTGACCTCGATGGCGATGGCCAGCGCGAGGTTTCCGGGAACGGTCTGCCCCCGGGCCTTCAGCCGCGCCAGGAACGCGCCGAGATCCAGGCCCTCCACGAGCTCCATGACCATGAAGAGGTTGCCCTCGTGCTCACCGAGCTCAAAGACGGTCACGATGTTCGGATGGTCCAGGGTCGCGGTGATCTTCGCTTCGTTGACGAAGAGCTCGACGATCGCCGGGTTCGTGCTGAGGTGGCGGTGCATGAGCTTGACCGCCACCTCCTTGGAGAAGTTCAGCGCTCCGGTCACGCGGGCCTGGTAGATCTCTGCCATCCCGCCGGAGCCGAGCTTTCGATGGCACTGGTACCGGCCCACCTCGATCAGAGTCTTTACAGCCATCCTGCTGCCGACCTGCTCATCTACTTACGCTTGTGCGGGGGGCGCGGGACTTGCTTGGGGCGGTTTTCCGACGGCTCCGCGCGGACGGGCTCCGGCCGTTTCTTCTTGTTCTTGCCGAAGAGCACACCCCAGGGGGTCTGCGGCTCGGGCAAGTCTTGAACCAGGTCCTCGAACGTGTCCACCTCCTCCACCTTCTGCAGGTCCTCCTCGAAGAAAGCGATCTCCAGGTCTGAAAATGCCTGGCCCCGCGGCTCGGCCGCTTTCACCTTGGGCACCTTGGGCGCCTTGGGCGCCTTGGGCGCCTTGGGCGCCTTACGGGTCGGAGCGGCGTTCCGAGGAGTCGGCGCGACACGCGGGCTCGCGCTCCCAGGGGACGCGGCGGCTGCGCGGAGCGCTGTGCTCGGCTCCTGAAGCTCGAAGCGCACGGTGGCCGCCATCACGCGTCCGAGATTCGTGCCGGTGGACTTGGGCGGAGCAGCCAGCGGCGTCTGGGAGATCTCCGCGACGTCGGACAGGGGCGCCGGCGACGCTGGAGGGGTCGGCTCCGTGACTGTGGGCGGCACTATCGGGTCGACGGTCGACTGGACCTCGACCGTGGGGGTCGAACGGACCTCGACCGTGGGGGTCGGCGTGACTTCCACCTGCTCGGCCACGAGCTCGGGATCGATGATGATGCTCCCACTCGACGTGGTCGTGGCCAGGGGAGCGTCGAACCGGTGGACCGCCTGGGGAGTCGCCTTGCCGCCACCGATTTCCCCGGAGATCACACCGGCCGCGGTCGAGGGGGGAGCAGTGAACGACGGCGGCTCCGGAGCGGGGTCTGCCGCGCGTTGCACGGGCATCGGGTGCGCGGGCAGCGCCGGAACCGGCAGCGGGGCCGCAGCCGTTGTCAGTGGCGCCGTGGGTGGCGCTGCCACCGGAGGATCGATCACGGGTCGGGAAGGCTCAGGTGAAGGTTCATGATCGTCTGGGACGGCAATGGCTGCGTCCTCTCCGCGGGCGGCGCCGGCCGTGGGAACGAACGCCGCCGGCCGGAACCTGCCGTAGGTCACCGGCGCCTCGGGCTCGGTCTCGGTGGTGCTGTATGCGCTTGCGTCAGAGATGATGGGTCGTTCTGACTTGCGTACCTCGTCGAGGGCCGGAGGGAACGGGGACGGATGCTCGACCGGGCCCCTGTTTTCCGGCCCGGCGTCGGGCGTCACCGAGGTGTCCCACAGCGCCGACAGCTTCGTGGGTGCTTCCTCCAGGGCCAGCGAGGCGTCGTAGCCCACGGTGTAGATCGGCAACGACTCGCCCGCGTCGATGGGGTCCAGATCGGCTGCCAGAAGAACCTCTGCCGCTGGGTCGGGCTCCATTCGCGGCGGCTCGGGCACCGGGTCTGTATCGGCGCCGTCGTCAAAGGGGGTGGCCGCGATGGCCGCGTGAATGGCGGTCGGCGGCGTCTCCTGCTCCGACTCCCGGTCCCACTGCTTCGCGACGGGCAGGCCGGCGAGGCGCCCCATGCTTCGCAACGGCGGCGTCTCTTCGTCGAATCTCTCCAACTGCGCGACGTGGAGAAACCTCGCGGTGTCTTCCTGATAGGCCTCTTCGATCTGGATATTCGGCTCGGCGTCAGCGTGGCCAAAATTCACGGCCAGCGCTGAGCCTTGCGCCGTCGACCGGGCGGACGCGTTGATGATGCCGGAAACCATGGGCGCGGCGTCGGGATTATCCGGGTGCACCTCCACCAGGGGGGTGTCCGGCTCGGCCGGGCGAGTGGGCGTCCAGAGCGCTCCAGCGACCTCTTCCGCAGCCTCCGAGACGTTGTTTCCCATGGTGACAGACAGCGCCGACACCGACGTTGATGGCCTGGGACTGTCGGGGCCGGCGGCGTGCTCGGGTGTCGGCGACGGTGGCGGCGGTGCGGGCGTTGGCAAGGGTTGGATGATCTCTCCCGCGGCGTGCGCCGACTCGGCCCGCGCGGCGGGTTTCGCGGCCGGCTTCGGGGTGGAAGCTTCGGCCTGAAGACCTGCCGCCGCCTGGGAGGCAACCTCCTGGGGATCCACAGGGCTGTCGGGCGCCGCCTCCACCGACGGATCCGCTGCCAAGGGCGATGGCGCGGATCCCTTCGCTGCGGCGGAGTCCGCCTCAACCGCCATCTCGTCCAACCGCGGGGCCTCGGCTGCGGACGGGTCGGTGCCCGCCGCCTGGGATTCCCGAAGCGACCGTTTCCGATCGCCCTTGGACTTCTTTTTGCGTTTCCTAGCCAAGCCGAGCTACGTCTCGTCGCAATCGATCCACGGATCGCACTGCGGATGCCTCATCCCACTGCCAGCGGGTTCCGATGCTGCTACGCAGCGCGTTCAACAGGCTTGTTCGGCCCGAATTGCGCGGACCCCTCGGGTGCACCGTACCAAAATACTCGTATCTTTCCAACGGTCAAGGGATCCTTGGTCCAGCGTAGGAATTCGTCGGGCTACAGAGACCGGGTCAAACCATGCCCTGGTCCAGTGGTCGGGTCAGCTTTCTGCCTGACTTTCGGCGAAGGCTTTGCGGAACGCCGGCAGGGATCGCTCGATGGTCTCGGCGGCCACGCAGTAGGCGAGGCGAAAATAGCCCGGGCGGCCGAATCCGGAGCCCGGCACCGCGAGAATGCGGTGTTCCATCAGCGCGTTCACGAATGCGATGTCATCGGAGACGGGGCACCGTGGGAAGAGATAGAAGGCGCCCTGAGGGCGCACGCACTCGTATCCGATGGCGGTGAGTCCGTCGAAGAACTGATCCCGAAGACGCCTGTAGTTGTCGATGTCGATGGAAACCTGTTGGAGCGGCGCCACGGCGCGCTGCATGATCGCCGGTGCATTGACGAATCCCAGCGTGCGGATCGAGAAGGAGCAGGCATTGGCCAGCGCTTCGAGCTGATCGCAGTGGGGACCGATGGCGATGTAGCCGATGCGCTCCCCGGGGATCGAGAGGTCTTTTGCGTGCGACGTGCAGACGATCGAGTCGGAGAAGATGCGCAGCAGGGGCGGGACTTCCACACCATCGTACACGAGTCTTCGGTAGGGCTCGTCGGAGATGACGTATACGCGCCGGCCGGTCGTCTCACGATGGGCGGATAGCAGATCCGCCAGGGCGTTCAGGCTGGACGCCGGATACACCGCCCCCGTGGGATTGTTGGGTGAGTTGATGACGATGGCCTTCGTCTTCGGCGTCAGGGCGGCCTGGATCGCGGCCGCGTCCAGCTGGAACGACTCATCGGTCTGGACGACGCGGCTCACGCCGCCGTGGTTGGAGACGTAGAACAGGTACTCGACAAAGTACGGCGCCAGGACGATGACCTCGTCTTCGGGATCGATGAGCGACTTCAGCACGACGTTCAGAGCGCTCGCGGCGCCCGTCGTCATGATGAGGTGGCGCTCGGTGAGCGCCGCGTCTTGAACGTCGGAGATGGCGGTTGCGATGGTTCGTCGCACGTCCGGAAAGCCGGCGTTTGGCATGTATCGGTGGAGTCCCAGGGTCGGGTCGGCCACGACGTCGCGCAGGCTCTGCTTGAACGCCTCGGGGGGCTCGAACATCGGGTTGCCGAGTGTGAAATCGAAGACGTTCTGATCGCCGTGGATCTGCTTGAGCTCCATGCCCTGCTCAAACATGCGCCGGATCCACGAGGCTTTCTCCATCTGGTGACTGATCTGCCGGGAAATGGCCATACGCTGGTGTGCTCCTGTTGCTGCTCGAACGGTGGCCGACCCATGCCATTGGGCCCTCGCAAACGCCCCGTCGACTCTAGCCACTCATACTAAAGGCTGCCGCCTGAGACAAGCCCTGTGGGAAAGTCGCCAACCAGGACTCGACAGGCGCTGAGGCCGTCCGGTTCCCGGCCCTGCGTCCGGTTCCCGGTCGCCGGTTTTCGGGCCACCCTGCGCGATTCTTCGGAAACGAGTGCGGCCCGGTTGTGGAACAACGATTGCATCGTAGCCGGGTCGGTGTCGGCGCCTGGCCGACCCGGAGGTGTCCCATGGATCGTCAGAGCTTGGTTTCAGTGATCGGCTGGCTTCTGCTCTCCGGGTGCGTGGCGCCGGAGCTGCACAGCACCTTGGATCTTTCACCCCCTGCGGTCGTCGGGGTTTCCCTCGGCGCGCTGGACGCCCCGGGGCCGCCGGTGGTGAGCGGACTTGCCACCATCACGGTGCGACTGTCGGAGCCGTTGGAGCGCGGCTCGGTGACCCCGGAGACCGTGCTGGTGATACGAGGCAGGGTGGGAGAGAGCTGCGCGGTCACGGGGCAGTGTCTGCGAGGCCACTGTCTTGGGGAGCGCTGCCGTGAGAGCGCGGTGGACACGGCCTTCCGAGACGACGCGAACAGCCCGCCGTTGTCGGTGTCCAGACAGGGGTTGGCGCATCCGATGGCGATCGAGCTTGACGCCCGCCGGGATCGGATCACCTTGCAGCCGCAGCGGCCCTTCGACGCCTTGGAGCTCTACACGTTGATGCTGTCGTCGGAGGTGCGGGACGATGCAGGAAACCCGCTCGCCGCGGCCGATGGCACCTGGCAGGGCTTTACCTACGATTTCGTGGCCGAGGCAGCGCCCGCGGCGCCTCCGGTCGCGGTGCTGGTGGTGCCTTCGCCGGAGAGCGTGCAGGTGCCGCCGAATCTCGCCGAGGTGGTCGTCGGCTTCACCCAGCCCGTATTCGGGGCACTGCCGGCCGGGATCTGGCTCACCGATGGCCAGCGCCGAGCCGCCGCAGAGGTGCGGGCTGCCGCGGGTCGGTGTCCGGAGGCGCACCCGAGCTGCGTTGCCATCACCCTGACCGCCACCCTCGCGCCGTCCACACGGTACTCCCTGGCATGGGATGCGTCACTGACCGACACCCAGGGGGAGCCGGTGCCCTGGTCGGCGGCGCCCCCCGGGTTCACGACCGGCGCAGAGGCCGACCTGCAGCCGCCTGAGGTCATCGGGGCAGAGCCTGCGGCCGCGGAGGGGTGCCTCGTGCTGACGTTCAGCACGGATGAGCCCGCCCGGTCCGTGCTGCGGCTGCTGACGCCGGGAAGCCCTGCGCAGGAGTCGACCCCCGGCGAGTGGTCCGAGACGCACCGGCTGGTCGCCAATCCGCCGCCGGAAACGGCGGAGCTGTTCGTGCGGGTGTGGGATCTGTTCGACAACGCCGCGGACTACGGCCCCTATGGGCTCGAAGCGCTCTCTTTCGAGCCGACGGTGGTGATCTCCGAGGTGCGTGCCAATCCGGCCGGCGCTGAGCCGGCGCAGGAGCTGGTGGAGCTCGTCAACCTGGGCAGCACTCCCACCGGGCTGCAGGGGTGGCGGATCACCGACGATCCGTCGCGGGAGGGAGATACCCTCCCGGCGGTGATGCTCGCCCCGGGCGCGGTCGTCCTCGTGGTGCCGCAGACCTTTGACCAGCTGGACGACGCGGACCCTCAGCCGGATCCGGCAGCGCTGATCGTGCGGGTCGACGACGGAACCCTCGGATCGGGTGGTCTGAGCAACAGCGGCGAGCCCGTGCATCTGTTCGATGACGGCGGCGTTGAGCGCAGCTACTTTCCCGGCACGGCGGACGACGGCACCGTGCCTGCCAACGGTCAGAGCGTCATCCGCGTGGTGAGCGGTGACTGCCTGTCCCGCGGCCCCTGGGTGCATCACCCGGGCGGGACGTCGTCCCCCGGCTGGCTCGATTGACGCCGCGCTTGATCCCGGATTTCACGCTACACTGAGCGATGATGAGTCGCGATGAGCCGTTCAACAATCCCTTTCGGCAGAAGAAGTCCGACCTGACCAGACGGGTCAAGCAGGCGCAGCAGCGAGCGCGGGAGGAGCAGGACCGGGAGCGACAGGAGGCGCTCGCCCGGGAGGCGCTCGCCCGGGAGGCGGCTGCCCGGGAGGCCGCAGCGCCGGACGACGCGCAGCAGTTCCGGCGGGCCATGGCGGATGTCACTCCGCTGTCCACGGGCGGACGAGTGGCCCTGCCGCGAGAGCCATCGGGAGCAGCTGTCCCGGCCCCGGACGGGGACGCCGAAGTCTACGCCCGGCTGGCCGACCTCGTGGCGGGCCACGGGACCTTCGAAATCTCTGACACCTTCGAGTACGTCGAGGGGCTGGCCCCGGGCGTGGATCGACGCTTGCTGAAGCGTCTTCGGCGGGGGGACTTCTCGGTGCAGGCGCACCTCGATCTGCATGGGTTGACCCGGAGTGAGGCCCGGGAGGCGGTGGGGCGGTTTCTCACGGAGAGCCGGACCGTAGGGCGACGCTCTGTCCTGCTGGTCCACGGTCGCGGTTTGAATTCCAAGGATCAGGTGCCGGTGCTCAAGAACGCGCTCGTGAGCTGGCTCAGTCACGGTCGGTTGGGGCGGCGAATCCTGGCCTTCGCCACGGCGAGGCCTGTGGACGGCGGAGCCGGCGCGCTGTACGTGCTGCTCCGGAAATAGCTCCGGTCCCGTGCCCGGAGCCCGCTACCAGGCGGCGCCTACCAGCTCCAGCCGATACCGCATCAGCTCCTGGTGGGTCTGCCCCTGGAGCGTGAAGCTCTGGCTGGCGCGCCGGGGGATCTTCTTCAGCCGGGTGGTGATCCGGCTCAGCACCTTGCTCTTGGAGTCCATGAGCGCGGTCGAGAGCTCGAGCCACAGGATCCGGCGGTCACTGCGGTTGTGCACCTTCCCGGTCACGGTGAATTTTCCGGCAGTCGTCTCCCCGTGGACAGCGGTGAGCTGCAGGAAGGGCTCGATGTCGATGATGCGGTTGAGCTGAGCCCGGTGCTGGTGAAGCTTCAGGCGCTTTCTCCGGGGGTCGATGGTGGTGACGAAGTGGTTGGCGAAGTTGAGCCCGAGCAGGCCGGAGAGGCCCGGTGGCGCGCAGGGGTCACAGATTGCGACGGTCAGGTGGCGGACCTCCACTGTTCCCACGCGGATGCGGTCCAGAATGGCCAGCGGAAAGCTCTGCGGGCCCGCCGCAGTGCTGAGCTCCACCTGGATCGGCGTGACCGAGAGACGGATTCCGAGCTTCTTCGCCGTGTCCCGGTCAATGGCCGACAGGGTCGCTCCGGTGTCCAGGATCATGCTGTATTTGTCGAGCTTGTTGCCCCTACCAAGGCGCACCGGAACCATGATGGCTCCGCCCCGCTGCACGTAGCGCACCTCGGTCGGCCGTCCCTTGGGCAGGGGATGATCCAGCGGCTTGGCCTTCCGGTGGTGCACGCCGGAGTAGAACACCGACTTGGGCGATTTCCGTTTCTGCGGGGTCTTCCGGTCCGCCACCACCCCGCGGCTCTTTCGGCGCTCGACAGCCTTGGCGTGCAGCAGGTTGGCCCAGCCCAGGGCGATGGACTCGCCGAATCGGGTCGTGGAGGAGCGGGTCGTGGGGCCGAAGACGTGCTCGAAGGGCAGGTGGCCGTGCTTGCGGAGCATGCCGGCAGTGTGGCGCGGAGCGCCTGCGGACAATCCCAGCACCGCCAGCAGCGGGACGATGACCCAAACCCCGGTGAACCAGGCGGCGCGCTTGAAGCCCTTGAGCGGCCTGACCATCCAGAGCCCCGCCGCCACCGGAACCCCTACGGCCAGCAGCAGCGTGAGGCCGAACCAAAGCCACCCTTTCACAAAGACGGGAGCGAGGTAGGCGCCCGTCAGGATGATCGCCAGGGTGGTGAGCACCAGCCCGATCACTGCCACACCGGCCAGCACGGCCCAGTGCTCGGCTCCCTTTTTCTGCGCCGCGGCCAGCGAGCCCGGCGCGGAACGCGGTGCACGTTTCGAAGTTCCCATAGGGTCCCATCATATCCAACTCCCCGCGGGGATGCTACTTCGCCCAGACGAGGAACCCCGCGCTTCGCGCTGGGCGTCCGGGTTGTCTGCACCAAGGGGGCCGAAGCACGCGGGGGGCCGCGCCTTGCGCGGGGTCGCTCGGGCAGCTGCGCCACGGGGGTTGGGTCACACTCGCCGGCGCCCTCGGACGATCCCGGGGGAGCCGGGTTGCGTCCGGGTTTGGGATTCGGTAAAAGGAGCGCATGGCGAAGCAGAGCCGGACAGAGAATGACATCCGGCGTCGGATGGACGATCACGCCGACGATCCGGAGCGTGTCGAGGTCCTCAGCCGGGCGGGCCAGTTCAAGCGGAGCTGGGTCGAGCTGGGTGAGGTGCTCAGCTCGGTCCGGTCCGGAGAGGCCTTCGAGCGGTGGGGGTTTGCCACCTTTGCCGAGTACTGCCGGCGCGAGCTGCACATTCGGAAGGCCACCGCCGAAAAGTTGACCACGTCCTTCGGATATCTGAACGAGCACGCACCGCACATCTTGAAGCGAGACGGTGTGCAGGAGCCGATCCCCCAGCCGGATACGGTGCACGCCCTCGCGCGGGCCCGGGAAACCGACGCCGTCCCGGATTCGATGTTCAGCTCGATCCAGGCGGACGCCTTCTCCTCGGACGTCTCCCCGTCGTCCCTGGCGCGAAAGTTCAGGGAGGCCATGGCGGAGCCGGAGACCCAGGAGCAGGCCGAGGGCCACCGGACCCAGCGCGCGGTGAGCCTCGCGCGGAAGCTGGCGGATCTGCTCGCCGACATGCACCGCTCCCTTCCGAATACCCTCGCCGCAGACGTCGAGGAGCAGCTGGGCCGACTCATCAGTTACTTGAACGAAGAAGGTCCCCGAAGAAAACGACGCTGACGTCGGAATCTCGCCCATGCTCCGAACTGTTCTTGCTGCCCTGCTCGGGCCCCTGGATCGTCTACTCGCCGCCGTGATGGGGTGTGGATTCGGGTTGAAGGATCTGTTTACCATCGTCAACCTCCTGGGGGGCGTGGCCTCGATCTGCTTCGCCATCCAAGGCAACCTCTGGTGGGCGTCCGTCATCATCATGCTGGCGTACCTCGGGGACGTCTTCGACGGTCCGGTGGCGCGGCTCACTGGCCGGGGCAACGCCTTTGGCCACGAGCTCGACAACATCGCCGATCACACGGCGCAGTGTGTCGCACCGGCCTTCGTGGTGTACCTGGCTTTCCGGAGCTACTCCCTCCCGCTGGCGTTCGGCTTGGCCGGGTTGCTCATCGTCGCGGGCTCCATCCGACATGCACGGGGGGCGGCCGCGAAGCTGCGCTACGATCTGGCGTGGCACGGCATGCCGCGGCCGGTGGCCGCGTTCCTCACCATCAGCTTTCTGAACTCGACGATCTTCTACCAGGTTCCCGGAGGGCGATGGGTCGCGGTGGTGCTGGTGGTGCTGGTCGCCGTGCTCAACCTGGTGCCGCTGCCCTTCATGAGCCACCACGGGCGTCGAATCCAGTGGTGGGGAAAGCTGATCATCGCTTTCTTCTTCGTCAGCGGAGCGGTCGCGCTCCTGTGGTTGCGGCGCTATTTCTGGGACCTGATGTTCCTCTATGTGGCCGTGTACGCGGGCTTTTCCTGGATCGCCATGACCGCCGAGGAGCGGCGCGACTTTTACGTCGCCTCCCGGGCTTGGCGGCATGAGCTCGCCGGAGATCCACCCGAGGAGCGGGACTCCCCCTCTGCACATCCGGGGAGCACGCCGTGACCGAAGCCGTGGCCGTGGTGTTCTACTCGTCCGACCACCTGCGCCGAGTGGCCGGGCTCGCGCTGCTCGAGCGTGAGGTGCTCGCGCTTCGGCGTGGAGGTGTGGCGCGGGTGGTGGTGGTGGTTCCCGGGCAGGAGCGGGCCGCGCTGGAGCAGTGGCTCCTGAGCAGTCGCCTGGCCGCCGATCCCCCGGAGCTCTTGTTCGCGGCCGACGACTCCGAGGGCCGCGCTTGGGCCGCGGCGGAGGAGGGGATCGGGTCGCAGACTCCGGCGTTGGTGCTCCGAGAGCCGGTGGCCATCGACTGGGGCTTCGTGGGCGGGGTGCTCGAGGCCCTGACGGAGGGCCGCGTGACCGACGGACGCACGGCAGCGGGCGGGATTGCGATCTGCGGCAGCGGCCTGGCGGGCCGGGCGTCCGGGCCGGAGCTGGACGAGCGGACCTTCGGCGGAGCGGCGGTGGCCGTGCAGTCCGCCGCTGACGGTCGGCGGGCCCGGCGGGCGCTGCTGGCCCAGTCCGTCAAGCCCCTGCATATTGATGGGATCGTCTGCTACCTCCTCATTCGGCGCCTTTCGGCCCGGCTTACGACGCTGATGCTGCCGCTGCCCATCACGCCGAATCTGGTCACCGGGTTTTCGGTGGTGCTCGGGCTCGCGGCGGCGGTGGCCGTGGGGGTCGGCACCTATGGCTGGACCGTCCTCGGTGGATCCCTGCTGATGCTGAGCCTGATCTTCGACAGCTGCGATGGTGAGATTGCGCGGGTCAAGTACCGGTTTAGCGACTGGGGCGCCTGGTTCGACATTTACGGGGACCTGGTGGTGAACTCGGCGTTCATGGCGGGCATGGCCGTGGGCGCCTATCGCAGCTTTGATCAGCCCCTGTACCTGTACACCGGCGCGTTTGCGGTGTTTGCGGTGATTTTCTACAACGCCACGGTGTTTCGCTACATCCACCGGCTGGGCATCCCGGACGAGTTTCTGTTCAAGTGGTGGTTCGATCTGGAGGCCGAGGCGGCGGCGGACGGAGCGCCCGGCGCTGCGTCCGAGGGGGAGGGACCGAGCGCTGTGGGGCGTTTTCTGTCGGGGCTGAAGTACTTGGGGCGGCGGGACTTCTTCATCTTCGCCTACCTGATGACCGCGATCTTCGGGGTTCTGCACTGGGCCTTTTGGGCGACGGTAGCCGGCGCGTCGATGAATTTCGTGATGACCTGTTATCAGGTGTTCTTCTGGAAAGGGCTGCCCCATGGCCGCGCGCGCTGACGGCGAAGCCACACTGATCCAGCTGTCCGACCCCCACGTCTTCGTGCCTGGGGCACTGCGGCCGAGCTTCCTGCTGGACAAGCGGCTGCTGGGTGGGGCGAACGCGCTGCTGCGTCGGCAGCGGATCCACGACTACGACGTCACCCTCGCGGCGCTGGACACCATCACCGGGCTGCGGCCGGATCACGTGGTGGTGACCGGCGACATCTCGACCCTCGGTTTGGAGCCGGAGTTCCGGCGGTTTCGCCAGTCCCTGGAGCGGCTCCCGCTGAGCAGTGACCAGATCACCGTGATCCCTGGAAACCACGACGCGTACCTCGCATCCGTCGTGCGCAGCGGCTCCTTTCAGCGGGTCTTCGAGCCGTATCTGCGGCCGGACGTCGAGTTTCAATCCCAGGAATGGCCGGTGATCCGAATCCGCGGTCCCTTGGCCCTCGTGGCCTGCACCACGGCCCGACCGAGCGCACCGCTGCTCGCGGTGGGCACCCTGGGGGCGCGCCAGCTCGCCCGCCTCGAAGCGAGCCTCGCGGATCCGAGGTTGGCCTGCCGGTTTCGGGTCGTCGCGCTCCATCACCCACCCCAACCAGGGGTTGGACACTGGCACAATCGGCTCACCGACGCCGCAGCGGTCCGGCAGGTCATCGCCCGGCAAGGCGCCGGCCTCGTCTTGCATGGCCACCTGCATCGACCAATCGCTGGTGAGCTCGAAGGGCCGGAGTCCCCGGTGCCCGTGAGAGGTGTTGGATCCGTGAGCAGCTGCAAGATGACCCCGCTTCGACGGGGACAGTTCCGGCGATTCCGATTCCGAGCTGATGGTCTGGTGGATGAGGAGCTCTGGGCCTATCGCGCCTTACAACACAGGTTCTCGCCCGTGACCTGACCGGAGGTGTTAGTCCTGCCGGTGAAAAACCACCAGAAGTGGTGAAAGCTCACCATGCCGCCGAGTCGACGCTGAGCCCAATATTAGATATTCGTTAGTGAATGGGAGGAATAATACAGCTGGCATGAATCATGCTGGTGCGGGCCATTGGACTATTACCATTGACAGCCGAGGCATCGCCAACCTATGAGGGCGTACCTTGCCGCTGTCTCGGAGGTGCCCCTTGACCACGAACATCCACGTCGCCGTGATCCTCGCCGCCGGCCCGGGAGAGAGACTCCGCGGTCTGTCTGATCTTCCGAAGCCGCTCGTTTTGGTGGATGGCGTCCCCCTGATCGAGCGCACCGTGCGGAGCCTGCGTGCCGGTGGAGTCAACGAGATCATCGTGGTGGTCGGGTACCGGGGCCAGGAGATTCGCGAGGCCTGTGCGCACCTCCCCGACGTCCGGTTCGTGGACAATCCGGAGTGGGAGCGCAACACTGGCGTGTCGCTGCTGGCAGCCCGGGAGGCGGTGGCCGGCCGACCTTTCTTCCTCGTCATGGCGGACCATATCTACAGCCCGGACGTGCTGATCGGGCTCCAGGCCTATCAACCCAATGGGCACTGCTACCTGGGAGTGGATGCGAACGTCAGTCGCGTGTATGACCTCGACGGCCAGATCAAGGTGCAGCTGGAGGGTGATCAGATCGTCGACCTCGGCCGTGGGCTCCAGAAAGCAGACGCCGTGGATACGCGGATCGCGCTAATGTCGGGACGGATCTTCAAGGCGCTCGAGCATCGCCCGAACCCGCGCCTCTTGGACGGATTACGGCTGCTTGCCGGGCAGGGGCGCCTGCGCCGACACGACATCGGCGGCGCCCTGTGGCAGGACATCGACACCCCGGAAACCCTGCGCCACGGCGAGTGGCTGTTGAACATGTACGGGGAGGACCTCCAGCCCATGCCGCGGCAGAAAGCGCTGCAGCAGACCATCTCCAACCCGGAGCGGACCCTCGCCTACGTGGAGGGCATCCTCGCCGAGAACGCCCCGAACCACTACGTGCTGTTCAATCCCGGTCCGGTGGTGACGTCCCCGCGGGTCAAGAGCGCCCTGGTGCATCACGACGTCTGCCATCGGGACGAGGGATTCTCGGTGCTGCTCCAGCAGCTGCGCCTCAAGCTCAAGCGCGTCTTCCGGGGCGGGCCGGAGCACGAGGTGTTGCTCATCACCGGGTCCGGCACCAGCGGCATGGAGGCGGCCATCTCCTCCACCATTCCGCGGGACCGAAAGCTCCTGGTGGTGTCCAACGGCGCGTTCGGAGAGCGGTTCGAGGAGATCGCCCAGCTCCACCGGATCGAGCACACCGTGCTCCGCTACGAGTGGGGCCAGCTGGTGAAGGCCGAGGACGTGAGCACGCTGCTGCAGGCGGATCCAGACATCTTCGGCGTAGTGATGTGTCACCACGAAACCTCGGTCGGGCTGATAAATCCGGTGGGGGAGGTCGGGCGGATCTGTCGGGCGAACGGCCGGATGTTCATCGTGGACGCGGTGGCCAGCCTCGGCGGGGAGGATCTCGACGTGGCCCGGGACTGTATCGACGTGTGCATCTCCAGCGCCAACAAGTGCCTGCACGCCATCTCGGGAGTGGCCATGGCGTGTGTCCACAAGCGGGTCTGGTCCCTCATCGAGGACGTCGCTCCGCGGGTGTATTACCTCGACCTGAAGCGTTATCGCCGGTACGAGGTGGGCATGGAGCAGACCCCGTTCACCCCTGCGGTGTCCAACTTCTACGCCCTGGACGCGGCGGTTGACGAGTATCTCGCCCTCGGCCCCGGAGGCCGTCAGAGAGGCTATCATCGCCTCAACAGCTGGATTCGCGGGGAGCTCAAGACGATGGGGTTCACGTTCTTCACCGAGAGCGGCCACGAGTCTCGGACCATCCTGTGCATCAAGGTCCCGACGGGGGTTCGATTCTCCGACATGTACGTGGAGATGCGTCGCCGCGGGTACATCATTTACGGCTGCAAGGCACATCTGAAAGACAAGTACTTCCAGATCGCCAACATGGGCGAGCTCTCGGACGAGCAGGTGAATTGCTTCCTCGGTGCCCTGCGCCTGGTGATGGCGGCGCTGCGCCGGCGCGCTCGGGAGGCGGACGAGATCCAGACCTCGCTGCCCGAGTTCAACGTGCCCAGCCACTCCTATCAGCGCGCCGGCCGGTAGTTCCCTGCGCCGGCTCGGTCCGGCGCACCCGTTCGCAGCGCTCCTACTCCAGCTCGATTCTCCAGCGTTCGAAGAGGTCCTGTCCCTCGAGCTCGCCGAGGAAGCGGGAGACGCGGGTGATGACCCGAGGAAGACCGCGCTGTTCGGCGAACAGGGGGTGGACGAGGGTGAGCTGGTCCCGGGCGCGGGTCGCGGCCACGTGGAACAACCGCCGCTCCTCCTGTTCGCCGCCCGGATCGCGGAGGGCCGGTGCCGACGGAAAATGACCGTCGCAGAGCCACAGCACGAACACGACTCTCCACTCCAGCCCCTTGGCCTGGTGGATGGTGGACAGGGTCAAACAGTCGTCGGGAGCCTCGTCCGGGGCGAAGCTCTCGGCCGCCATCCCGGCCATGAGGGCGATGTCGCTCAGGAGCGCGGAGGTGGTGTCGTAGCGCTCCGCATGGTCAGCGAGCTGCGACAGATCCTGCAGCCGCTCCTCAGCGTTGGCAAACTGTCGCAGCGCGTAGTCCCGGTACGGCCCCTCCAGCACGGTGCGCAGCGCCTCCGCCGGCCCGTTCGCCGCCTCCAGCTGCCCGAAGAGCTCGGCGAGCCGGCGAAGCTGGCTCTGGGCGCGGCCGGAGAGCCCGGCGTGCTCCCGGGCCGAGAAGAGGCCGGCGAAGACGGGCTCGGCGGCCAGGGACTGTACGTGCTCCATGGTCCGGGTCGCCGTGGAGGCGCCGATGCCCGGCTGGAGCCGCAGGACCCGCATGGCCGCCAGCTCGTCCTGTGGGTTGGTCTGCCAGCGGAGGTGTGCCAGGGCGTCCTTGATGTGCGCCTGCTCGAAGAAGCGCAGCCCCGCCCGGACCGTGAACGGGATCTGTCGGCGCGTCAGCTCCACCTGCAGCTCCAAGCTGTGCGCGTGGGCCCGGAAGAGCACCGCCATCTGGGCCAGCGGAACGTCTTCGTCCTCGTGAATCTCGAGCACCCGCTGGGCCACGAAGGCCGCCTGTTGGTACACGTCGTCCACACCGACCACCACCGGCAGCTCTCCGGTGGTGCGGACCGCACGCAGCGTCTTGTCGTGACGGTGCGCGTTGTGCGCCACGGAGCGACTGGCCAGGCTGAGGATCTGCGGTGTGGAGCGGTAGTTGTTCTGGATCTTGTATACCACCGCCGTGGGGTGGCGCTCACCAAAGCGCAGGATCGCGTCGGAATCCGCCCCGCGAAAGCTGTAGATGGACTGGTCGTCGTCGCCCACCACGGTGAGACTCCCGTGGCCCTGGGCCATGGCGTCGGTGATTTCCGCCTGCAGGCGGTTGACGTCCTGGTACTCGTCCACCAGCACGTGCTGGAACCGGTCCTGCAGCTCCGCGGCGACGTCCGGGTGCGCGGTCAGGGCATCCCGCCAGCCGAGCAGAAGATCGTCAAAGTCCCTCACGCCGAGCTTGTTTTTGCGCTCGTGGTAGGCTGCGGCCACCGCCTCGATCTCCTCGCCGTCGTGGGCGAAGCGCCGGTACTCCGTGAGGAGCAGCCAGGCGATGGTCCGACCGGTGTTTGCCGCCAGGGAGATCAGGCCGCCCAGGACGTTGGCCCGGGGAAACCGGCTGCGGCCTTTGAGTCCCCGGCGGCCCGCGATCACCCGCGCCAGCAGCTCGGTCGCGTCCGCTCGATCCAGGATGGAGTAGTCGGCCGTCTGGCCCATGGCTTCACCGTAGCGCCGGAGCACGCGGTTCCCCACGTGGTGGAAGGTGCCGGCCCACATCCGACTCACCTCCACATTGGCCAGACCCTCCACCCGGCGCAGCATCTCCCGGGCCGCGCGGTTGGTGAACGTGCACAGCATCAACCGCTCGGGACGGGTCCCCTGGTGGAGCAGGTGCGCGACGCGATAGGTGAGCGCGCGGGTCTTGCCGGAGCCGGCGCCGGCCACGGCGAGCACGTAGCCCGCGGGGGCCTCCACCACGGCTCGCTGCTCGTCGTCCAGCACGTCACCCCAGTCGGGGCGAGCCACCGGCTTGGGGCGCTGCAGGATGTACTTCTTGACGTCCATGGAGCTTCGGGGAGCGCGGGCGTTCCGCCGCCGGACTAGATCGGAGCTGGGTAGATCCCGTTGGAGAACTCCAGCTCGTAGGGCTCGCACGTGAGGGCAGTCCCCGGCTGGCGGAAGATGCGGATCAGGTACACCTTGGTATTGTCGGTGCACAGGTTCTCGTTGACCTGGATTCCGTCGCCGCAGGGACATTCGCCCGTGGCGGTGTCGTCGGCGCCGTCGCGGAAGTTGGTGAACCACTGGAAGTCAGTGATGGCCGCCGGGCACTCGGGGTCTCCGGCGCAGTGCTCTCCGAGGATGTCGATCTTGTAGACGGCGGATGGGTTCACTGTGATCTGCGCGCGGAAATGGAACGCATCGCAGCCGCCGGGCCCGGCATCGGGGGAGTCGATGGCCTGGACGTAGTACCACCGCTCTTGGCCTTCCTGCAGGATTCCGGTCCGGGTCTCCGACTGCCCGCCGGCGGCGTCGCTCAGGGGGCCGACCACCTCGGCCAGGGTGCAGGTTTCCCCGCCGGTCACCGTGAGCTGGCATTCGCATCCATTGGACAGGTCTCCGTCGATGTCCACGTAGCCCTCGTCACAGGAGCCGACCACGCACTCGCCGTGCAGGCATTGGGGCTCGCCGTTGGCGACCGCTCCGCACATCGCCACGGGATCGCCGTCGTCCACCTCGCCGTTGCAGTCGTTGTCCTCGGAGTCGCACACCTCGGCGGTGGGTTGGCAGTCCTCGATGCAGTCGATGGTGCCGTTGTTGTCGGTGTCCAGCTCTTCACTCGGCAGATGGCCGTCACAGTCGTCGTCCACACCGTTGCAGACCTCGAAGGAGGGGATCTGCGCGCTGCAGGCGTCCCATTCGCTGGCTCCGCAGGTCTGCACGCCCAGACACAAGCCGAACTCGTTCATGTTCTGGCACGCGCGGGTGGCCCCGACACGCTCCGGGATGCAGTCGCAGGTGTTCATGATGGGCCAGCACTGGCCCTGCCGACACTCGTACCCCACGGGGCAGGTGCCGTCGTACTGGCAGTCGCGCCCGCACACCTTGAGGCCGTTCCCCAGGTCCAGGCAGCGGTCCCCGGCAAAATTGCAGTTGATGTCCGAGCCGCAGGGCTTGCACAGCCCTCCGCGGTCCGGGAGGCAGTAGTAGCCGGATGGAGGGACGTCCTCCCCCGAAGGGGCAATCTGAACGTCCACGTGCGCGCAGTAGAATCCTTCGGGGCACGGGTCGCCCTGGCAGGACGACGAGCAGAGCAGCTCTTGGCCGACCCCCAGGCAGAGATCGGAATTGCACTCCCTGCTGAAGGAGCAGTTCATCCCCAAGGGGAGCCGATCACCGCCATCCACCGGCGGGTTGGAGTTGTTGACGTTGTTGCTGTTGCCTGTTCCCGGGTTCGACTTCGCGCACGCGGTGATCATGGAAACCAGAGCGATTCCAAACAGCGCGGCGCGCGTGGAGAACCTGCGGCCAGAGGGCCGACCTGGACAGGCGGGGATCCTATGCGTATGTGTACATTCCATGTTCTGATCCTGGTTTCCCGTACCTTATTTTCGCTTACTTACGGTGCAAAGGCAAGTAGTGCTGCCTAGCGCTCCGGGCGGAGCTGCGTGACAGCCCCCAACGTCAGCGCACCGGTGGCCTCCTCGACGGTGCCGACGCGTTCGAGGATGCCCGCGCGGCCGTCACAGTCGAGATCCCCCAGGGCCCGGAGCACGAGCCGGGTGCGCAGCGATCCCGGCTGCACGATCAGCTGGAAGCGGTAGTGGTGTGAGCCCGCCATTGAAAAGCCGAGCCGCCGCCACGTGGGGTGCTTCCAGTCGGCGGCGGTGGATCGACATCGACGGCCTGCGGTGCAGCACGAGCGCATGGGGGTGAGGTGCGTGGAGCGAAGGGAGCGGTGCCAACGCCGCCGCTGCGTCGGGGGCAGCGTGCGGGCCGCCTGGGCCTGTCGCCGCAGGGCCTCACCCAGGCGCGCCAGGGCGGTGTGCGCCTCGGCATGGGCGGCGGCGAGGCCACGCTTCTGCAGCCACGGGATCAGCACCGAGGCGATGAGCCCCGGCACGCCGCTGTTGTGGACGGAATTCCGGGCGGCGAGCTGTCTTTCGGCCTTGATGCTTACGGGGGAGGCGGGGTGGCGCCGGGCCAGCGCCCGGAGCAGCTGGAGATGTCCGTTGCGATTGCCGCCGTACTTCATCTCCAGCGCTTCCAGGTACCGGGGGGGGATCCGCAGGTGCGGCCCGGGCATGCTCACCAGGGAGATCACTAGCCGGCAGCCCAGTCCCACGGGAAGGTCCTCCACCGTGAGCGCCATGCGTGAGGTCAAATCGGACAGGGTGCGGGCCAGATCCACCCAACGCCGTGTGTCCGTCTGGAGCAGGGCGAGCTGCCGCTGGTAGACGGCGCGGTAGCGGTCCGGCAATGCCGTGAGTGGATCGTCGGGAGTCAGCATCAGCGCCAGGAGCGAGCGGCCCGAGAACGCCCGGGCCGCGGCGCTCGGGAGCTCCTTGAGAAAGCCGGCGTCGGACAGATCCACCCGGGCGACGGCGCGGCGAAACAGGTGGGCGTCCGTGGCGATCACCAAGTGGTGTTTTGTGATTCCCCAGTGGACTGTCAGCTGACCGTCTCGCAACAGGGGCAGCGGCCCGCCGGGCCCCGCGGGAGTCTGAATGGTCAGGCGCTGGGTTTGCACATCGCCGAGACCCTCTCGGCTGTGCGCGAGGTTCCACCCTCCCCCGAGCTCGCGGATCGTTTTCTGCCAGCGGATGATCTGGGGACCGAGGAGGAGATCCAGCCGCTTGATTCCGCGTCGCGCTCGGGATTGGCCGCGGATCCCCAAAATCAAGGTGAGCCCCGTCTGGGAGCTCAGCAGGAGCAGCTCGCCGTTGAGCACGTCCGCCGCCAGGGAGCCAGCCCCCGTCTTGACCTGCAGCGCTGTCAGTGCGGGCCGCAGCTGAGGGATCAGGCGTCCCAGGTGGCCCAGAAGCAGATCCGGCGGGAGGATCAGCCGGAGAACGAGATCATCGGTGTGTGCGGCCGCGAGCCCGACCGACGCGGTTGGGCTCGGGTCTTTTGGAGTCGGAATACGAACCGCCCTCGGCCGCAGGGCCAGACCTTGGAGACTCGTCCGCTTCGCAAAGGTCAGACTTCCCCAGAAACCGTTTGTATTCCAGCCACTTAGCCAAGCGACGGCCTTTTGGACGGCGGCCCCGGTTCCGGTGTCTTTGCTCAGGTACAAGCCCACGTCGCCGTCGAAGTATTTGAGAGGGGCCGAGGCGAGGGCTGCGTCCCAGAGGGAGGTTTTGGGCTGGCCCGCTGCAGCGCTCCACTTCTCGGGAGCCACGTCGGCGCACAGCGCCAAATCATCGCGTGTGCCGCAGGTCCAGGTGTTGTCGAGGCGCCAAAGCGTCACCCCGGAAGCGACCGTTTTGGATACCGGCGCAATGTGCCTGGCGCCCTTCCGCTGGACGGCCCGGGTGATCCCCTGCATCAGCGCCGGGAGATCCGTCGTCTGAAAGACGAGCACCACCGCGCCCTTTCGTTGGTAGACCAGTGCCCCCCTTTCCGAAACGATTTTAAGGCGTTTCCAAATGCCTCGGGTGAGCGGCCAGTCGCCCCAGCGATTTTCGACTGACAGCCGGAGCTGGCGAAGCAGCGGGCCGATCCCCGGGTGACGTCTGAGCAGGGGCCAGGCCGCTGCCAGCTTGGCGGAGAGCCGGTCGAGGTCCGGGGTCGCCAGGGCCCAGGAGGCAGAGGACGGGATCTGTCGCAGCCAGGCTGCCAGTGGCGGAAGCTGGCGGGCCGTGCTGGGAGCGCTGCGCTGGGCCGAGCGCGGTTTCTTCCCGGCCGGTTTTTTGTCCCGGCACCCAGGTACGCACACCGCCAAAAGCGCGATCAGCGGCAACGCGCTGGTGTATCGTTCGGCCACGGAGCAATGTGTAGCCCCTTTTCAGCCCCCCTGCCAGCCTGGATTATTCGTAACCGTTCACGTGGTAGACGGCACAGCACCTGGCGGGCTACCCCTTGAGGGGACGGGAGGGGAGTCTTCCGCCGCGCAGCGGCGGATTTGTCGCTCTGCGGCGCCGAGCAATGGGGCACCCTCCCGGAGATCGATCCGCCACTTCGTGGCTCACTTCGCCCCCTCCGGGGTGCCTCGCTACGCTCGGAAGGTGCCGCAAATAGCACACCCGTGAACACATGCGATTTTTCCATCGAGCGGTGGCGAAGTGATAGACTAGGCACCGAAGGAGTGTCGCATGAGCGCCATCGTTCTGGATTTCGAGCGCCCTGTCGTGGAGCTCGAGCGCAAGATCGAGGAGCTGCGCGGTCTGGCCGGGGGCAGCACGGATCTGGTGGCCGAGATCGAGAGGCTGGAGGCGAAGGCGGAGGCGTTGCGGACCAAGGTGTTCGGTAAGCTCACGCCTTGGCAACAGGTGCAGCTGGCGCGGCACCCGGCGCGGCCGCGACCTCACGAGGTCCTGGACGCGGTGGTCGAAGACCTCGTGGAGCTCCACGGCGATCGGGTCGGCGCCGACGATCCGGGCGTGATCGCCGGGCTCGGTTACTGCGATCGAAGGGCGGTGGCCGTGCTGGCCCACGGCCGCGGCCGGCGCCGCGGGGGAGGGCGCCGTCAGACGTCGCTTCCCAGCGCCGCAGGCCTTCGTAAGGCGCTGCGGCTGCTGGACTTGGCGGCCCGCTTCGAGCTGCCACTGATCGCCTTGGTGGATGTGACCGACGACGGCACAACGGATCCGCTCTCGGCCGCCCTCGGGCCCCCCAGCTCTGCCCTCATGGCGGAGCTGGCGAGGCTTCCCACACCGGCGGTGGCGGTGGTGACCGGAGAGGCCTACGGCGCTGCGGCGATGTGCTTTGCCGCCGCGGATCGAGTGCTGATGCTGAGCCACGCGGTTTGTGCGCCGGTGACCCCTGAAACCTGCGCGATCCGCGAGTGGGACGATGCGGCTCGGGCCGAGGACGCGGCCGCGGCGCTGCGGCTCACGGCCGAGGACGTCCTGGCGGTGGGCTTCTGCGATGCCGTCGTGGACGAGCCCCGGGGCGGGGCCCACCGGGATCCACGCGCCTGCGCCAAGTCCGTGCTCCAGGCCCTTCGCCGACACCTTGCCGCCCTGACCGACCTCTCCGCTGAGGATCGGATCGCCGCGCGTCGGAAGCGCCTCGCGACCCTGGCTCAGCTCGTGGCCGTCAGCGGCTGACCGCTGATTCCGGAAAAAAAAGGCGACTCTGGTGAGTCGCCTTTCAAGAGCGGGAAACGGGGCTCGAACCCGCGACCCCGAGCTTGGGAAGCTCGTGCTCTACCAACTGAGCTATTCCCGCAGGCCAGGGCTGTATGTACTCGATGATCCGCCGGGCCGTCAAGCGAGATCGGGAGACGAGATCAGGGGGACGTCGGGGCTGCGAGGTGCTCCGGGGGCTCTGCGCGCAGCCGCTCCTCCACGGCCATCTGCAGGATGGGCCAGCCGATGGTGGCGTCGCACAGCACCTCGGCGAAGCGCCCCCCTTGCTGCCTGGGCACGACCTTGCCCCAGGACACCCCTTCCTCGTAGGTGCAGCCCGAAAGGCCGCCCCAGTGCGCCGGCTCGGGACAGATCCGCACCCCGTAGGTGAAGCGCCTGATCTCGGTCTTCCAGCCGAGGCGGTTGATCAGGCCGTCGACATACGGCCCGACCTGCTGGGCCCAGTTGCGCGGCACGCCGCCGCCGATGGTGAAGATCCCGAGCCTCTTGACGGCCATGTACCGTTGGGCGATGTCCTCGAGGTCCAGGAGCGGCTCGAGGCGGAGCGGGGGGCGCCCGGCCTGGCGGCGCTTGTGGTTGAGGATCGCGAGATCCAGCGCCAGCTCGGAATCGGTGAAGGCCGGGACATAGATCGGCACGTTCCGCTGGTAGGCCGAGCAGAGGATCCCGGGCGCCGGGCCGCGCTCGGTGAGCGCACGGCCGAGCTCCCGATGGAGCGCGTAGCTGCTCAGGGGTGTGTCGGCGGGCCAGTCCTGGGTGGCCTCTTCCAGCAGCGTCAGGGCGTCGTAGAGGTTCTGCTCGAGCTCGAGGCTGTCGTACACGCGGTTGTAGCCCGCCTCGTACAGCTCGGAGTCGTCCATGCTCGGATCGTACTTGAAGTGCGTGCCGCCCATGGCCTCCACGAAGCCGTGCGCCATGAGCGCCCCGGTGGAGACCACCATCTGCACCAGGCCCTGGTCGATCAACCGGCAGAGAAGCAAGCCCATCTTCGCCACGGTCATGGCGCCCGAAACGGTGACCACGACCGCGCAGTCTGGATCGCGAATCATGGATTCCAAGACGTCGGCCGCCTCTCCCAGGGCCCGGCCGCCGAAGGCCGTGTGCCGCAGCTCCCGGAGCAGATCGCTCACCGATCGGCAGCGCTCCAGGTCCAGGGATCGTAGCGGCTCCAGGCTGTCGGAGAATCCGTCGCGGTACTCGCCGGGCCGTCTGAGCTTGTAGGGGGCGTCGTGGCGGTCGTGGGACATCGGTCTCTCCTGCGGTAGTGGTTGCACCATAGTGTCGTCGAACCCGACTCGCAATGGCTTTCGGCTCCTGCGGGGCCCTCGTCCGCGGCGCCCCGTCCGCGGCGCCCCAACCGAGGGCTTCCACCGCGGGGGGCGGGTCCGTATAATGACGCCAGAAGAAGAGGTTCCAATGTCTGGCCAGCAGAAGAGAAGCCCCAGCAGCGCGACCATCGACGGCGTCCCCGGAGCGCGTGTACACCCGGGCGGGTTGGTCGGGGCCACCCTGACCGTGCTCACCGGCCTGGAGGCCGGCAGGTTCTTCGTCCTCGGCAGGGACGGCGGCGTTCTGGGGCGGGACGAAGACGTGGACGTCACTTTCTCCGACGAGACCGTGTCCCGCAGCCACGCGACGCTCAGGCGCGAGGGGGATCGGTTCACCCTGACGGATCTGGACAGCCACAACGGAACCCTCCTCGATGGGCAGCCGGTCAAGGGAAGCGTGGGCCTGCCGCGCCACTGTCGGCTTCAGCTGGGCACCCGCTTGATCCTCGAGTTCACCGCCCTGGATGAGCTGGGGGCAGAGGCCGTGGGCAAGCTCAGCCAGGCGCTGCTCCTCGATCCGCTCACCGGGACGGGCAACCGGCTCCACCTGGAGCGCCGCCTGGCCGAAGAGCTCAGCTTTGCCCAGCGCCATCGACAGCCGCTGGGGCTGCTGCTGTTGGACCTCGACCACTTCAAGGCCGTGAACGACCGGTACGGCCACCTGGTGGGGGATCGGGTGCTCTCCCGGGTGGGTCGGGCGTTGACCGCCTCGTGCCGTACCGAGGATGCGGTGTTCCGATACGGAGGCGAGGAGTTCTGCATCCTGGTGCGGGGCCTGGCGGCGGACAAGCTGATGCAGATGGCGGAGCGCATCTTGCGGATGGTCGCCGGGCTGGAGGTGAACCTGGACCAAGACGTGCTGCGGATCACCACGAGCATCGGCGTCGCACCGCTGGACCTGAACGCTCCCCCTGAGGCCGACTCCATCCTGCTGCTCGCCGACAAGGCGCTCTACCGCGCCAAGGCCGGCGGGCGGAATCGCGCCGTGCTGCACGATCCCGCCGCAGCCGGCTGAGAAGCCGTCCTGCTTACTTTTTTGTTGCCGTTCAAGTGGAAGAGGGTGCCGCAAATAGCGCGCCCCGTGAACACAGATCTTATTTTGTCGTCGAGGGACCGGACACGGGCTGGAACTCCCACTGCCAGTTGTCCAGCACCACGGCGGAGTCGTAGATGGAGTCCCCTTCGTCGTGGATCCAGAAGGTCAGGGTCATGGTTTCGCCCGGGGTGCAGGGAGACGTGGTGGTCAGCCAGCCCGAGGCCGAGCCGGTGGTGTCGTAGCCGGTGCCCGCGATGGACTGAGACCAGGCCGGGGGCGTCTCGAACCAGCCGTTGTTCACCGTGAGGGGCTGACCGTTGATGTCAAAGCTGATGTTCTGGGTCTGAGGCAGCGCCGACGTGTTGAGGATGGCGTAGAAGGTGTCGTTGTAGTTGGTGTGCACCCACTCCGGGTACTCCGCCGACAGGAAGATGAAGTCAAAGGAGAAGCCCTGCACGTTCATCGGCACCCCGATGGTGAAGGTGATCGTACCCACATCGTTGACGGTTTCGTTCTCACAGCAGCCGCTGGGACCCATGTGCTCCCAGGTGGTGCCGCCGGGGATCGTGCACGCGAAGCAGTTCCACGGGCCGCCCGTGGGGTTGGCGGCGGCCGCGCCGAGGTTGGTGCCGGTCTGCGGGGCGGTGGACCACACCGGCCCGCTGGACAGCCCGGCGTAGCCGCAGCCCAGGTTCGGGTCGATGGCGCCGTAGTTGTTGTTGACCCGGTAGCCGTGCGCGTTCGCCGAGCCCGTGTAGCTGATCGACAGGGAAACCGCGTCGCAGAGGTCCATGGCCTCGGCCTCGTTGGAGGCGGAGCAGTCGCAGTTCGGGGCCTCGTCCACCTGGCCGTTGCAGTTGTTGTCGATGCCGTCCCCGGGCACCTCGGCGAAAAGCGGCGTGCGCTCGGGGTCGTTGTCGTCGCAGTCCACCAGGGCCGGGTTGGGGTGGCACACCGGGGAGCCGTCGCCGTCCACGTCCTGGGTTTCCGCCATGTCGGTCAGGCCGTTGCAGTTGTCGTCGATGCCGTTCGAGCAGTTCTCCGGCATGGCCGGGTGGATGTTGGGGTTGGCGTCGTCGCAGTCGCCCTGGGCCTCGCTGAAGCCGTCCCCGTCGTTGTCCTGCACGTCCGCGCACCAGGTGTTGGCGCAGGCCGGGTCGCTGCAGTTCGCGCCGTTGGCGTTGTCCTCGTCGGCCGGGTAGAGCACCGAGCAGTTCTCGGGCTCGCGCTGGCACTGCGGGCTGCAGCCGTCCAGGGGCAGCAGGTTGCCGTCGTCGCACTGCTCGCCGGGATCCACGGTGCCGTTGCCGCAGGTGATCGGCCCGCAGTGGAGCGGGTGGCAGCCCGCGCCGCCGTCGCAGGTTTCACCGGGGTCCACGGTGCCGTTGCCGCAGGTGGTGCAGCAGCGGAAGCCCACGTTGGGCGCGAAGGCGTCCTCCACGAATCCCGTGGATTCGAAGTCGCAGGCCAGCCCCCCGCTGTAGTCGGTGAAGCTCCCGCCCCGCAGCCGGTAGATCGCCTTCCCGGCGCTGGTGAAGCCCACCAGGTCGTTGGTCCACTCGCGGAGGTTGCCGCTGAGGTCCTCCGCGCCGTAGCCGGCCGAGTCGCAGTTCGATTGGGTGCCCGTGGGCTCGACGGCGTCCGTGGCCGGGTTCTGGTCGTGGCCGTTGCACGACGAAGGCTGGTAGGCGTCGCCGTAGGGGTACTGCAAGCTGCCGCCGGAGCCGTTGCAGGCCTCGAACCACTCGTTGGTCGCGCAGAGCCGCATGCCGGCCCGGGCGCAGGCGTGGGCGGCCTGCTCGTACGTCACGTTGTACCAGGGAGTCACGCCCTGCTTGGAGCAGGCGCGAACCCCGGTGCCGGTGCCCGGACCGCCCGCTGTGGAGGTGGGCCGGGACGACTCGAAGGTGTAGACATCCACGCTCACGCCGCCCACGTTCACGGTGACCACGTCGTCCTGCACGTAGGACGGGTTCGAGCCCGGGTTGGCGGCCGTCTCGTCCACCAGCCCGTCGCAGTCGTCGTCCAGGCCGTTGCACGTCTCGGCCTGGGCCGTGCCGCCGGGGCTGGTGATCACGCACTCGGTAGAGGTCTGGTTCGCGGCGCACTGCCATGTGCCGGTGCCCCGGCAGGCGCCCTGGTTGCCGTCGTCGCACGCGGCCCCCAGGGAGAAGTTCTCGTCCACCTGGCCGTTGCAGTTGCCGTCGAAGCCGTCACAGAGCGTCTCCACCGACCGCACGCGGTTGGTGTTGCTGGGATCCACCTCCACGCCGGCGACGTAGCTGCAGGCCCAACCCGCCGCGCCGTTGCAGGCGGCGGTCGTGTTGGCGCAGGGCGTGCCGGGTGTGGTGTTGCACAGGTTGGCGGGCTGCTGCAGGTCGCCGGGTTCGTCCACCTGGCCGTCGCAGTCGTTGTCCTCCCCGTCGCAGAACTCGGTCCCCGCCGGGGCGGTCTGGCTGCACGCGTATTCGCAGCCGTTGCCCGCGAGGCCGGCGCCGAGGTCGTTGTTCAGGTCGTGGTAACCGGGCAGGCACGCCCACAGGCAGGCGCCCGCGCTGCAGCCGAGGGGATAGGTGTTGGTCGGTGAGGCGAGGCAGCTGTTGCCGCAGGAGCCGCAGTTCACGATGTCGTTCTGCAGGTCGAAGCCGTCGTCCACCACGCCGTTGCAGTCGTCGTCCTGGCCGTTGCAGAGCTCGCCCACGGGCCCCTGTTCGTTCTGGCAGCCGGGCAGGCCGCCCACGCAGGCGAGCTGGCCGGCCTGGCACGCGCCGACGCAGTTGTAGCCGCCCCCGCCGTCGGGGGTGCAGCCGGAGGCGCTCGTGTAGCAGGCGCCGCCGACGTTGGAGTCCTCGTCCACGGTGCCGTCGCAGTCGCTGTCCACTCCGTCACAGTCGTCCACCGGGTTGGTGACCATGCACTCGCAGCCGTTGTTCGGGTTGCCGTCCTTGTCCACGTAGCCGGCGTTGCAGGTGTCCAAGGTGCAGAGCCCCCCGCTGCAGGTCCCGGTGCCCTGGAAGAACACGCACACAAAGCCGCAGGAGCCGCAGTTGTTGGGATCGTTCTGGGTGTCGAAGGGGTCGTCCACCACGCCGTTGCAGTCGTTGTCGAGCCCGTCACAGATTTCGGTCCCCCCGCCCGTCTGCACGCAGGCGTACTCGCAGCCGTCGCTGGGGTCGCTGTTGTTGTCGTGGTGACCCGGGATGCAGCCGTCGAACTGGCACTCGCCCAGGCCGTCGCTGTCGGTGTCCGCGCAGTGGGTGAGGGAGAAAGGCAGCTCGCACACGCTGCCGCTGGCCCCGCAGTTGTTCGGATCCTGGGCGAGGTCGAAGCCGTTGTCAGGCACACCGTCGCAGTCGTTGTCGAGCCCGTCGCACACCTCCTCGGTGGCCACGCAGGCGTCGTTGCTCACGGTGGAGGCGTCGTCGGTGACCTCCCCGTCGCCGCCGCCGCCGTCGAGCCCGACCCAGGTGCCGTTGCCAGAGCCTTCGAATGTGGTCAGCGTGCAGCCGGCGGCGGTGAGACAAAGGCCTGTCGCCAGCGCCAGGAGCGCGCTCGGGAGGGCCGCGCCGCGCGGGCGCTGCGGGCGTCGCCGTCGACGCCAGCCCAGGGCGAAGAGCCCGAGGAGCAGCCAGACGAGCCCGGTGGAGCTGTTCGTCGTGGCGCAGGTCGCGCCCCCGCCGGTGCCGGTGAGGGTGAAGCCCTCGTCGGAGGGCAGCCAGGTGCCGGCGCGCGGCTCACACACCGCCGAGGCCCCGCCCTGCCCGTCGTCGTGGGCCACGCACTGGGTGTGAGAGGGGCACTCCACGAGCAGACAGGGGTCGGCCAGACACGCGCCCATGACGCAGGTGAGCCCGTCGGCGCAGGTGGCGAAGAAGCACGGATCGGCCACGCAGGCGCCGTCGTCGCAGACCTCGCCGTTGACGCAGGCGCCGCCGCAGGGGTCCTCGATGCATTGGCCGTCCGCGTCACACACCTGACTCTCGGCACAGGCGCAGACCGGCTTGCAGTCCGCCTCGACGTCGGAGCCGTCCTGGGTCCGGGAACAGTACTCCCACACCGGGTCGCAGCTCAGGTCGTCGCAGGGGTCGCGTTGACAGACGTCGTCGATGCAGACCTCGTCCGCGGCGCAGTCGGCGCAGGGATCGGCCTCGCAGGCGTGCAGCGAGGCGTTGCAGCGCTCGCCCGCGGGGCAGCTCTCCCCGGGCGCGGTGCAGCTGACGTCCACGCAGTTGCCCAGGGTGCACACCGCCCAGGCGTCGCAGCTGACGCCTTCGCAGGGGTCCACGCACTGGTCGCTCACGCAGATCTGGCCGTCGGGGCAGACCACGTTCCCGCAGACCCCCTCCATGGGCAGGCAGATCCAGTGCGAGGTGCCCTCTACGTCGAACTCCTGGCAGCTCATGCCGCCGGTCTGGCAGGGGAACTCTTGGGACGGGTCGCACTCCTGTCGGCACGAGGCCGCGACGCACCACCACTGGGGCGGGCACTCGGCCTCGTTGTCCGTGAGCCCGTCGCAGTTGTTGTCCAGTCCGTCACAGGCCTCGGGTGCGGGCTGCACGCCGCCTTCGCAGATGATGGCACCGCCCACGCACCGGGTCGTGCCGGGCTCGCACATGCCCTCGCTGTTGCCGCAGGGGAGCCCCTCCTCGTCGGACACCTCGTCCGGCTCGTCGATCTCCCCGTCACAGTCGTCGTCCAGCCCGTTGCACTCCCCTTCGAAAGGTCCGGCGCCGCCGTCGCAGATCTCCACCCCGTTCTGGCACTGCAGGATGCCCGGCGTGCAGCGGCCGAGGGCGTTGGAGCAGGGCTGTCCCAGGCCGGGGATGTTGTCGTCCACTTGGCCGTTGCAGTCGTTGTCCAACAGGTCGCAGATCTCCACCGTGGGAGTCACGTGGCCGGCGCACTGGGCCCAGGCTCCGCCCGTGCACACGCGCTGCCCCACCTGGCATTCGCCCTGGCAGGTCCAGACGCCGCCGCTCAAGGCGCAGCCCGTGCCCGTGCCGCTGCCCGGCGGGTAGCAGTCCTGCACCAGGTTCTCGTCGATGGCGCCGTCGCAGTTGTTGTCCACGCCGTCGCAGATCTCGGCCGTGGGGGTCACCTCACCGAGACAGGCGGACCAGGTGCCGGTGCCGCTGGGGGGGCAGGTGGTGACGCCGGTCTGGCAGGCGCCCTGGCAGGTCCAGACGCCGCCGTTGTCCACGCAGCCCGTGGCGCCGGTGTAGCAGACCGCCGAGAGCCCATCCACCACGCCGTCGCAGTTGTTGTCCAGGCCGTCGCAGATCTCGGTCTGGGGCCCGTTGGGCTGGTTGCAGATCACCACCCCGCCCTGGCAGATCGTGACCCCGGCCTGGCAGATGCCCAGATCGTTGCCACAGGGCTGCCCTACCGCGGGGTCGTCGGCGCCGTCGGGCGTGCCGGGATCGCTGTCGTCATCGACGCCGTTGCACAGCTCCGGCGGAGGCGGCTGGCACCCGCCCGGCACGTCGTCCACCAGGCCGTTGCAGTCGTTGTCCAGGCCGTCGCAGATCTCGGACGAGGCGCCCTGGCCCGGGTTCGTGATGTTGCACTGCACCCCGGTGCCGTCGGCACGGCAGACGTACACTCCGGTGCCGCGGCACACGCCGAGTTGCCCGTCGTCGCAGGCCAGGCCCTTTTCCGGGAAGTCCTCGTCCACGTCGTTGTCACAGTCGTCGTCCACGTCGTTGCACAGCTCCGGGACGAAGGAGTCGGCGATGATCTGCGCCATGGCGGCGGCGATGTCGTTCTCGTCCCAGGCTTCGATGGCCGGGCCGGTGCCGCCGGCCATGGAGATCTGCGACGCCTGGTAGAACTGGATGGGATCGAGGGCGAAACCGATGACGTAGGTCTTGACGTCATAGCGGCAGCGGTTGCCCACGCAGGTGGTGTTCGGGGGACAGTTGGAGCAGTTGTTCTGGTTGTCGGGCGTGGTGCGCAGGGCCGTGGCCGCGCTGGCCGGATCGGTGTTGCAGCTCTCGGCCCCGTCGGTGAGCACGATGATGGAGTAGGGCCGGCACCCCCGCAACGAGTCGGTGCCGATGTCTGTGTTGGCCAGCTGGGTGTACAGGTCGGTCAAGGAGCCGCCGATGGGTGTGCCTCCCACGGCGCGCAGCTCCTTGTCCGTGCCGCCGGCGAAGTCTGTCTCCGCGTGATCGATCCAGGCCAGGATCTGGTTCTCGTTGTCCTCGGCGAGGGCCACGAGGATGTCGGCGCCGTCCAACACCGCGCTGGTGTGGGGGTCGGTGCAGCCGGCGTAGATGCCGCCAGCGTAGTTGATGCACACCCGGTCGGTCACGCCCGGTCGGTCGTAGTCAGGATAGGGGCTGGTCATGTCGCACTGCTCGCACACGGGCGTGCCGCCGCTGTTCACCTCGGCGATCAGCCCGGGGTTGCCGCCGCTGCAGGGCGCGCTCGTCTGGTTCCCGGGGTCGTCGTGGCACATGCAGAAGTAGTTCTGCGCCTCGTTCTGCTGAAACCGCGCCAGGCCCCACTGCACCTCGCCGTAGCCGTAGACCACGGTCGCGATGGCGTTCTTGGCCATGAACAGCCGGCTGACCTCGGCTCCCGCATGGGGGTGCTCCACCGAGCCGTCCCCGTATGTGGGCACCCCTGCGGGGCTCTCCAGCATGGATCCCGAGGTGTCCACCAGCACGTAGATGGCCGGGTGGATGTCGTCTGCGTGCGCCGCCTGCGGCCAGAGCGCCGCGAGGATCACCAAGGCGAACGTTGCAGCTAGGGGATTGCGTGACATGCTTGCTCCTTACTTGCGCGCTGCGATTACTTCCGACACGAAATAAGCGAGGGGCGGGAGGTTGCCATGGGTCTCCACCGACCGCGGGGATCGGCCCAAAACCGACGACTGTGACTGTAGTTCCGGCCACGCACGCCAGTGGCGTCGGGGCTTGCTCGGCTGTCGAGCCCTGCCACACGCCATCGGGTTCGATTTTCCCCCATGTCCAGGGGGTACTTCAAGGGTGAATGTCGAAAACGCGGACCTTTTTTTGGTCAGACTTCAGTCGGGATCCGGTCGAGCGTCGGCCGCGCCGCGGTCGCGGGCGGGTGCGAACAGGTCCCAGAGCAGCAGGGTCCCGGAGATCGGCCAGGCGCCGATCACCAGAACCTCGCAGAACCATAGGAGGTATGGCCCCAGGCCGGTGGCGCCGCCCCAGATCGCCAAAACCGTGGACCCGAGCTGCGCAGCCAGCGGAGTCAACCCGGCGGTGAGCGCAAGCCAGGCTGGGAGGCGGGTGTGGACCAAGGCGAGGAGCAGCAGGGCCAGGATCGCCCCCACGGCGAAGAGGTGCACGTGGAGCTTGCCGCGCCGGCCGTAGGGGTCGCGACCGCGGCGGCCGGCCAGGGATGCGGCATCGGCATAGGTCTGGAGTCGGACTCCTCCCTGGGCGCTGGCGCCGTGGCAGCTCGCGCAGCGCCGCCCGAGCACCCGGGACGGCTCACCGTAATAGCTCGTCATGTCTGCGCCCCGCCGCATCCACTTCACCAGCACCCGTCGCTCGCTCGGGTCGGGGATGTGACGCCGCATGTTCGTGTGGATCGCCCGCTCCAGGGGCGGCGCGCAGACGCGCAACCGGGTGGCCTCCGGGGACAGCGCCTCGCTGAGCCCGCCGTCCACGTCTCGGGCGACCATGCCCAAAGACACCACCCAACCGATCATCAGTAAGGCCAACGCCCCGGCCAGCGCGACGCGCACGGGCAGTTCCAGGGTTCTGAGCTTCGAGCGCCGCATGTGTGACCCTTATATCATCAGTCCAGCCGTTCGTGCTCCGGCTCGATCAGGGAGCGGAAGGGCCGCCCGAGCCGGGTGAGCACCGCCTCGGCGGCGGACACGCCCTGGTACACCGCCTCCTCGTACAGGGGCAGGATCCCGGCGTCGTTGCCGGCGAAGTGGATGTTGCCCAGGGGCCGCCCCAGCGCCTCCCGGGTTCCGCCCCAGATCAGGCCGGGCGCCGGCCGGACCATGGCGTGACCCCAGCGCCGGATGTCCATGCGCTCGATCCGTTTCCGCACGTCCGGCAGGGGTCGCTCGAGCTCGCCCGCGATGAGGCGGGCCCAGGAGTCCCAGTCGAGCTCGAGCAGGTCCCGCCGGGCCGGCTCCCGCATGCTCCCGGAGAAGCACGCGTAAAAGGTGAGCAGAAAGGGCCGGTCGCTGTCCTTTCCGGGCGTGCGGAAGTGCTGGCCGTTGATGAACCCGAGGGACCAGGACCGGTAGATGAGGTTGTCCCAGGCCAGAGCTTGGGCGTCGTGCTCCGGGCACTCCGACAGGAGGAGGTTCGCCACCAGCCATGGGGAGTATTCCAGCAGTCGGTGCTCGCGACGCCCCGCCTCCTCCAGCTCGGGGATCAGCAGCTCGGCGCGCAGCTTGGGCGCGGCGAAGATGCACTGGCGGCCGCGAAAGGTCCGGGTGGTGCCCCGCGGATCCAGCACCATGGCGTGCACTTCGTCCGCGTGGTTCCGCAAGGAGACCACCCAGGCGTCCGTGCGCACGGCGCCCCGGGGCAGCGTACGCGCCAACCCGCGCACGAGGTGGGAGTTGCCCTCGGGCCAGGAGATCACCGGCGCTTGCTGGGACGCCCCGGGGGGCGCCTTCTCCTCTCCCGCCTCGAAGGCCCAGTACAGGATCCCAGCGTAGGCGGAGATCTCGTCGGCGAGGCACCCGTACTCATCGGTCATCCGGTTGTCGAGGAAGTGGTGCAGCAGCGGAGAGTCCCAGCCCTTGCCGTACACGTAATCTGCCAGCGTAATGGCGTCGAGGGCGGTCACCTCCTCGGCGTCCGTTGCGTACACGATGGGAAGCTGAAAGGCCGGCCGCCCGAGGGAGTCGCGCCACCGGGACCAGCGATACATGTCCCGGTGGAAGTCGAAGAACTGCTCCAGCTCCTGCCGGCTCGCCAGCTCCCAGGGATAGAACCCGAGGCTGTAGGACCTG
>JBDRSE010000293.1:0-5073 GCA_043825095.1 bacterium
TCCGGGGCGCGATCTCGGCCAGGGCCTGGGTGATCCATTCGAAGAAGGTGGCCAGGTGGCGCTTGACCATGTCCATGTGCGGGCCGCCGCCGGTGAGCTGCTGCTGCACCAGGCGCGGATAGATGCGGTGGGCCTCGATGACTTGGAGAGCGACGTTCCAGCTTTTCCGCTCCACGCCGCGTCCACGCGGCGACTTTTGGCGTCAAATCGAAAGTTGGCCTTCGAGGCCCACAGAAGCACATCCGGTGGCGAGTTAGAGGTGACCGGAGTTTTGTACTCGAAGGAGACCCGGTCTTTCAGGCACTCCCTGGGCACGACCTCCAGGTCATCGGTGAGCAGTCCTACCCTGGCACCTTTGGGCCCGGCGTACAGGCGCGTTCCTTTCTTCAATACAAAGCGCAGCCGGGAGGCCAGCACCTGGCCCCGGATCCATTGGTGCCGCGTTTCCGCCAGGACCACAACCCGGGTTTTTTCTCCCGTCACCCAGTCGATGGGCTCCTGCTGAACCACCCTCCCCTCCAATCGCACACTCCGACCTTCCACAGTCAAGCTCCCGCGCACAGGTTCGGATTTCAACACCCGCAAGCCCTTCATTCTCTGGGGAAGACAGGTCCAAGAGGGAAGGTAGTCCACCGCGACACACCGACGCTGCCGGTGAAACAATGCGCCCTGGCCTGGTTTCGTCCCCGGCTTTTTCGTCTCCACCGCGCGGTTGCTCAGGGGGCATCCGCCAAGACCCAACATCGATATCCCAAAAGCTATGCGCAGAAGCTGGCCCATGTATCGGCTACAGACACCCAGCCCGGCCAGCGGTTCCATGGAGCAAAGACATCCTGCGGACTTTTTAGCCATCTGCTCGAATATCGGGTGCGACGGCTGAGGGGGCCAAGATGCGTGGTGTAGGCGACTGAAGATCAGGTGTTCGGCCGTAGAGTCGGCACAGGTCAGTTTTACTGCTTCAAGGCGTCGACTTACGTCGAGCCGCTTCCATTGTCGATCACTCATCAGCATTCCTCCGTCTTACTCGGAAAACGGAAAGAATCGCTGACCTGTTAGTCGGACATTATCGCTGACCTACAACCGGGGGGCGCCGAATCCCCCGCGGCGCGCGAATGCAGTATCGAACCTAGTCTTTGTTGCAGAGTACCTCGAGGTCGTACCCCACGGGCGTCGCGTCGACGCTGTCGACGATGAGATAGATCGTCTGGCCCGGTTGGGCGTCGAGGGTCAGCTCTTCCAACCCCGGGCCTACGGTCTGGCTCACTCCGAGGCAGTCTCCCGCAGGGTCGCAGGTGTCGTCACCGAGGGCGCCGACCACGAACAGGTCCAGGTCACCGAGAATCGGGGTCAAGCGGACGGTGATCTGGCCGTTGACCGGGTTCCGCAGCCGGTAGATCGTCTCTCCTCCCGTGGTGGGGGTGGCGGCGCAGCCGTAGCTGGCAAACCGGTTGGGCTGGTAGCCGTTGCTCCCGGAGGCCGTGATGCCGCAGTAGATGTCCACCGGCGCGCCGCAGGTCCCGCCGTCCGGGGCCGGCAGGATATCGGTGAAGTGGGGAATGAAGCCTCCGGTGCCCACGGCAAAGACGTCGCGGGGGCCGCTGCCCCAGATGCCATTCAGGTGCTGGCCTCCGGGTACGTCCGGCTCGGTCCAGACCATCCCGTCGAAGTGCATGATGCCCGCGCGGCCTGCGGCGAAGATCCAGCCGACGGCGTAGATATTCGTTGCCGAGCTCCCCCACACCGAGCGGAGGCTCCGGCTGACGCCCGGTACCTTGGTCCAAGCCGTGCCGTCGTAGTGGTAAATACCTTGCGCACCCACGGCATAGACGTCAGTCGGGGAGCTGCCCCAAAAACCGCGGATGTCACCAAGGCCCACCGACACACTGGTCCACTGAACGCCGTCGTAGTGGTGGATGCCTCCCCCGTTTGCCCCGGCGAACACGTTTGTGGGCGAAGTTCCCCAGACCGTCCAGTACGACGCCATCGGTGGATTCATGGGGCTCCAGCTCGTTCCATCAAAGCTCAGGATCGTCCCACCGCCTCCCACGGCGAATACAGCCGAGTCAGATGCTCCCCACACCGCAGTCAAATCGTTCGCAGTCCCCGACGTCATGGGGCTCCACAGGGCCCCATCGTAGTGCAGGATTGTTCCCTGCTCCCCGACTGCGTACACGCTCGAAGCCCCGCTCCCCCACACTCCGAATAGCTCGATCGCCGTGCCGGACGCCATGGCGCTCCAGCGGTCTCCGTCGTAGTGTTGGATTTCCCCGGTGTCGCCCACGGCGAACACGTCCGAGCCGGAGCTGCCCCAGACCCCGTTGTAGGTGAGTCCGAAGGTCGATCCCATGGGTGCCCACCAGGAGCCCGTGTAGCGCACCACCGTTCCGTAGCGACCCACACCGAAGAACTCATTGGGCGAGTCTCCATAGATCATGAATGGCGCGACAACCCCGGTCTCGAGGACGTTCCAGCCAACCCCGTTGAAGTGGTGGATCCGACCCTGATCATCCGAGATGAATACGTTGGCAATGGAGGTCCCCCAGATGTAGTACAGGGGCCGGGTCGCGCCGGAGACCACCGCGTTCCAATTGCTGCCGTTGTAGTGCTGGATGGTGCCGTTCCAGCCCACCGCCCAGACGTTCGTGGCCGAGGTCCCCCAGACCCCGTAGTAGGCGGTGGCCGGGGCTCCGCTCGCGGGCGACCAGGCGCTGCCGTCATAGTGGATGATTCCGTTGAGCCCCACGGCGTAGATGTCATTGGCCGCACTCCCCCACACATCCCAGAGCTGAATGCTGGACCCTGTGGTCATGGTGCTCCAGCTGGTGCCGTCATAGCGGAGCACTGTTCCGTTGTCCCCGACGGCATAGACCTCGTTCGCCGAGACACCCCATACGCCGAGTAGGCTCGCAGTCGTTCCGGAGCTCATCGTGCTCCAGGACGTTCCGTCGTAGTGAATGATGTCGCCCTGACCTCCGACGGCAAAGACATCGCTGGGCGAGCTCCCCCAGACGTCGCGCAGGCCCACCGACGTGCCGGAGCTCATCGCGCTCCAGGAGGTGCCATCAAAATGGTCGATTTTGCCGCTCACCCCCACGACAAATACGTCACTCATCGAGGTTCCCCAGATGCCATATTTCTGATTGCTCAGATTCCCCTCAATCCTCACGGGGGGAAGGTAGCAGCGGTCAAAGGTTTGCTGGCACCAGGAGTTGCAGCCCAGGGCTCCCGCGGTGTACCCGGGGAGATCCGTGCACGTGTCCCCATCCTGCGCCAGCCCGTCGCACAGCTCGAAGCCGTTGATCACCCCGTCGCCGCAGTAGCCCTGGCAGCCGGCGGTGACGAGCCCAAGACAGTCCGGTCGGCACTGGACGGTCCCACCGTAGTAGCCGAAGGTTCCGCAGCTGTAGCCGCCCAGGTCGGTGCCGTCGCACAGCTCCGGGCCGTTCTTGACGCCGTCGCCGCAGGTGCCTACGCATCCCGTCTCCAGGATCTGATCACAGCCTGCCGAGCACTGCAGGGTCCCGCTGTAGTAGCCCCGCCCGGTGCAGGTTTCGGTGCCGAAGTCGTTGCCGTCGCACAGCTCGATGCCGTTTCTCGCCCCATCGCCGCACAGGCCGACGCAGTTGACCGGATTGAACTGGCAGTTGGCCAAACAGCTCAACGTCCCCGAATAATACCCCTGGCTCTGACACGTTTCCCCGCCGAGGTTCGAGCCGTCGCACGCCTCGGCCGCATCGATGACACCGTCGCCGCAGATGTCCTGGCACTGCGATACGTCGTAGCGGCAGAAAGGTGAGCAGGTGAGGGTGCCGCTGTGGAAACCGTAGTCCTGACACGTCCCGCTCCCCAAGGACGTGGTGTCACAGTCCTCTGCCGAGAGCTCGTCGACGATCCCGTCGCCACACCGACGGGGCTGGCAGTCCGTGCGGCAGGTTGCGTTGGCCAGGTCCGAGTTCGCGGCGCCCTGATCGCAGCCTTCACCCGCCGCGACATCGGTCACGCCGTTGCCGCAGGATTCGTTGGAATTGCAGTCCGCGCTGCACCCATCACCGCCGTTGTTGTTGCCGTCGTCACACAGCTCGGTCCCGTCCAGCACGCCGTTGCCGCAGATTTCCAGGAGACAGCTCGCGTTACACCCGTCACCGTCCGCGTTGTTGCCGTCGTCGCAGACCTCGCCCACCGCTGCGTCGATGATCCCGTTCCCACAGCTTTCGTCCGACTGGCAGTCCGGTGAGCAACCGTCACGGGCCACGATGTTGCCGTCGTCGCAGACCTCCCCCGACTCCAACACACCGTTGCCGCAGAAGATCACCCGGCAGGTCGTACCGCAGGTGGCGGTGGGTTGAGCCTGCCCCTCGTCGCAGGTTTCGCCGGCCACCACGTCCACCACACCATCGCCGCAGAAGGGCAGCCCACAATCGTTCCGGCAGGCATCCGGCATGTCGTCCGAGTTTTGCGGACCGTCATCACAATCCTCAGCGGTGTCCTGAATCCCGTCGCCGCAGCGGTAGAGGGTGCAATCGGACCGGCACGCGTCGGCCCGGATATCCGAGTTGTCGCTCCCGTCGTCGCACTCCTCCAGCCCCTGAATCTCGCCGTCCCCACAAGAGGTGACGTTTTGGTTTTCATTGCCGTTGTTGGTGTTGGTGTTGTTATCCCCAGTGGAATCGTCACCACACCCGCTGAGCGAGAGAAACAACGAGACGACGGTGCAAAACACTCTATTCATAGACGTCCTCCATTCGATGGAATCAGAACCGGCTCCCATTTCGTGGACCTGTCCCGAGGTCAGAGTCTGTAAGCCGACTCACTTATTTTTGTGTGTTTTCCACACTAAGATCACTCCAAGGTTAGGTCAAGCAGAGCGACTGAACGTGTGCGTAAATGAAACCATGATGAAACCATGGAAACCATGCTGACTTTTGGCTATCTGCTCAAGTATCGGGGGTGGTTCGCCGGGGGTCAAGATGCGTGTAGCGGTCGTCTGGGTGTGGGCGTGTAAGTATCTTGGAGCTCAATCGAGCTGCGGGCGGCACAGCACCGCCTTCGTCGAAAATGCGTTTATGCTTCCGG
>JBDRSE010000294.1:0-12896 GCA_043825095.1 bacterium
GGAATGCTTGTAAGTCCCGGAGGGAGAAGGATGAAGATCTCACACCACGATTCGCCGCCGAGATGGGCCGCCGAGCGCAAGTACGCGAAATCCCGCCCGACCGCGATCCGAACCGAGGCACCCCGCGGGATCGGCACCCACACATACCCCCGCGTTGACGCTGATTTCCCGCGAGTGTTATGATCTGGCGTGGGCTGATGTCAGCCCGGGATCGCCATGACAATCCGACGACTGTTCGTGCTGTTCGTGCCGGTCGCGCTGCTCCTCCCGTCCGGGTGCGAGAGCTTCGCGCCCTCTGGGCAGGACGCCGCCGTCGACGGCGCGGCCTTTGACGCCGCCCTGGACGCTGCTGAGGCGGACGCTGGCGCCCAGGACGGCGCCACGGGGGATACCGGAGTGGCGGATGCCGAGGTGGGCGGTGACGCGTCACCGGACGGCGGCGTGGTGGAGCCCTGTGGGGGGGCGTGCGACGCGACGGCCTATGACTCCTGCACCTGCGGCGCCGCGGACCCCTGCGGGTGGCAGGCGAACGGGATCTGCGACGATGCGTGCCGGACCCTGGTGCCGGGTGGACACTTCGACGACGGGGCGGATTGCGATCTGGATCTGGACGGGATGTACGACACGCTCGAGTACGAGCTGGCCCTGCAATTCGAGCCCTTTTTGTGGCTGTCTCCGCGGGAGGAGGGGTGGCGCGATGACCGCTATCCGCACTTTGCGGTGGAGACCCTGCCGGGCGGGGGCGTGTCGATCTTCTATGCGCTCAGCTACTACCAGGACTATGGGGACCCGGACCTGGGCGGGCTGACCAGCCACCTCGGCGACAGCGAGTTCGTGGTGGTGTACCTGCAGGGCAGCGGGCCGTACCAGCTCGCGGGCGTGTTCCTGTCGGCGCACTACGGCGCGATCACGAACGGCTCGGTGTATGCCGACGTCACCGAGATTCAGCTGCATCAAGACGCCACGGGGATGGAGCACCCCATCGTGTACGTGTCGGAGTGGAAGCACGCCAACTACACCGATCTGCAGAGCTGCGACAACGGCGCCCTGTTCACGGATCACTGTGAGGAGTTCGCGCTGGAGCGCGTGGGGATCGCGCCGGGGCGGAATGTGGGGAACGCCGTGACCCCGCTGCAGGACGACGTGTCGCACCTCGGCAACCATGAGTTCTACTGGACGGACGTTCGCTTCTGCGGCTGGCAGGTGGCGTCCGTCAACAACGGGGATCGCGGCGCCTGTCCCGGCACCGACTCCACCTACCTCGACTTCATGACCCTCTGGCTCACCGACAGCTTGTGACCGAGTCGGAACCCGCGCCCTGCCGGGGAGCTCGCCGGGAATCTCGCCAGGCCCATGGGGAGCTGCCGCTTGACGCTCGTGGAGGGGGAGTGCACACTACAGCACCGAGGCCCCGGGACGAGAACGTTCGGGGCTGTTTTATTTAGGAGGACTTGATGATCATCGTGCTCGAGCGAGGCGCCAGCGAGCAGGACCGCGCTGCCATCCGCGCGGAGCTGAGCGCGGCCGGGCTGATGGTCCGAGAGATTGTCGGCGCCGAGGAGACCGTGTTCGGCGCCGTCGGGAAGTTCAGCGGGGACGCGCGCCACTTCTCACAGCTCCGCGGCGTGGCGCGGATCATTCCCATCAGCAAGAAGTGGAAGCTGGTCAGCCGAGAGCTCCACCCGGAGAACACGGTGGTGCGTGTCGGCCCGGTGGCCGTGGGGGGGGAGCGCCTCGTGGTCATTGCGGGGCCCTGCGCGGTGGAGTCCATGGAGCAGGCGCTCACCATCGCCCACGCGGTGCGCCGGGCGGGCGCGGTGTTGTTTCGGGGGGGCGCCTACAAGCCGCGAACCTCGCCATACTCGTTCCAGGGGCTGGGCGAGGAGGGCCTGCGAATCCTGGCCGAGGTGCGGGATCAGACCGGGTTGGGGGTGGTGACCGAGATGACCTCGCCGGCCCAGGCGGACGTCATGGCCAAGTACGTCGACGTGGTGCAGATCGGCGCGCGCAACATGCAGAACTTCGAGCTGCTCCGGACGGTCGGGCGGCTGGGCAAGCCCGTCGTGCTCAAGCGCGGCCTCTCCGCCACCATCGAGGAGTGGCTGATGTCCGCCGAGTACATCTTGTCCGAGGGCAACGAGCAGGTGATTCTGTGCGAGCGGGGGATCCGCACCTTCGAGCCGTACACGCGCAACACCCTCGACCTGACCGCCGTGCCGGTGCTCCGGGGTTTGACCCATCTGCCCATCGTCGTGGATCCGAGCCACGCCACGGGGCTGCGAGACATGGTGAGCCCCATGGGGCGCGCCTCGCTCGCGGCGGGCGCCGACGGCCTGATCGTCGAGGTGCACCACGAGCCGGAACGCGCGCTCTCGGACGGCCCACAGTCCCTGCGACCCGAGCAGTTCGCCCAGCTCATGCGGGAGCTTCGCGTCATCGCGCCGGTGGTGGGCAAGCAGCTCGATCCCCTCTACCTGGACAAGGCGCAGGCGCTGCAGGCCGGATCGTCACAGCGGGAGGGCGACGTGCAGCGGGCGATCGCCCTGGGTGCGCCGGGGGCGTTCAGCCACCAGGCCGCGCGGCAGTTCCTCGGTCCCGACGTCGAGCTCAGCGCCGCCACCAGCTTCCGGGAGGTGTTCTCGCAGGTCGCGGCGGGCCGGGTCGAGCTCGGGGTCCTCCCGCTGGAGAACTCCCTCACGGGCTCGATCCACGAGAACTACGACCTCCTGCTCGAGTACGACGTCCAGATCGTGGGCGAGCTCCTGCTCCGGATCGTCCATGCCCTGGTGAGCCGCGGGCCGCTCGCGCTCGGCGACGTGAAGCGGGTGTATTCCCATCCGCAGGTCTTTGATCAGTGCCGGGAGTTTCTCGACGAGCATCGGTCCTGGGAGTGTCTTCCCGTGTCGTCCACGGCCGCGGCCCTCGCGCGCCTGGAGGGCGCCGGCGAGGAGCCCGGCTCGGTCGCCATCGCCTCGCCCGAGGCGGCCGTCCAGCGGCGGCTCCACGTGCTCCGGGAGGGGATTGAAACCAACCCGCGCAACTTCACGCGCTTCGTGGTCATCTCGGCCGCCGTGGCCGGGGTCGGGCAGCCCGACAAGTCCTCCCTGGTGTTTGCCACGCAGAACCGCCCCGGGGCGCTGGTCGACGTGCTGAAGCTCTTTTCCGACGCGGACGTGAACCTCGTCAAGCTGGAGTCCCGGCCCATCCACGGGCGCCCGTGGGAGTACATGTTCTACGTGGATCTCGAGGGTGATCTGACGGACGAGCGCCTGGCGCCGCTCGTCGGGGCGCTGGAGCAGAGCACCGTGCTGCTGAAACGGCTGGGGAGCTACGTGCGCGCCTGAGGGCCGCCGGTGGTCGACGAGTCCGGAGGGTGATCATGGACATGGACCCGAGATTGGTGATTCCGCGGGACTATCGGCCGTGCCTCGACGTGCACGAGGTCGAGGCCGCCATCAAGGAGATCAAGGACTTCTTCCAGTCGAACCTGGCGGCGGCGCTCAACCTCCGGCGCGTGAGCGCGCCGCTGTTCGTGCGCGCCGGGACCGGGGTCAATGACGATCTCAACGGCGTGGAGCGGCCGGTGCGGTTCTCGGTGCGCGGGGACGGGGACGCCGAGGTGGAGATCGTCCAGTCCCTGGCGAAGTGGAAGCGGCTGGCGCTGGCGCGGTACGGCTTCCAGACCGGCGCGGGGCTGTACACGGACATGAACGCCATCCGGCCCGACGAGGAGCTCGACAACCTGCACTCGGTCTACGTGGATCAGTGGGACTGGGAGCGGATCCTCGGGCCGGAAGAGCGGACGGTGGAGACGCTGCGCGCCGCGGTCGAGTCCATCTACGACGTGCTCTGTCGGACAGAGTTCCACATCGCGTCGCTCCACGCGACGATTCGGCCCACGCTGCCGGAACGAATTACCTTCGTCACGGCCGAAGAGCTGGCGCGGGATCTTCCCGACGCGAGCCCCAAGGAGCGTGAGCACAGGGTCTGCGCCGAGCATGGGGCGGTGTTCGTGATGGGCATCGGCGGCGCTCTCGCCGACGGCCGGCCGCACGACGGCCGCGCCCCTGACTACGACGACTGGTCCACGCCCCGCCCCGACGGGGGCCACGGGCTCAACGGCGACATCCTGGTTTGGAATCCGGTGCTCGGATGCGCCTTCGAGCTGTCCTCCATGGGGATTCGCGTGGACGCCGAGGCGCTGCGCCGGCAGCTGACCCTCCGTCAGTGTCTCGACCGCGTGGAGCTCCCGTTCCACAAGCGACTGCTGGCGGGGGAGCTCCCCCAGACCATGGGGGGCGGCATCGGCCAGTCCCGGCTCTGCATGTTCCTGCTCCGGGCGGCGCACATCGGCGAAGTGGCAGTGGGGATCTGGCCCCGCGAGATGGAGCGCGCCTGCGCCGACGCCGGAATCTTCCTGTTGTAGCCGCAACGGTGGCGGCGATGGTGTGATCCGGCCCACCTGGCAGAGAGGCCCGGCTGAGTCGCAGGTTTCGGGACCGCCCGGAAATCACGACAAAGCTGCCGGAGACGGGCCTTGACGCGCGCCCCAAAAAAAGTGATTGATCCCACAGGGTGGCCGGGCGTGGGCGGGTCCCCGGCACAGACGGTTCGATGGAATTCGACGACGCGACAAAAATCATCAGGAAGGAAGCCGCGCCCGAGATCGGTGAGCGGGACGAGAAGCGGGGCTATCTGATCGCGCTGTCGGGCCCGAACACCGGGGAGATGTACGAGCTGGAAGGGCTGACGATCATCGGCCGCACTTCGGAAGCGACCATCGCCCTCACCGACGACGGGGTGAGCCGCATTCATTGCAGGCTCGAGAAACGCGAGGACGGCAGCGTCGTCCTCCGGGACGCCGGAAGCACCAACGGCACCTATGTCAACGGGGACCGGGTCGAGGAGCGCGTGCTGGCTGACGGCGACAAGATCCAGATCGCGCCGACCGTGTTCTACAAGTTCACCCACCACGACGAGCTGGAGCAGGCCTTCCGCGAGGCGATGTACGACGCCGCGCTGCGGGACCCCCTGACCGGCGTGTTCAACAAGCGCTACTTCAAGGAGCGGCTGGTGACGGAGTGGGCGTACTCCGTGCGCCACGACGCGCCGCTCTCGCTCGTGATGATGGACCTCGACCATTTCAAGCGGGTCAACGACACCCACGGCCACCCGGCCGGGGACGCCGTGCTCAAGCGCTTCGCCGAGGTCGTGGCGGACTCGATCCGCACCGAGGATGTGCTGTGCCGGTACGGAGGCGAGGAGTTCACGGTGATCTGCCGAGAGTTTCCGGTGCCGTCCGCTGAGATCATGGGGGAACGGATCCGCAAGACGGTGGAGGAGACCACGTTCGAGTACGCGGGTGAAATCATCCCCGTGACCGTGAGCGCAGGGCTCTCGGGCGTGCCGCACCCGTCCATCGAGTCCACCGACGCGCTGGTGGAGGCCGCGGACGCGGCGCTCTACACCGCCAAGCGTGGGGGGCGGAACCGTGTCTGCATGTACGACCCGGACGCAGGCCCGGACAGGTAGGGAACCCGGCCGGGGTGTATTCCGACCCCTTGGTGGCTTCCTGGTTCCGGTTGCGTGCGAGTCGAGGCTACGGCTCGAGCTCGATCCCCTCGCGCTCGAGCAGCTTCTTGAAGTCGGCCTTGTCGGCGGCCTTCACGTAGGCCTCGCGCGCCTCGACGATTCCGGCTCGCACGAGGGCGATCAGGGAGTCGGACAGGGTCCGCATCCCCTGGGAGCGCCCGGTCTGCATCATGGACCAGAGCTGGAAGGTCTTTCGTTCGCGGATCAGGTTGGACACGGCGTTGTTTCCGATCAGCACCTCGTAGGCCGCCACCCGGCCGCCGCCGACCTTGCGACAGAGGTTCTGCGCGATCACACCGCGGAGAGACTCGGCGAGCATCTGGCGGATCTGCTCCTGCCGATCCGCGGGGAACTGGTCGATGATCCGATCCACGGTGCTCGGCGCGGTGGTGGTGTGCAGGGTGCCGAAGACCAGGTGCCCCGTCTCCGCGGTTTCCACGGCGATGGCGATGGTTTCCAGGTCCCGCATCTCACCCACGAGCACGATGTCCGGATCCTCCCGGAGCGCGGCCCGGAGGGCGTCCTTGAAGGAGCGTGTGTGCTGGTGCACCTCCCGCTGGTTCACCAGGCACTTCTTGTTCGGATGGACGAACTCGATGGGGTCCTCGATGGTGATGATGTGATCCGCGCGGTTCTGGTTGATGTGATCGACGAGGGTCGCCAGGGTCGTGGACTTGCCGGAGCCCGTCGGTCCGGTCACCAGCACCAGCCCCTTGGTGAGGAAGCACAGCTGGAGCACCTGGGGGGGCAGTCCGAGCTGCTCCGGGGTCAGGATCTCGAAGGGAATCGCGCGCAGCACCGCGCCGGGGCCCTTGCGATCCCGGAAGAGGTTGACCCGGTAGCGGGACAGCCCGGGGATCTCGTAGGCAAAGTCGGTGTCGTTTCGCTCCTCGTACTCCGCCTGATACTGCTCGGGCGTGATTTCGAACAGGTGCTCGAGCAGGGTGTGTGCGGAGTACTCGGCATGGCCGGGGATCGCCTGCATTTCACCATGGACCCGGAGATAGGGCGGCGCCCCGGTGCAGAGGTGGAGGTCCGAGGCGTTCTGCTCGGACATTTTGACCAGCAGCTTGCCGATGGCCGTCTCGGCTTCCTTTCCGGGTTTCACCCGCGGTCGGGCCGGGGCCGGCGCCGCCGGCATGGGGGCGGGCGCGAGCTTCGGACTGGGCGCGGGCTCACGGGCGGGCTCACGGGCGGGCTCACGGGCGGGCGCTGAGGCCGCCTTCCGCGCCGCCTGCTCGGCCTGGAACCGGTGTGACTCGAGCTCCAGGCCAGAAGGATCCTCCGGGGGAGCGAGCGCCTCCGCGGCCGGGGCGGCGGTGCCCTCGAGGTCGGCGCCGCTGGGCGCCAGAGACATCCCGAGCTCCGCTGAGTTGGCGGCCTGCGCGTCCACCTGGACGAGGATGCTCGTGGGGGACGGTTTCACGGCGACCCGGTAGGACTCCCCTTCGAGCTCGTACAGCATCGCCGCCGGCTGGTTGGTCAGCAGGGCGACCTCGAGATCCGTGGAGGCGATTTCCTGAATTATGTGCAGGAGATCCTTGTGCTGGGTCTTCTGCACCGCGTGGCGATCCCCGCTGGGGAAGCGGAAGCGGATGTTGCTGTCGCTCTGCAGCAGCACACCGGTGGCCCCCAGCCGTTTCATCGTGGAGAGGAAGATGTCGAACTTTGGCACTCGAACCTCTTTCGGTCGTCTAGCGCTCGGTCAGGCCGAGCACGAACGATTTGTTCACCAGGAGTGCCCGGCCGACCTGGTGCAGGCGGAAGAACCGGCCCGGCATGTTGAGGAAGTCGACGACGCGCCCCTTGGCAGAGGGCGGGGTGTACAGCAGCTCGCCCTCCAGGAGGATGCCGTCAAGCAGCTCCACCCGGACGGCGCTGTGGCGGTCGGCGAGCTCGAGCTCGTCCGTGAGGTCCCGACCACTGTGCTCGATCGCGATCCACAGCACGTTTTCCTTGTTGAAGAGCTGGAATTGCGAGGTGTCGGCGTCGAGGCCGGGGAGGAACGCGGCATCCTGCTCGAGCAGGTCCAGCACGTCCTGGGGGCGACCTCCTCGGGAGTGGTACTCCGCGACGAACACCTCCAGGCGACGCGGCTCGCGGTGGGGTTGGTGGAGCTCGATGGCGACCCGGCGCATGGGCACCTTCAGGCTCGCATCGGTGTGCGTCGTCGGCAGCGAGGTGCCGGGGCTCACGCCGCTGAGCTCCGAGAGATCCAGCAGCTCGGAGTCGGCCGCTGCGGATTCGGCGTTCAGCCCGGGCATCGGCCCGGGCATCGGAACGGGCTTCGGCTCATGCTTCGGCTCGGGCATCGGCCCGGGCTTCGGCTCGGGCTTCGGCTCGGGCTCCGGCTTGTCGTGTTCATCGTCCATGAGCCCGAGCATAGGGGAGGCAGGTGGTGCCGGGCAAGCAGATCCTGGCTCGTACGAGATCGGCGCAGCAGCCCTTGATTATCGGCAGGCGCCTGGGCTACCCTGAGGAGTCCAGACCTCGTGCGATCCCTCCGGCGAGCGGTCGGCTCGAGCACATCGGCGACCGATCGCGGCGGGGGAGCGCCAGGGTCTGTGACGGTGGCCATGAGAACGCTGAAGAAGATCGTGCAAAACCCCCATGAGCTCCGGGCTTGGTTCCCGCCCGAGCTGCGGGCAGGCTTCATCTTTCTCCCCGGCGTCACCCAGGCGGGCATCGGTGAGGAGGTGTGTGTCTGGATCCAGCTTCCGGCCTACCGCGCGGAGATCTATCTGACCGGGCTCGTGGCTTGGCGTCGGATGCAGCACTCCGTGGCGCTGCCGGCCGGGATGGGCGTCAGCCTGCGCCCGGGTCAGGTCGGCGAGATGACCTTCCTCGGTCGGCTGCTGACCGGCACGGTGAGCCCTCTGCCCGAACGGCTGCACGTGCGCACCCGGCTGCTGGCTCCCTGGACCTGCACCGCCACGGTGCCGCACCTGGGCAAGTGGGCCCCGGCGCTGATTTCGGAGATCAGCCGAGAGGGCGCTCGCGTGGAGATGAGCATGCTGCCGGTCCACGAGGGCTGCCAGTTCCAGGTCAACATGCCGTGGCACTCCCAGACGATGCACGAGCTGGTGCTCGTGTGGTACCGGCTCCACGGCGGTCAGCTGCTGCTGGGATTTCACCGGGACCCGCAGGGCAGAGAGCAGGAGCGGGAGTGGGAGGTCCTCGTGGATGCCGCCCATCGGCACTTCACCTCGCAGGTGCTCGTCGTTTGACAAGGCCGATCACGGCATGAAGAGAATCTACCTCACACTCACGGTCGTCGTACTGTTCGCGGTGGCTGTGGCCGTGGCTGTTGTCCACTACCGTTCCGTGACCGGAGGGGGCAAAGGGGTGCGGGGAGGCGGTCTCCACGGGGAGCTGATCATCTTCCACGCCGGCAGCCTGTCGGTGCCCTTCCGGGAGCTGGGTGAGGCGTTTCGCTGGAAGCATCCCGGTGTGACGATCCGGGCGGAGGCGGCGGGCAGTCGGCACTGCGCGCGCAAGATCAGCGACCTCGGCCGCCGCGCGGACGTGCTGGGCTCGGCAGACTACAAGGTCGTCCAGAATCTCCTGATGCCGGAGCACGCCGACTTCAACATCCGGTTCGCTACCAATGAGATGGCCATCGCCTACTCGCCGAAGTCTCGGCTCAGCGGTGTGATCAACGCCCGGAACTGGCACAAGATCCTGCTGCACGACGAGGTGCGATTCGGCCGCGCCGATCCGAACAGTGATCCCTGCGGTTACCGGTCCGTGATGGTGTTCCAGCTCGCGGAGAAGCACTACGGCATCCCCGGCCTCGCCGCCAAGCTCACCGCGCGCTTCGGGCGCAAGTACATCCGCCCCAAGGAGACGGATCTGCTCTCCCTGCTCGAGGCGGGCGAGATCGACTACCTGTTCATCTACCGCAGCGTGGCGGCCCAGCACGGCCTGAAGATGGTCCTGCTCGCCGACGAGGTGAACCTCAAGTCACCGAAGCTGGCCTCGCTCTACCGGACCGCCACCGTCCGCGTCACGGGGAAGAAGCCGGGGCAGCACCTCACGCGCACCGGCGAATCCATGGTCTATTCGGTCACCATCCCGAAGCGCGCGCCCCACCGCGAGCTGGCCGAGGCCTTCGTGGCCTTCCTGCTCTCCCCGACGGGGCAGAAGATCATCGAACAGAACGGCCAGCCCTTCCTGCGGCCGGTGATCGTGGACGGCCGGGAGCGCCTGCCCAAGTCTCTCGAGAAGTGGACCCGCTGAGGGCACCGCCCAGCGCCATGGCCAAGAGCGAATCCATAGGACGCAGATGGTGGTTCCACATCGCCCTGGCGGTGCTGGGCTCGGTGCTCGTGCTCTTCGTCCTGGCCCCGCTCATCGGCATGTTCGTCACCACCTCCCTGTCCGAGCTCTCCCAGGCGGCGCGGGACCGGCTCGTGCTCGAGTCCATCGAGGTCACCCTCACCGCCGCCCTGTGGGCCACCCTCGCCTGCACCGTCGTCGGCGTCCCGCTGGCGTACCTGCTCGCCCGCAAGAGCTTCCCGGGTCGGTCCCTCCTGCTCGCCATCATCGACCTGCCCATCGCCATTCCCCACACCGTGGCCGGCATCGCCCTGCTCACCGTCATCGGCCGCCAATCCTGGTTCGGCCAGCGGTTCGGCGGCGGCCTCGTCGGAACCAAGATCGGCATCGCCGTGGCCATGGCCTTCGTCTCGCTCCCCTTCCTCGTCAACGCAGCCCGCGAAGGCTTCGAAACCGTCCCCGTGCGCCTCGAAAAAGCCGCCCGCACCCTCGGCGCCTCCCCGCGCCAGGTCTTCTTCACCATCTCCCTCCCCCTGGCCTGGCGCGGCATCGTCTCCGGCATGTCCCTCATGTGGGCCCGCGGCATCAGCGAGTTCGGCGCGGTCATCATCATCGCCTACTACCCCATGACCACCCCGGTCCTCGTCTACCAGCGCCTCAACGACTACGGCCTCAGCTACGCCCGCGCCGCCGCGGTCCTCCTCGTCCTCGTCTGCGTCGCGGTCTTCGCCTTCCTCCGCTTCCTCTCCCGCCCGCCCCAGCACAGCAGGGGCAGGGAGCAGCCGCCCCTCTCCCGCCCGCCCAAGCAGGGCAGGGAGCACGACAACCACCGGGGGGACCACCGTGCTTGAGCTACGCGCCATCTCCAAGCGCCTCGGCGACTGGTCCATGCATAACCTCGACCTCAAGCTCGAGCCGGGGGAGTACTTCGTGCTCCTCGGCCCCAGCGGCGTGGGCAAGACCGTCACCCTCGAGCTCATCGCCGGGCTCCACAACCCGGACAGCGGCGCCATCCTCTGGAAGGGCGAAGACCTCACCCGCCGCCCCCCCGAAGACCGCCCCTTCGGCATCGTCTACCAGGACTGCGCCCTCTTCCCCCACCTCTCCGTAGCCAAGAACATCGCCTACGGCCCCAAGGTCTCCGGCGTCCCCCGCCCCGAGCTCACCAAGCGCATCGAGGAGCTCGCCGAGCTCATGCGCATCACCGACCTCCTCGACCGCGACGTCCAATCCCTCTCCGGCGGCGAAGAGCAACGGGTCGCCCTCGCCCGCTCCCTCGCCACCCGCCCCCAGCTCCTCCTGCTCGACGAGCCCCTCTCCGCCCTCGACGCCTCCATCCGCGAGTACCTCCGCGACGAGCTCAAGCGCATCCACCGCGAAAGCGGCACCACCTTCCTCCACGTTACCCACGCCAAGGAAGAGGCCCGCCACCTCGCCGACCGCGTCGGCGTCATGCTCGACCAACGCCTCGTCCAGATCGCCACCCCCGAAGACCTCTTCCACCACCCCACCAACCCAGTCGTCGCCCGGTTCCTCGGCCTCAAGAACCTCCTCCCGGTGACCGACGCCACCACCGCCGGCCGCTGCCGCGTCCACGGCCAGGAGCTCGTCTCCGACAACCTACGCGCCGGCATCTCCCACGTCTGGCTCCGCCCGGAGGAGGTGACTCTGTCGGCGTCGCCGCCCGCGGATGCACCCAACGTGCTCCGGTGTCGAGTCCAGGGCTGGCAGGACGCAGAGGTGTTGGTGGTCGCGCAGCTGATCTGCGGCACGCTAACGCTGGAGGCCTCCCTCACCTATTCCCGGTTCACCGCGCTACATTTCGCTGAAGGCGACGAGGTCTACGCGTCCTTCGGCGACTCCGCCATCCACGGGTTCTGATTCTAGGCGCCGGAAGGTATCGAATCACCGAACTGCTTGAGTCGGTGTGAGGGCATCAGGCTTGTTTAGCTAACTCCGTCGCAGTTGCGTCCCGCATCTTATCCTTGAGGTCCTCGATGCTAAGCCGCTTGTTTTTCACAGCCCTCGCGACTATCTGAACAACCGTCGCCGGACTGTAGCAGCGGCAGTATGTGTCGTCTCGAATTCTGGGCGCGATGATGTTGGCTGCCGCAACTAGCTTCTCGGCTGTAAGTTGAACTAGGTCGGTATGGAGGTCACGAAGGTCTTCGACAGGGGTATCTCCCATGCTGTCCTCGGTAGTCTGTTCCGCCTCCAGTAAATCGAATAGCAAAATTAGCGCGAGGTCCATCCGCTCTTTTCGCTCGAAACCGGCGGCAAAAGCGAGAACGATTTCTTCTCTATCTTCTGGTGTGTCGCTGCAATGCCAGAAAGACAGCTTGCTCTCCGGGCAGCGGTACTGCTTGCACGTGAACTTGGCGCCGGCGCAGCAGCGCTCATGGTGCTTTCGCAGACGGCTCAAAAAGGCCCGCGTCACGGGTACGCCCGGCCCGCAGCCGACACTGCAGCAAGAGCCGTTCATGAGGTCCGTGAGCACGCAGTCCTTGTCCGTCGCGCAGCGCTTTTCCGCGGGGGCTTGCGGCTTGAGGGCTGGGATCTTGGAGTATTCGTTCGGGCGACACGCGGCGCCGCTGCCCTCCGAGCTCGGGCCTTCGGAGGAGCTGTTTTTCCCTGACGTGGGACTGCAGCCGGCAACGAGCAACGCCGCCACAAGAGCAATGGCGGTGAGCAGAGCGGGCAGGGGAAGCCGTCCTTGCGTGAATCCTGACATGTGGGCCTCGCGGGTTCACAAAGAGTAGCACACTTCGATCTGGACTCACGCTGGACTCACGACCGGGCGTATCGTTCTGGACTCACGACCGGGCGTATCGCTGTTTCAGCCTAGGGCTCGAACGTGCTAGGGCTCGAAGGTGCCGTTCTGGATCATGTTGTAGATGACGCTGCCTGGACAGGACGTCGCATTGAGATCCAGGTGTCCGTTGATCTCCAGAAAGTCGGTGTTTCCGGCGGCCGCGGCGGTGGCGCGAATTTTGGCCACGAGGTTGCGGACACCGTCGATCTGAGTC
>JBDRSE010000295.1:0-4765 GCA_043825095.1 bacterium
GTCTCCGAGCTCCTGCGAAGCGTAGTCGGTGGACCGGCGCACGTCCTCAAAGATCCCCTCGATTTCGGCGAGGTTCGGCATCGGGAGCTCAAGGGTCGCGAAGTCCTTGCGTAGCTCCCGGGGCAGCTCGACCAAGGGACCGCTGAGGAAGATCGTCTTGTAGGTGGGTGCCAGCACGCGATGGGCATCCCGCAGCCGCCGGACGACCCGGGGGTCGTCAAACAGACAGTGTAAATCGTGAAACAGGAACAACGCGTGCTGGCTGTACGCGATGGCCTCGTCCAAGGCGACGACCGGATCCTCGGTGCCCACCAGCGGCTGATCTCCCTCGCGCATCCCCTCGGTGAGGGTCCACACGAAGAGCGGCACCGGCAGCGAGAACAGGGACTGCGCGACGGAGCGTAGGTGACGCTGGAGCCGCCGCTCCTCAGAGGTCTGCACGACGACCAGCGAACAGCGCGCCGCGACGAGGGTCTGCGCCTTCGTTTCGAAGGGCTCGGGGGCGTTGGATTCCATGGCGCCACTTTCCGGCTCTCCCCGGGACGGGGGCGTTTCCATTTCGACGACGGTCGATTATAACCCTTTTCACATGCTGAACCTCGTGACCAGGTTTATTCGTCGGCGACAGCGGCCCCAGGGCAGTGGGACCTGCGACGCCGGATACCATGAAGGGCGTCGTACGAAGCGCTCCCTCGTCTATCGGCTGCGGCGCCGGACGGACGAGGTGGTCCGCTGCGCGCGACGGTACGGCCCTCCTGCGGTGCGATCGATCCTCGACGTGGGGACTGCGGACGGGCTGATGCTCTCGCGGCTCGCCGACACCTTCCCAGGCGCCCGGTGTGTCGGCCTCGATCTCTCCCGGGAGCTCCTCGTACAAAACCGCGATCCCAGGGTGATCCCCGTGCTCGCGGACGCCCAGACGCTGCCGATCCGGTCGGAGCAGATCGACCTGGCGGTGGCCACCGCGGTCATCGAGCACGTCCCGGAGCCGCTCCGGCTGCTGCGAGAGATCGCGGCGAGCCTGCGCCCCGGGGGCCTGCTCGTGCTCACCGCTCCGGATCCCTTCTGGGAGCACGTGGCCACCCTGGTCGGGCATCTGGCCGACGAGCAGCACCATGAGGTCCTGCCGCTCCGCCGACTGGCGGAGCTGTGCTCCGCCGCGGGCCTTCAGGTGGTGGAAGCGAGCAAGTTCATGCTCTCCCCCGTGGGCCTGCCGGCCGAGCTCCTCGTGGAGTCCCTGGTGCGGCGGTTGGGGCTGAACGCCCTGTTCGCGAATCAGCTCGTTGCCGCCCGTCGCCCCTAGCGGAATTTGACTGGGCTGAGGTCGGCATCGGCCCGTACGCGCGCCCTTCAATCTGAGGTCACACAGGGATTAGGTCCGTATTAATGCGGTTTTAACCTAGGCTGCGACATGGTAGTATCGCGAGGTTCATCTGGGCAACATCGAACTCCGAGCGGTCCATCGGAAACCATGCCTACGGATAACCGCGACACGGCCAACAGCGCTCAGCTCACACCACCACCGCTGCAGCCCGACCCGTTGGTCGAGCTTGCCGCTCGCCTGGCGCAGAAGGCCGCGGTCATCAAGAGTCCCGAGCTGAAGGCGGATCTGTTCTGCCGGCTCGGGCTGCTGTGCTGGGACGTGCTCGGGGACCTGGAGGCGGCCCGGAAATACCTGGGCGAGGCGGGGAATGCGCACCCGGAGGCGATCCGGCTGCGGCTCCATCTGGCGATCAGCACCGGAGATCAAAAGAGCCTGCGTGAGCTTCAGCGTGAGGTCGGCGGGGAGCTGACCGACAAGGAGGCAGCGGGGAAGTTCTACCGGGACTGCGCCGAAACCTGGCTGTTCCACTTCGGTGATACGGAGAGCGCCTCCCAGGCGGCGTGGGAGGCGTTGCGTCGCAATCCAGAGGATCGGGACACCCGGGCGGTGCTCACCCTGGCGCTGGAGCTCGCGGGGAACCGGGACGCGCTGGTCAAGCACCTGCGTACGGCCAGCGGCGCCGACACCGCGGCGCACCGGCGCTTCGCCACCGTGGTGGGGGATCTCACGGGCAAGCCCGACGAGGCCTCCAAGATCCTTCGTCGGCTGCGGTCCCAGGCGGACGACGACGCGTACCTGCTGGAGCGGATCCTGGAGCTCGCCGAGGGCGGCGAAACAGCGAGCCTCCCGGCCCAGGATAGCCCGGAGGCGCTGCTGCGTCGGAAGATCGAGCTGCTCGGCGACGCCCCGGGTCAGGACGAGCTCGAGGCGACCCAGTTCCGCCTCGCGCAGCTGCTTCTCGGCTCCAACGAGGGCGCCAAGGAGGCCAACGCGCTGCTGGACACGCTTTCGGATCGCAGTGGTCCCTGGGGACCCATTGCGGCCCTCCAGGTCCAACGTCAGCACTACACCGAGCACAAGGAGCTGACGCGTCTCGCGGAGGTCTACTGGAAGCTGGGCGTGCGGACCGGTGCTCCGCCGTTCAAGGTGGCCTACTTCACGCGTGCCGCGGAGCTCTACGAAGCCGAGGGATTGAAGAATGAGGCGGTGGAGAGCTACGCCCGCCTGCTCCTGGAGGATCCCGGAAACCCCGTGGCGATCGCGGCGAGTGAGCGACTCCTGCTGCAGCTCGAGCGGTTCCGGGAGCTCATCGAGCTGTACGAGATTGCGGGACGTCACGACACCCAAGGCCAGCACAGCCTGCTCGCGCGAGCGGCGCACATCGCTGAGTCACGGCTCGAGGATGCGGCGGAGGCCTCCCGTCTGCGAAGGCCCGCCATCGAAACGAAGCCCGAGCTGGAGGCGCTGGGCGAGCTCGGGAGGATTTTTCGCGGCGCCCGGGACCTCAAGAGCCTGCAGAAGCTCTACCAGCAGTCGGTGGCGCTGCTGGCGCAGCAGAACGAGGCGCGCCGCTGCGCCCTGTACGCCGCGGCGGCCGGGATCGTCGCCCTCGCCCAGGGGAACGTGGGCGAGGCGGACAAGCACCTCACAGAGGCGCTGCAGCTGGCGCCGGACGATCTGTTCGCTCATACGGCGTTGCTGGGCGTGTACCGACGTTCCGGGAGCTGGCCGGAGCTCGTCACGGCCCTCAAGCGGGAGCTGAAGTTCGACCACTCCGACGAGGAAAAGGCGCGGCTCCACTCGGAGATCGGCCGGATCGCCCTGGAGCAGCTCAAGGATCATCCCGTTGCCGAGACACACCTCAACGAGGCGTCGAAGCTCAGCCCGGAAGACCCGTCGTTACACCACCTGCTGGCGCAGGTCTACGACGCGCAGAAGAACTACCGTCGGGCCATCGAGCTCCGCCAGAAGGCGGTCCAAGGCTTCGGCTCGTCTTTCCGGGCGGCCGTGCTGCTGTGCGAGATCGGCGAACTCTACGTTCGTCACATCAAGGATGATGAACAGGCGGAGAAGTCGTTCCGGGAGGCGCTCGAACGAGACGACGAGATGGAGGCCGCCCTGGACGCGCTGTCCACCCTGTACCGGCGAAAGGGCCGGTTTGCCGAGCTCGTCGACATGCTCGGCAAGCGACTGGAGCTGGTGGACGATCCCGCGTTGGAGGCCCAGCTCCACCTCGATCTGGGCGAGGTGGCCGAGCGAAATCTCCGCAACCACGAGCTGGCGCTGGATCACTATCGGCGGGCGTTGGCGCTCGACGTTCAGAACGCCCAGGCCATCGACGGACTGGAGCGGATTGTACGGCGGGACGGGAGCTGGGAGGTGCTCGCCGAGGCACTCGCGCCCCTGGCGGTGGATCCCCGGGCGCGACGGCTGCTCGTGGAGGCGGCGGAGCGGCTCGACCGGTGGGAAGACGCGCGCGCTCTCCTTCGGGAGGACCTCGACGCCGCGGCGGAGCCCGAGGCCGTGGCCGAGGTGGCCGGCCGCCTGGCGGAGATTGCGGCGAAGCGATTCGACGATCTCGAAGGTGCGATGACGCTGTCCCGGCGCGCCGTGGAGGCGATGCCCAGGGATCTTGTGCGACTGGAGAGCTGCCGACAGCTGGCGGAGCGGCTCGAATCTACCGCAGACCTCATGTTCGTCTATGAGCGGTCGCTTCAGCTGATGCCTGCCGACGACCCGGCCCGTGGGGACATCCACCGGAGGCTGGGGCGTCTGCTCCTTGGGGAGCCCGGGCGGCAGGAGGATGCGGTGCGGATGCTGGAGGAGGGCGCGCGACTCCAGCCGGGAGATCAAGAGCTCCTCGCCCTGCTCAGTGACGCCTACGCGGCGGTCGGACGACACGACGATCAGCTGACCCTGCTGAAGCAGCGGGCCGCGTCGGCGTCGGATCAGAGCGACCGGGTCCCGGTGCTGCTCAAGGCCGGCAAGGTGCACGAAGCCCGGGAGGAGAATCAGGCCGCCCTCGACCTCTACCTGGAGGCGTTTCGGCTCAACCCTGGCAACCGTGACACCTTCACCATGGTGGAGCGGCTCTGCTACCGCCTCAAGATGTGGCGAGAGGTGATGGAGGTCTACGAGGCCGCGATCCAGCTCGTAGTGGACCAGCAATCGCGCGCCTATCGTCTCGCGGATCTGTACGCCCGCCGGGGGCAGCTACAGCTGCAGTATCTGAGCCAGACCGGCGAGGCGGCGGCGTCCTACCTGAAGGTGCTGGAGCTCGATCCGGACAACGACAACGCGCTCAAGTTCCTCGAGTCCATTTTCTCGAAGGAAGGCGATTGGTCCGGTTTGATCGCCGCCTATGAGCAACGGGCCGGCGCGTTGGAAGATTTGGGCAAAAAGGTGGAGACCCTCCGGCGTGCCGCGCGGGTCGCCGCCGCC
>JBDRSE010000296.1:0-2682 GCA_043825095.1 bacterium
GTCCCGGAGGGAGAAGGATGAAGATCTCACACCACGATTCGCTGGCGAGAAGCGCCGCCGAGCCCAAGTACGCGAAATCCCGCCAGACCGGGATCCGGACCGGGGCACCCGGCGGGATCGGCACCCGGCGCTGTCCTGTTCTTGACCATCACCCGCGCGTGAGACACACTCTGGCGAATGCGCCGTGTTCCTCTCATCTGCCTTGGATTCCTCGTGGTTGGCGCGGGTGTGTCCACTGCGGAGGCTCGTTCCGTCGGCGAGGAGTCGCTGATCTCCGGCTCGGCGCGGGTCGTGCGGGGGCGGGTGCGGCGCGCCCGTGGTGAGGCCACCCATCGGGCGCTGCTGGCGGCGGTGTGGCGGCAGACGCTGCCGCTGCTGGCCGGCCCAGAGGGGCACAAGCGACTGCGGCAGCAGCTCAGTGGCAACGTGCGCCGGCTGATTGCCCGGTTCAGGACCCGAAAAGTGACTCGGGCCGGCGGCCAGCTCACCGTCCTGCTCGCAGTCAGGGTGGATTCCGGGGCGCTTCGGCAGCGACTGCGCTCCCTGGGAGCGCGGTTGAAGCTGCCCGGAGTGCTGGTGCTCGCGGACTGTGCCGAGGAAACGGTCGCCGCCTCTGTGCGGCGTGCCCTGGCCGGTGTGGGAATTCGTCCCGTGACGGGCCCCTGGCCGGCGGCGGAACAGCTCCAGGTGGCGCGGGCGGCCCTGGCCAGGCCCGGGTCGGCACTGACGCGGATGCGCGCGACGAGCGCGGTGGCGGTGGTGCTGGTGAGCTGCCGGAGCAAGACCCAGGGCAAGGTCGCCGAAGCCGGTGTGACCGGGGTGTCGGCGCTGGTGAAGGCCCTGGCCTATGTTTCGGATCCGCCGCGGGCTCCGCGGCGACTGCTCAGCCTGAAGGAGACAGCCCATGGACATCACGCCGACGTGAAGCAGGCGACGCGGTTGGCGTTGACCCGGGCCTGCGGTCGGCTCGCCGCCGGACTCGCACGGGAGCTGCCCCACCGGCTGCCCAGCGGGGCGGCGCGCACCCTGCTGGTTCGACTGCGGGGCGGTCTGGGGCTTGGGACCCAGCTTCAGCTGGCGCGGCGGATGGTGTCCGAGGTCGGGGGGGTTACGTCGGTATCGCCGACCCGGTTCGTCCCGGGAGAAACCTGGCTCGCGGTCCGCACCACGAACGATCCAACGTCGTTGCGGCAGGCCCTGACTGCGCTGACACCGCCCAGCGGTTGGCGGCTGACCGTCGCCATCGGGCCCCTTCCCGGGTCCCTCGAGCTGAAGGCGGAGCTGAAAGAGGACTCATGAGGATGACTGGAAGAGCGACGGGCCTGGGCGCCCGCGCCCTCGGGATTTGCTTTGTCGCCGCGCTGTTGACCGGCTGCAACTGGTTGACCGCGAGCCACCCGAGTCAGCTCCGCCAGGGGCTGGTGGTGCGCTGCCAGCAGAACAAAGCCCTGCTGTACGTGAACGAGCGACTCGTGGGCACGGTGGACGTGAAGAACGGCACGCGGCTGGGGCTGAAGCCCGGGTCCTATCGGGTGGCAGTGAAACGGGCCGGCTTTTTCAGCCGGTATCTGGATCTCCACGTGCGCAAGGACGAGTATCGGACGGTCCGCGTGGACTTGAAGCCAGAGCTCGATTGAAGCGTAGGGGCTCATGACGGCCGCGGTGCAACAGGCCGCAGCGATGCTGCGGAAGAGGAGCTACGCCATCGCCCTCACCGGAGCCGGCATCAGCGTCGATTCCGGGATCCCGGATTTCCGCTCCCCGGGTGGGCTGTGGACCAAGTACGACCCCATGGAGTACGCCACCATCGGGGCCTTTCGAGCGCACCCGGAGAAGGTGTGGCAGATGCTTTTCGAAGTGGACGAGCTGGTGCGGACGGCGGAGCCGAACCCGGGGCACCGCGCCCTGGCCGAGCTCGAGCAGCTCGGGCGACTCCGGGGCGTGGTGACCCAGAATATCGATGGACTGCATCAGCGGGCGGGCTCCGAGCGGGTGGTGGAGTTTCACGGCGGGTCGCATCGCCTGGTGTGCGAGGCCTGCGACACGCGGATCTCTGCCGCCGAGCTGCGAACGCATCAGGGGGAGTCGCGGGCCGGGCAGATCCCGCGGTGCGATCAGTGCGAGCGCCCCCTCAGGCCGGACATCGTGTTCTTCGGAGAGCCGATTCCCCGGCGCGCGATGAGCGACGCGTTCCAGATGGCCGGCGCTTGTGACGCCGTGCTCGTCATCGGCACCTCGGCCACGGTCTCCCCGGCCTCGGAGGTGCCGGTCCTGGCCAAGCAGCACGGCGCCGTGCTGCTGGAGTTCAACCTCGAGCGCACCCCCTTGTCCCACCTCGCCGACGTCTGCGTACTCGGCTCCGCCTCCGAGACCCTCCCCGCCCTCGTCACCGCGCTCAGGGACACGTCCCGCAGCCGAGGGACGTCACCTCGCTGACGCAGGCGCTGTCCCAGCTGGTGTTGCAGCAGAAGGAATCCACCGCGCAGACGCAGGCCTCGATGCCGGCGTCGGTGCAGCCCACGGTGGAGTGCACCGCGCAGCAGTCGTGGGCCGGGGCGCAGCTCGGATCCCCGGCGCAGTCCACGTCGGCGCAGTCGGTGAGGCCGTCGCCGTCGTCGTCGATGCCGTTTGTGCAGCTGGTTTCCATGGGGCCGGTGCAGCTGCCGCAGCCGTAGGAGTCCA
>JBDRSE010000297.1:0-24489 GCA_043825095.1 bacterium
GTCCCGGAGGGAGAAGGATGAAGATCTCACACCACGATTCGCTGGCGAGAAGCGCCGCCGAGCCCAAGTACGCGAAATCCCGCCAGACCGGGATCCGGACCGGGGCACCCGGCGGGATCGGCACCCGGCACGTGCACGCCAAACCACGAAACCTTAAGGGGCGCGACCCGGGCGTTTAGGGCCCGGCCTCGGAGTGTGGATTCAGGGGCAAAAATCGGGGCCCAGGCCCCGGTGTCAAAGACCCAACCATAAGGGATGAAAAGACCCGGCTCGTTGTATATACTCCTAGGACCCTAACCTCGAAATTCAGGAGGAACAGAAGATGAAAATCACGAGTGGCGTGATCGCATACGTGGCCCTGCTGGCATTGATCGCAACCGGCTGTGGAGTGGACAAGGACGTGCACGATCGGGTGCTCGCCAAAAACAAGCGGCTCGAGCGGGATATGAAGAGCCTCAAGCAGCAGTCTGCTGAGCAGCTGCAGAAGATCGCCAGCCTCGAATCCGACCTCAAGTCGATCCGGAACAACTTCGAGTCCAAGCTCGCCGACAAGAAGGCGGAGCTGGCCAAGCGTCTCGCCGAGCTCGCCATTGCCAAGCAGGCGGTGGAGGAGCTCAACCGGATCAAGAAGGAGCTCGCCGACGCCGAGGCCCTGAGAACCAAGCTCCGCGAGCAGTTCCAGGCGATGATCTCCGCCGGGCAGCTCCAGCTGGTGAACGTGAACGGCCGGCTGGTGATCAAGATGGCCTCGAAGATCCTGTTCAAGTCCGGCCGGGCCAACACCACGAGCAAGGGCGCTCAGACCTTGAAACAGATCGCGACGATCCTGGCCAAGATCGACCGTCACTTCCAGGTGGCCGGCCACACCGACGACGTGCCCATGAAGAGCCGCAAGTACCAGGACAACTGGGCCCTTTCCGGACACCGGGCCACGGTGGTGGTGCGCCTCCTGGAGAAGAACGGGGTCCCTGGGAATCGGCTGAGCGCGGCCGGCTTCAGCCAGTTCCAGCCCGTGGCGTCCAACCGCACCAAGGACGGCAAGCAGCTCAACCGCCGCATCGAGATCACGCTGCTGCCCTCCATTCCGTCCCAGACCAGAGACTAAGACCAGCGCGCTTACCGGCAGGTCACGCGCGTCCCGAGCACCGCTTCGGGCGCAGGCGAACCCGTCCGCGGGGACTGCCAGGCAACGACGAACCCGCGGTCCACACCGGCCACGCCCCCGACATTGCGGACCAAGGCGAGCTGCACCGGGAGCCCCACGCGCCGGCCGTCGGGCTTGTACTCCAGCATCATCAATGGATGGGCATCGGAATGCCGCGGCGCCCGGGCCTGGGCCACGACGACGAGGTGACGCCCGGTGGTCAGCAGCCACGCGGGGCACCCCCGGGCGAGGCGGACCGGGAACTCGAGCGCCACGGCCGGTCCGGCGTAACGGCCGGCGGCATCGAAGCCGATCAGCGCCGCGGTCGGGCGGTCCTTGGCCCGGGTTCCCACGGTGAGCACATAGAAGCGGCCGCCGCGCCGGGCGATCACGCTGCACTGGGGATCGATGATCCCGCCGAAGCGAAGGGGCAGGGACCGCGACGGGCCCATGGGCGCGCCGAACCGATCGAAGCGCGCGAAGTGTACCCGGCGCACGGTCGTCAGGGCGACCGCATACCCCATGGCTCCGCCCCAGAGCGCCGGCGCGCCAAAGGCGCCTCCGAGCTGGTCCGGGCCCAGCACCAGCACCCGGGACAGCGGGCGCCCCAGCTCGTGATCGAAGCGCAGCAGAGACATCCGGCGGCCCCGCTCCGCCAGGGACAGCCAGGCAGGCCCCGGTCGCGCCGCAAACCGGCGCGGGGCCACGCGGTCGGAGCGCACCAGGGCCAGGCGCGGCCGGCCCCGACGTCGCAGGTCCGGGCCGAGTAGCTGCACGAGCTGGTCGCCATCGCTGCCGAAGAGCAGCAGGCCACCGCGGGCGTTGTCCCGCAGCACGAAGGGCTCTCCGGTGTCCCACTGCCGCACGTCCACCTGTGCATCGACAGCCGGCCCCACGGGCCGCGCAAAGTGGTCCAGCTTCTGAAACCGGATGCCGTCGGTCTTGCAGGGTTGCCGGGCCGCTGCGCAGTCCTGGCGCCAGGCGAGCACCGGCTCTCCGGCAATGCTTCCGAGGCTGTGGGCCACCACGCCGGAGTCCCCGCGCACCAGGGTCAGCGGAGGGCTGCCGGCGCAGCGCGGGTTGGCTCCGGCGCCCCGGGCGCGATCCACGCGCCGGAGCTGCATGCCCACGTCGGACACGGCCAGGCGCTGCTCCGGGAGGCGCGACAGCGGGCTCCGCACCAGCGGCTGGTCCAGCCGCGCCCGGAACAGCTGTGCCAGCCGATCCAGCACTGCCACCTGCTCTGCCGAGCCTCCTCCCGGATCGAGCTGCTCCTCGACCTCGTCCAGGATCGCCACGAGGGCGGTCAGGGCCTCACACGCCTGCTGCCGCTCCCGGTCGTCCGGATCCACGAGGGCATCCTCCCCGCGACAGGCGCGCCGGGCGCTCGCCTCGAGTCGCCGCAGCTGACCCCGAAGTCGACGGACCGCGACCCGGCCTCGGGCGCGCTCTCCTGCCACGAGCAGGCTGATGGCCTCGGCCTGGACCCGCTGGACATCGACCAGCTGCACCGCCGGGGTCTGGCTTCCTGCGTCTCGTCGGGCCGAGGACCTGTTCACCCTGCTGCCGCAGGAGCTGCAGGGCCAAAAGGCAGCGAGGCAGACGAGGGCCACTGGGTATACACGAACCGACGGCATGGCCACCGATTGTGGATCCGGGCGCCCAAGGCTGTCAAACCACTGCAATCCCATGCCTCCCCCCGGGGATGTAATCTCAGGCAGACCCAACGGGCGATCCATCCGTTTTAGTGTAAGCACCGACCAGGAAATGGCGTTCCGTAGACAGACCCCGCAAGACCGTAGGCGGTCATCAGGAGCCATGAACCCTCAGGAGGCCTAACATGATCAAGCACTTAGCCATCATCCTCGGCGCGGCTGTGCTGACCCTCGGGCTCGTCGCACCGGCGCACGCTTCCCCGGCCGTGGTCATCGTCATCCCACCCCCGGCGCCGCCGGCGACCGCCGCTCCGCCGTCCACCCATCCGCATTACCGACCCTACCGGCGCTACCGACCCTATCGAACCTATCGACCCTATCGCAGCTACCGACCCTACCGACCCTACCGTTCTGATCGATATCGCAAGTCGTTCCATAAAAAGGGCGGGCCGTACTTCGGCTTCGGCATCGGCTATTTCGGCCTCATCAAGCCCGAGGGCGCCTATCGTCACCTGCGGCCCACGGTGTTCCTCAACCCGTATTTCGGCTGGAATCTAAGCCCCATCTTCGGCCTGGAGCTCGGCTACTCGGGCGCCCTGTTCAAGGAGCAGGACGGCGCCCTGGGCGGGGTGAAGAACCCCAGCCTGTTCAACGTGACTCTCGACCTGAAGGTCCGCCTGATCCAGCCGACGCGGCGCCGCTACGTGGTTCCCTATCTGCGGGCCGGGCTGGGCATCGGCTTTTTGCAGGGCACGATCGAGGCCGCTTCGGAGTGCGAGGAGAACAAGGATCACACCATGGCCCTTGGCGGCTCGATCCAGGTGGGGGGTGGGCTGGATATCTACCTCAAGCCGTGGCTCGTGCTGGGCGCGCGTTTCCAATACCGTCCGCTGTTCATGAGCGGCCTGAAATGCGGCCCGGGGGCCGGTGCGCGCTGCGACGAGGAGAACCAACCCTTCCACCTCCTCCACTCGTTCAGCGCGGACCTCAGCCTCACCTTCGCCTGGCCCGACTAAGGGCCCGATCACATATTTCTTGATCGTTCAGGCCGCCGATCCATCCCGCCTCGCTTCGTTGCCAGGCGGTACCAGATTCCCGATCTGCGCCCTTCTGGCGCCTCGCGAGCCGGGCGCCTCAACGCCCTGTACTGACCAAGTAATTTGTGAGCAGGCCCTGGGGCTCCCCAAGACCAGAAAATCGCGTAAGCTAGGGGCGCCTCGGCGACGACTCGAGGCGAACGACAATGCGCGAATCCGATCACCCCGAGGGCCGGACAGACTTTTCCGAGCTCGCCACACTTCCCTTTGCCGACCAGCTGCGGCAGATCGACCTGGCCGTCGCTTCTGGCGAGGCTCTGCCAGCGCTGCTCACCGCCCTCGGTGCGCTCCGCGACCACGAGCCCCTGGCCCACGCCGTGCGCGCCTTGGCAGGCGCCGCCAAGCTCTCCGAAACGGACGTCGCCTCGGCGCTGCATGGGCTGCTGCTGGAGCTGCCGGACACCGGAGTGCAGCGGTTGCTGCGGGGCCTGGATCGCGTAGACATCCCTGCCCGCCAGCACCAGGTCGTGATTGACGGTGTATCGCAGGCCCTGCAAGCCCTCCCGCTGCGCCGACTGGCTGCGGTCTGCCTCATGGATCGCTGGCTGAAGAATGCGGACACGGCCACGCAGAAGCGGCTGTGCGACGAAGCCTTCGACGCCTGCCGGAAGAGCCTGCAGGACAAAGACCTGGAGGCGCTGGAGGAGCGGGTGCTGCTCCGGGTCCCTGGCGCGCAGCTCGCCTCCTTGGACGAGGTCGCCCGGAGCGTCGGGCTGGCGGACGCCTGGCTCACCCGTCGTCAACGGTTTGCCGACCGCGTCCTCGAGCTGCTCGAGGCCATGCCGAAGTCCCTGTCCCAGGCGAACGCCGAGGAGCTCCTCTCCCGTCGCGTCTACACCCACCCCGGGCACTTCCTCGTGGAGCTCCTCCAAAACGCCGAGGACGCCGGAGCTCGACAATGGCACGTGACCATTGACGACCGGCAGGTGTGCGTCTGGCACGACGGAGTGCCCTTCGATGCAAAGGACGTGGTCGGCGTGCTCTCCATCGGCCAGACCACCAAGCGGCGCGAGCAGATCGGCTTCTTCGGCGTGGGGTTCAAATCGGTGTACGAAATCTGCGAGCGGCCGCAGATCTATTCGGACGTGTTTCGCTTCGAAGTGGCCGATGTCTCCATTCCGCGCCGCCTGGGGCTGCGACCGCAGGGTCCGCCCCGGGACGGCACCCTGCTCTGCCTGCCGCTGCGCAACCCCGACGATCCGCGTCGAAGCCCAAGCGTCCTGCACCAGCGAGCAATGGCCGTTCCGGCCCAGACCCTGCTGACCCTCAAGAACCTGCAAGAGCTTCGCGTCAGCCATGGCGGCTCCAGGCGAACGGCCCGCCAGGAATCCACGCGCCTCCCCGGGCGGGTGCGGATCGTGCAGACGACCGAGGGAGAGGCCCCCGAAACAGCTGCCCGACAGTATCTGGTCGCCCAGCGGGAATTCGCGTACGAGGGCCCCGGCCGTGAGGCCTCCAAGGCGGGCAGAACCCCGGTGCTGGTCGCCGTCGCCCTAGATGATGGCGGGTGCCCGGAGCCCCTGCCGGCGGACACGCCCACCGTGTACAGCTACCTGCCGACCCAGGAGCGCACCGGGCTCCGGTTCATGCTCCACGCCCACTTCGATCTCCCCATCGACCGGGAGCGCCTGGATCTCGCGTCGCGCTGGAACGTCTGGGCCATCGCCCAGGCTGCCGAGCTCCTGGCAGAGCTGGCCGAGCGCCTCGCCGCCGAGGCGCGGGAAGCCCGCGACGACGTCGGCCTGGACCGGTTGACCGCGCTGCTGGACGTGCTGCCGTTGGCCGAGGAGCTGTCACACCCGGCCTTCGCAGAGATCTCGCGCCGGCTTCCGGACCTCGTCCCGGACCTACGCCTCCTGCCGGGAGCGGCAGGTGAGCTGCTGAGCCCCGCCACGGCGGCCGTCGGGCTGAACGAGCGCCTCCAGCCCTGTCTGGCCGGGATCGACCTCGACGAGGCTGGACGTCGCCTGCTGACGCCGCTCAGCCCGCGCGCCCGTGACGTCGCCCGGGCCCTGGGGGCAATGGACTTCGGCCCTGTGGAGCTGGTGGCGCTGCTCCGCCGCACCCTGGCCGAGGTGAGCCCCGGCGAGCCGCCGCCCACACCCTGGCTCGCGCAGGGCCTCGACGCGGTCCTCACGGTGCTGGCAGAGTCGCGCGAGCCGGTCGCCGGGCTGGAGCGGCTGCCGCTGCTTCCCGACGGGGAGGGGCGGCTGTGGCCGCCTGCAGCGCTGGCGCGGGCCGACCCGGAGCTTCGCGCGGTCTATGGCTCCGCTCGGCCGCTGGTGGCCGCACACCTGGACGATCCGCGTCGACCGGCGCTCGCCGAGCTCCTGGACCGGCTCCACCTGCCCGTACTCGGCCCCGGGGAGCTGATCCGCGACTTGCGCGAACCGCGCCTGGCCGCCGAGCTCCTGGCCGGCGACGGGACGGTGCGATTGCTTTACTATCTGGGCCGACAGACCGAGGATTTCGCCGAGCTGGCACGGCTGCCACTGTTCCCGGACGAGGCCGGCGTGCGGTGGCCCCTGCGTGCAGACCCGACGTCCGGCGCCCCGGCCGTGTGTCTCGCTCCCGAAGGCCCGCTGGGCGACTGGCTGCGCAAGCTGACCGGAACCCGACCGCCGCTCCTGGACAAGGAGCTCGCCAGTCGCTGTGGCCCGCAGCTCCGACGGTTCGGCGCCCGAACCCTTGACCTCGCCGAGCTGCTCCGGGCCCTGGAGCGGGGGGAGCTGTTCCTGGCCGCGGTGGACATCCCACCGCTCCATGACGCGCTCGACTCGATTCAGGAAGACCTGTCTCGGCGCATGTGCCTGGCGCTGCGAGCCGCGCCGATCTTCCCGGACATGCGCGGACAGCTCCGTCCACTGGAAGGCCCTGGCCGCTGTCTGCTGCCCGGAGACGCCGACATCCGCCGCCTGGCCCCGGACGCGCCTTGGCTCGCGGCAGAGGTTGCGACCTTGCCCTACCTGCGCGCACTGGACGCCGCAGCCCTGGGACCGGCCGCGGTCGTCCGGGCGTTGCTGTTGGAGCCGCTCCCCGGTGAGGAGCTGATCGACGCCCGTCGACCGGACGACCTGCGCCGTGCCTACCACTACCTGATCCACCACCATGAGGGGATCTCCCCGTCCCGGATCGCCAGCCTTGCGGCGGCCCCCCTCTGGCTCGACGAGCAGGATATTCCACGGCGCCTCGACGAGCTGCGCCGGCCGAGCGACTCAGAGACCCTGGCGCACCTGTACCAGGCCTGGGCCGCCCACCCCATGATCTCCGACGCAGAGCATCACTCCGCCCTCGCCCTGACCCGGGCCCTACACCTCGACGGCCGACTGTCACGGCCCGACCACCGGCAGCTCATCGACGATCTGCGAGCTGTCGATCCACAGGCAGCGCCGCGACTGGTGGAGTCGGGAGGCGACCTACGACCTCTGCTCCTGGCGGCCCTGGACGAAACGGTCGAGTCGGCCACACCGGCGCAGAGAAGCAAGCTCCGGGACGCGCCCATCTTCCGCGCGCAGTCCGGGGAGCCGCTGCCGCTCGGGGACTGGGACGCGCTGGACGAATCGAACGACCGCCGTTGCTTCCGGGCACAGGGAGTCCTGCGCGAGGCCCTCGCAGGGGGCGCCAGACCGCTGCTCTGCGTCGCCGACGACGAAGAGCTCTCCGCCGTGCTGGATCAGCTGGCCGTGCGGCCCGCCGCGGTGACCGACCTCGTCCGGGCCGTGGAAATCGATCCCGCTCTGCGCACCGTGGCCGCCGCCCGGACCGTCCGACAGACCCTGGCAGGCCTCCGAGAGCCACTGGGCAAGAGCTTCCCACCGGAGACGCGTGACAACGCGCCGGGCAACGCTCGGCTGGAAGGGCTCGCCATTTGGCTCACCATGGGCGGCTCTCTGCGCCCTGCCTCCCGGGTCATCCGCGGGGCCTCGCTCGAGCAGATGCTGGGGCCGGACTGGGCCGAGCTGCTGGACGAAGCGGCCAGGCACAGACTGCTCGCCCCCGAGGCAGAATCCGAAGCCGCCGGGCTGGAGGGACTCGTCGCCTTCCGCCCGCCGACCGAGCTGCTGCTCGAGCGCCTGAAGGACGTCGTTCCCGGGGCACCCCTGGAAAGCCAGCCGCCGTTCGTCAATACCCAGGAGAAGCTGCTCCGGGTCGTGGACGTGCTGCGGCAGGGGCTCGAGCCTGAGGTGCTGTCCCACCTCCCCGTGCTGATCGACGCGTCGGGGCACCTCACCCACGGGCCGCTGTTCTCGGCCACCCGGGAAGAGATCTCCCTCGCCCGGGGACTGCCGATCCACGCCCGGCTGGCAGACCCCGGCTGGGCGACGCCGGCGCGCGCGCTGGTGCCCAACCTCCTCCCGGAGCTGCCGCCCAGGCGGCTGATCGCGGATCTCGCCGCGCTCTCCCGGGACATCCGGCCCGTGGAGGAGCACCCCTTGCTGGCGGATCCTGTCCGGCGGGAAACCCTGTACGCCTGGCTGCTCGAGCGGCGCGACGAGATCTCGGCAGACGGCCAGGCCTTCGGCCCCCTTGCCCACGCGAGCGTGATCGCAACCCGCGGCGGGACGCTCCGGGCACCGGGCCAGCTCCTGCTGGATCCCGGGCTGGCCGACGTCTTCACCGATTGGACACCGGCCCAGGAGGTGCCCCCCGCGCTCGTGCAGTGGCTGCGGTCCTCGTTCCTGCTCGCCGACCAGCAGCAGGACCAGCTCGTTGAATACCTGCTGGAGGCCCACCTGGAGGCAGTTTCCGAGCAGGACGGCCCGCGCTCGGCCGAGCTGCTGGGCCACCTCGCGCGAGCGCTGCGCGTGCCGGCGGATCCCGATGCGGCCCGAGAGGCGCTCCCGAGACGTTACAAGCTGCACCGGCGGCTCCGGGTGGAGGCGGACGACGGGCACTTTGCGCGACCGCGCACGCTGCTCGCGATGGGCGCCGGGACGTGGGAGCTGGTCACCGCCTGCTGCGCCCAGCCGCCCTCCCGCGTCTCTGCCCGATATAGCGACCCACAGGTGCTCGCGTTGATTCACGCGGCAGGCGCCAAGGTCGGGCTGACCGAGGCCCAGCTCGGGCCGATGCTTGAGCGCGGTGAGGGGCTGCGCCCCGGCCCCCGAGCCGCCCTCGCCCTGGCGCGGTACGTGGCGGAGCTGGCCACCCGCGAGCCCGCTCTAAGGCAGTCGCTTCAGCTCGATCGCCAGGCCTGGATTCCCGACGGCACCGGCAAGCTCCGCCAACCGGGCGAGCTCTACTGGCCCGAGCCCGAGATCGTGGCGGTGATCGGGGAGGACCCCGCCAGGTACCCGCACCCGCAGTTCTTCCTCACCACGTCCGACCAGGTGCGACAGTGGCTCCGCTTTCGCCGGCTCGACGCGGCCCGGCTCGAGGACGTGGTGGACAGGCTCTTCAGGGCGGCCGACCAGGGAGACGTTCCCACGGAAATCTCCTGGTGGTTGGAGGAAGGGCTGCGGGCTCGGCGACTCAGACCGGGTGAGATCCGGGACAAGCTGGTGGAGGTCCGATTCCTCCAGGACGATGACGGCGTACTCCGGGCGCCGGCCGAGCTGCTGCGGCAACAGTCGGATCTCTTTGGCTTCCGCCGCGGCACGTGGAGTGGATTTCGGGAGCATCAGCGGCTCGCCGACGCCCTCGGCATCCCAGAGCGCGCCGGGCGCCGCGAGGTGTACTCCTACCTGGAGGAAGTGGGAGCGCTCGCCGCCGAGCTCGGGCTGGAGGAGCTGCTTGCCGAGGAGCCGGAGCTATGCCAGACCCTGCCGCGCTGCCTGGCCCTGCTGGCCCGACTCCAGGCCGACCCACCGGCGCAGACCCCCGTGGCTGCGGCGGATCTCTCCAACGCCAAGGAGCGGGGGGCCACGCTCTGCTGGATGACGGATCCGGCGCTTCTGCTCCCGGAGCCCGCGAGCCTGGCCCGGGCGGCGCGAAGCGCAGGGGTCCCGATTCGAATCCCACTGCTCTCGGGTGATGACGCCGACATCCTGGGCGCCCTGGCCCGGTGGGGACTCAAGCCGCTCTCCAGCCAGTGGGCGCCCGAGCCGCCGCCGTCGAAGCTGCCGGGAGACATCACCGAGGAACACCCGGAGGTCACGGAGCTCCTGGCTGCGTTATTGACGCTCCAGGCGGCCCTGCCCCGCGTGCGCGACCAGCTCCGGCTGCCACACGACCTGTGGCGCGATCCCATGACTCTGCCCCGGGAGGTGCGCGTGGTGTCTCAGCTCTGGCAAGAGGGCAAGCTCGCCGGAGCCCCTGTGCGGTACGCCACGTCCGTGCTCGTGGATCACGAACGGGACCGGCTTGTGGTCACGCCCGCGGCCCTGGTGGATCGGTCGGAGGTGGCCGAAGCCCTCTGCCGCTGGCTCCTCCGGGGATCGCAGGATCGGACGCTCGTAGACCGAGTGACCCGGGTGCTCGAGCAGGAGCCCCTGCCCGAGCCGTCGCAGGAGCGCCAGAGGGACGAAAGACCCCCCCGAACCCGACCGCAGGCTTTGCGCACCCCTGAGCGCCGGGCTGCTGAACCTACGCCGCCCGCGCCCCGGCCCAGGCCCGCTGCCCCAGCGCCGACGCCACGGCGGGAAGCGCCGCCGCCGTCCCCGGAAGACGACCGGGAGGAACGGAGCCTGATCTCCCGCCTGCGCCGCTGGCTCAAAGGCGAAGAACGAGAGCGCGAGGCGGAGCGCGAACCCGAACAGACGCCTGAGCCGTCAGGAAAGCGTCGGTCGCCTCGCCGCCGTCCTCCAACGCCTCACGTGGGGCCGCAGTCAGATCCCTCGGCGGGTGGGGATGTGTCAGATACATTCCGGCACGGCCGTTGGTTCCGTCCCCGGTCGAGCGTCCGACCCCAGCTGGAAGCAGCGCCTGACTGGCTCGCCGACCGGGAACGAGTCCCGTACTACGGATTCGCCTTCTCGCCGAGCCGTCTGCCGCTGCCGTATCTGTACGGACCGCAGCTCCTCGCCGAGTCCTTTGACGCTCGCAACCAACGCTGGAAAACCGCTGGGAGCGACGCCGCGTGGCAACAGGCAGGATCGAGCGGCGAGGCACGCGTCGCCTTTCAGGGGCGGTTGCCGGCCGGGGAGGTCACCCTGCCGATGCCGCTATACGGGCAGCTGGCCGAGCTGGAGTCTGCCGGTCCTGCCTCCACCTTGGAGACCCCGGACGGGCAAATCCTGCTCTCGCTCACCGCCGAGTCCGAGCTCAAATACGTCGTCGCCCTCAACCGGGCGCCAGACTTCACCCAACCGGACGGCGCCTTGCCGGACGTCCCCTCGCACCTGCTGGCAGCCACGGTGCCCGACTCTGAGCTGCCGCCCGAGGCGCTGGACCTCCTCGCTTGGATCCAGGGTGACGAACCCGCCTTGTTGGAGCGGGTGCAGGAGATCCGCTCCTTCGTCCGGAGCCGCTACCGCTACGATCCATCCTACCTGGAGGACCCCACCGTGGCCCGCTGGCTGCGCAGCGTCAGCCGCGGACGGGCCAACGCGCACATCGCGGCATTGCACGCCGGCCGGGACGCGAACCACCTGGGCCGTGGGGTGTGCTACGAGCTGAACGTCCTGACCTGTGAGCTTCTCCGCCGCGCCGGCATTCCCGCAGGTGTGGCCACGGGATGGACCTTCGACCGGGGCAGCGTGACCGAGCCCGACCACCTCTGGGCCATGGCGCTCCTGCCCTCGGATCTCGGCCCGCGCTGGATGCCCGTGGACGCCTCCACCACCCGGGAAGGAAGACCCCTGCACGCCGCACATCGACCGTCAGGGCCCTGGCGGGCACGCGCGCCACGCCACGCCAAGCTCCCGCAGGCTCCCGACTGGGCGGCCGCGGGGTCCAAGAAGCGTCGTCGGGCCAACCTGCCGCTGACCGACCTTCTGCGTGTGGCGCACCACCTCGAGGAGCTGACCGGGGAGCAGCTGGCCGACGAGGCCCTGCGACGCCGGTGTCGCGACCTGCTCGCAGACCCTGTCAAGGCCCAAGCCCTGGTCGAGCTACTGCGGACACCGCCGGACTGACTGTTTCGGGAAAGCACCGACGGTGACCATCTATTAAAACACCTGAAATAACTGTGTTAGATCTGTGGATAAACTGTTGGTAAACTGTTGGCAACCTGTTGGCTTCTCACATGCCTTCCCTGCGAATCGTTCGTTTACGGCTTTGAAGATGGGGAGAACAGACTCCCCAGCTCCCCCCGGGCAGCCCTCATTGTCTATTGTGAAGGTTATCATGACCCCCCCGCAGGAGGCGTGGAACATCCCCCACTTGGGGGAGCTTTCAACCCGAGCAGGAGCAGCATGGTCGCATTATTGTCGACCTCGCCGTCTGGTTGGTTGACTCTCGCCAGCGCTGGGTCTACTAAAAGGGTTGTCGAAGCGGGAGGTCATCGCTCCGTGCCTGCCCCAAAAACCTGTCCACGATGTGGGAGCATCATCCCGCCACTGGCGAATACCTGTGTGCTGTGCCCACCGGCAGAGGATCAGCGCTTCAGTGTGGTCCGGCAGGGCCAGCCTGTCCAGGCGGCACCCGCTGGGGCGGCTCTGCCTCCGGACGTGGCGCGTCTGAAGGAGGGGGAACGGGTATGGTACTGTAGAATCGGCGGACAGATCATCGGCCCGGTCACCTCGACAGACATTCGCGACGCCTTCTCCAAGGGTCAGATCGACGGACAGGCCACGGTGGGCATCCAGGGCAAGAAAGACTGGTTCCCCATCCGCTCCCTGCCGCAGTTCAAAGACATGATCACCGGGATCGGCCGTCCACCCCAGGCGCGGACCCTGCCGGTTCCGGTCATGGGCGGCGCTTCCCTGCCGGGTCCGCGCGCGGATCGTCGCACCCCGGGACCGGTGAATTTGCCGCAATCGAGCTCCTCCCCCCCGCCCGTACCTCCTTCCATTCCCGTTTCCGCTCCCGGGCCGATGTTCCTACCCGCAGGACTGCCTGCCCCGGCCCCGCTCGGACAACAGCGCAACGACGAAACCCAGGTCGTTCCTCCGCTTCCACCTCCCACCGCCCTGCCGTCCGCCCAGAGCCTGAATCCGGGATCACCCGGAGCCAACAACGCGGCTCTCCTCGACGAGCTGGGAAGGGTCCGCCGGATGGCGCTCCTGTTCGGGATCCTCTCGGGCGTGCTGATGATCGCCAGCGCTGTGCTGCTGGGGCTGCTGGTCAGTCGGTAAGCGCGACGATCCGCCAGCGATCTCGCTCCGGTGCCAGCACCACCACGAGTCCGCCCCGCCGAAATCGACCAAAACCCACGATGAGGTCCTTCCGCTGCAGCAGCTTCAACCGCGCCGGCGGAGGGCCGAAGAGCTGGCGCGCGCGCTGAAGCGACATCACCACGACCCGCTGCAATCGGCGGCTCACCTTCATCCGAGCGAACATCCGGGACAGCCGTTTCGGGACCTGCTTCCCCCGCACGAGCTGTCCGTCGAAGCTCACCGCGTCCGCGCACAGGGGTGCTGCGGTCACGAGGTCCCGATCCACCACGGATCGCAGGAAGGTCTGGGCCACGAGCACGGCCAGCACTGGCAGGCGCTCACCTGTTGCCGGAGCCGGTTCCGCGCCGGCGGGCCGCGCCAGCAGCAGCAGCAGCAAGCCGATTGTCCATCGAGGGAGCCGTCTCGGTGCACCGGTGCGCATCGATGCACTGTAACGCACCGGGACAAGAAGACGAATTAATAAACCGTCCACGTGGAAGACGGCGTAGCGCCCCCGCGCCAGCGGGCTACATACCGAATTAATTTGAACCCTCCACGATCCGAGTCCATGATCCCCGCAGCCGGCAGCGATCCCAGCCGATCGCTGCTTCGGTAAGACGTGCTCAATGGCAGATCCGTCCAAATCCTCGGAGGCCGCCGCCGCGCGGTGGGCCACCCGCACCGCCAACCTTCTGTGCAGCGGCCCCTTCATCGGCCTCGGTCTGAGCTTTTCCCTGTTCGTGCTGGGCGCGATGTCGCTGGGAAAGCTGTCCTATATGGGCCAGGCCTCCGAGGAGCTGAAACAGTTCGCGATCCAGGTCTACGGCGCCCAGATCGCCACCGAGAACGTGAAAATCCTCGCTCTTTACCTGGCCATCGGATTGGCGGGGGGCCTGCTCTCGGGCGGCCTGTGCGCGCTGCGTGACCACCTCCGAGGGCAGCGTCCCGCTTCCCGGCTCTGGCGCGGTGCCCGACATCTGGTCCTGCTCGGCGGGGTGCACGCGTACTTTCTGGCACGTTCCGTGATCCAGTACCCGCAGCTCCACGCCGAGTCACTGTACGACGCCGGCGGAGTGCGGCGCTGGCTCCAGGTCTTCCTCACCGGGATCCCATTGGGGCTGCTCGACGGCGCCGCCGTGCTCGCGCTGGCCCTGTTCGTGCTGCTGCCCCTCATCCGTCACCTTCGACGCCGAAGCTTTCGTTGGGAGGGAGTCCGGTCCCGGGAGCTCTTGGGCGGCGGCGCAGCCCTGGGAATCCTCGGCGTGGCAGCGGCAGGGCTTGCCCTGGGAACCGCCCCCACCAAGGCCAAGGACAACCGCGGTCCCAACGTACTGATCATCGCCGTGGATAGCTTGCGAGCCGACCGGGTGGAGCAGGCCAAGTACCGCCGGGTGGCTCCGCGGCTGCAGCGGTTGGCGCGAAAAAGCGTCCTGTTCACGAACGCCTATGGGACCCTCGCGCGCACCTTTCCCTCCTGGGCCACCCTGCTGTCCGGCCGGGAGCCCCACGCCCACGGCATCCGGCACATGTTCCCCACCTGGGAGGCACGCCGACGGGTGGGATCGACCTTGCCGCACCATCTGTCCCGAAAGGGATATACCACCGCAGTGGTTTCCGATTACGCCGGGGAGATCTTCGGACGGGTGCGCTTCGGGTTCCACCACAGCGACGTGTCGTCCTTCAGCTTCTACGAGATCATCCGGCAGCGGGTGCTGAAGGCGCACACCCACCTGCTTCCCTACCTCACCACCGCAACCGGACGGCGGTTGGCACCTCCCATGGGGGGGATGCCCGAAAACTCCGACGCGCTGCTGCTGGCCCGGCGGGTCAACACCATGCTGGATCGCGTGGCCGGGAACAAGAGGTTCCTCCTGGTGGCGTTCTTCTCCACCCCGCACTTCCCCTACGCCGCGCCGTACCCGTACTACAAGCGCTTCACCTCGCGGTCCTACGACGGGCCGTTCAAGTATCACCAGCAGCGTGGGCTAAAGGAGCGCAAGCTGAGCGCGACCGACGTGCACCACGTCCGGAGCCTCTACGACGGAGCCGTCGCCGCGACCGATGCGGCCATTGGGCGCATCCTGAACCACCTACGAGTCCTCGGCATCCACGAAAAGACCATCGTGGTGATCACGGCCGATCACGGTGAGAACCTCTATGAGGGATCCCTGAGCACGGGTCACGGGGATCATCTGCGGGGCGACCTGGCCACGCGGCTCCCGCTCCTCGTCTACGATCCGGTTCACAAGCCCAAGCCGCGGCTGGTGGCGTCCATCGTCAGAGACGTGGATCTGGCTCCCACCCTGGCCGCCCTGGTCGGCCATCCCATGCAGAAGACGGCCGGGCAGGACCTGCGGCCGCTGCTTCGGGGCGGTCCGGGAAACCCCGAGCGTGCGGCCTTCATGGAAACCGGACTCTGGTTCACACCCCTGCCCCCGGGCCTCGCCCAAAGCATGCGCATGCAGTATCCACCCGTCCTCGCCGGGCTGGTGAAGCTGGACCAGAAGCGCCGCGGGGATCTGGTGCTGAACCCGCAGTACGAGACGTTGGTGGTGGCCGCGAAGCATCGCGCGATTCGCACGACGCGCTGGAAGCTGATCTACATCCCGCTCGCGGCCGGAGTAACGCACGAGCTGTACGACGTGTGGCAGGACCCCCTGTGCTCTCGCAATGTCGCGGACAAGCACCCGAAGGTGACGGCCAGGCTGAAAAAACGTCTCAACGACTGGATGCGCAAGGAGCGGGGCGCGCTGGGTGTGGGCAGCTACGTGCTCCCGGGACAGTGACCTGAGATGACGGCCCAGCTCACACAGCTTGCGCGCTTCGCGATCGGTCCCCTCGTGGCAGTGATCACCCTGGCGCTGCTGCTCACCCTGGGACAGCTGCCGGATCTCTCACCACCCAGCCCGCCGCGGATCAGTGAAAAACAGCTCGCGTCAGAGCACCGTCGGCGCACCATCGACACCGGCAGGCTCGGTCGCGGCGACGCCGAGGTGCCGGCCATTCGACTGCTGGACCATCTGCAGACCGCCCTGCGCACACACCCGGACCTCGTCCGTTCCTATCGCGCCCTGGCGCGCGCCAAAGGGGCGCCCGGTCACTGGAGACACTACATCGACCCCTGGTCGAAGCTCCCCGCGTCACTGCGCCCACTGCTGGTGCAAATGAACTTCGCGTCTCGGGACGTCAGGCGCTACGCCAGCTCCGGGCGCCTCCAGAAATCCGGCGGCCCCGCGCACCAGTTCGGCCGCGACCGGCGGATGAACAGCACCCCGGGAGTGAACGAGATGCGTCTCAGCCTGTTCGCACCGCCTCCTGCCAGTTTCACCTTCCAGGTGGCGGTGGAGGAGGGTGCGGCGCTGACCTTCGGCACCGGTGTCCCGGCAAACGGACCCCAGGGCCCGGTCACCTTCTCCGTCGAGGTCGCCACCAACACGGATCCGCCGCAGGTCGTCGCCAGCTTCGCGGTGGGCACCGCCCAGCGGAACGAGTGGCAGAACCGCCGCGTGGACCTCTCGAAGTGGAAGAACCAAGCCGTCCGGCTGACCCTTCGCACCCGCGGCCCGAAGGGCGCCTTTGCCTTCTGGTCAAACCCCATTCTCTGGAAGCCCCGGTCGGCGCGCCCCGGAAAGAACATCGTCTTCATCCTCATCGACACCCTGCGGGCGGACGCGGTCTACAGCGTCGCGGGGAAGTACCCGGTTACGCCGCACATGGACGCAATGGCCGCGCGGGGAGTCACCTTTACCCAGTGCTACGCCATGTCGAGCTGGACCCGCTCCTCCATGCTGGGGATGTTCACGAGCGAGCACGTCACACGGTTCGACCCGGTGCTCAACACCAACTTCTGGCTCCCCAACCGCTTCCGCCAGCAGATGTATGCCCGCTGGCCCCGGCTGCTGACCCGCCACATCAAAAAAAGCGGCTACTGGGTAGAGGCCATCGGGAACAACTTCTTTTTACCCGGGTACACTCCCATCGGCTTCGATCGCGGCTTCGACCACGTCACCGACATCCGGGCCCACGTCATCGACACGCCGGCGGTCACCCGGGGCGCGATCCGCTTCCTGCGCAGCCACAAAGAAAAACCATTCTTCCTGTATCTGCACTACGACGGGCCCCACCAGCCCTACTGGGTGCCCAAGGGCTATGCGGTGCGCGGCGCCCGCCCTCCGGGGGGGCCCCATGACCTGCTGTTCGAGCACTACATCGGCGAGGCCCGCTGGACCGACGACCACCTGGCACCGGTCTTCGCCGAGCTCAAGCGCTCCGGTCTGGACAGCAACACCATCGTGGTGCTGACCGGCGATCACGGCGAGGTGTTCCACAAGGCCCACGACTTCATCCTGGCCAAGAAGCAGCGCACGTTGCACCACCACGGCTGGAGCGCCTATCAGGAGGTGGTGCACGTCCCGCTGATCATCACCGGCCCCGGCCTCCCGGCCGGGCGCCGGATCGCAGACCCGGTCAGCCACATCGACCTGGCCCCGACCCTGCTCGACCTGGCCGGGCTCCCCGCCATGTCGGGCAGCCACGGCCGGAGCTGGTCCACGCCCCTCAAGAACAACACCCCCGTTCCCGCCAGGCCCATTGCTTCGGTTTCCCGCTGGTCCTACGGCTATCGTAAGGGGCGCTGGAAGCTGATCCATCGCCTCGGCGGCGCGCGGTCCGTCCGTCGCCCAAGGGCACCCGAGCGCCAACTCTACATCGTGGACGAGCTGTACGACCTGGAGGTCGACCCCCACGAGACGCGCAACCTGGCCCGCCTGCACCCGGTGCTCACGCGTAAGCTCCGAGAGGAGCTCCTGTCCACGGTCCACGGTGGGCAGAAAGACGCCGCTGTTTCCGGAGGCAGTGTCTTCACCCGCCAGGGACTTCGCCTCTCCCTTCGCCTCGCCGGAGGGTCTGGCCCGCACCAGCTCGAGGGGAGCCTGGAGTGCGACGGCACGGTGGTCGTACGCAACCTCCGGGGGCCGACGAGCCACACGGCGTACCGCGGCCGGGGCCGGGTGGCCGTCCTGCTCAAGAATCAGGACACCCTATCGTCCGAGGTGGAGCTGGAGTTCGTGGGCTGTGTGGCCTCGACGATCAAGCTGAACCTGCGCCTGGACGGCAAGCCGCTCACGCCTCGGCAGGTCGTCGTCGGCCCGTACGGCTTGAGGATGATGAAGGACGCGTCACGGCTGCCGCTGGCCGACCTGCCCGCGCTGATCAGCCGACGACCGCCTCCGCTGTTGCCGTCACCGGCGGCGCGGCTCCATCTGTGGTTGGGCTCGAGCTACTCGGGGGGCCTGGATCTCGACGGCGGCAAGGACCGGGCGGCGCGTTTGGCCGACGAGATGCTGCGAGACGCCGGTTACGCCAAGGGATCCTCACGGCCGAAGTCGCCCATGCGGTAAGGCCGCCGCCGCGGCCCGGTGCCGATGGCTCAGCCCGGAACCAACTTCGGTTGACAGATCGACTGGCTCCGGGACTATACTTGTCCAGACCCTGCTTTGCACAACCGTAGCCCGGAGGTCGCGTAGTGACGCGTAGCAGATCGTTTTCGTGGCTGATGCTCATCGCCCTCGCGGGTCTGCTCATCGGCTGCCTCGACCAGCCAGGTACCGATTCGGACGCAGCGCCGACGCCCGACGTCGACGTGACCATTGATGGAGCCGTCGAGGACGCGACGGTCCATCCGGACGCGGCCGTGGTCTGCGATCCCGACGACCTGGTCGAGCAGCTCACCTGCGGCAGCGGCCGGAAGTGTACCCTGGTCGACTCCCTTTACACCGTGGGGTGCGCAGACTCCGGATTCACGACCGCCTACAGCGCCTGTGACGGCTCCACGCGGCCGGACGGCTGCGCCATCGGCACGCTCTGCAGTGACGTGAAGGAGAGCGGGATCTTCCTCTGTCTCCCCTTCTGTGAGGGGCCCGCTTTCTCCTGCGACGGCGGCAGATGCCGGTTCCAGCTCGACCTGCCGGGGAGCCGGGAGGCCTACCTGTGCGAGCCGGAGGACGGCTGCGAACCCGTGGCCGCTCAGACCGGAGTGGACTGCCCCGCCTTGGAGGCCTGCTACCTCACGCGGGAAGGGGGAGGGCTGACCTTTTGCGAGCCCGCCGGGCTGCTCTCCCTCGGGGAGTCCTGCGCCGGAGAGTTCTCCTGCGAGCCGGGTCTGGCCTGCTTCGGTCCGATCGGACAGTCCGGGACCTGCGTCCAGCTCTGCCACCGGGACAATGACGCCGACTGCACCACCGGAGGACTCTGCGGTCCCGTGACCGAGAGCTTCGGAATCTGCCAGTAGCTGGAGACACGACCCATGGCACGCCGAACGATGATCCTGGCCACGCTGTTCCTCGTCGCCGCCAGCGGGGAAGGCCGCGCCAATCCCTCCTGGTCCAGCGTCAATGTGGAACCCGGCCAGGACAACGTGATCCTCGGGCTCTCGGCCGTGGACGCGCAGCACGCCTGGGCCCTGGCCGCGCGAAACGACGGTCAGAGCACCAGCATCGTCGGCCTGCGTACGACCAACGGCTCGACGTTCCAGCAGATGACCTTGCCCCAGGCGACCAACCCGATGATCCCGGCCATGTTCTTTGCGATCGCCTTCGAAAGCGCCCAGACCGGGTACCTGGCCGGCATGGTGGATCTCGCCAGCAAGATCTACCGCACCACCGACGGAGGCGCCAACTGGACCGAAGTGACCACCACCGGCAGCCTCCTGTCGCACTTCCAGATCCTGCTGGGTGGAGTGGTCTACGGCGTGGCCGGTAGCGACTTCGTGTACAGCGCCGATGGACAGACCTTCACGACCGTCGCCGTTCCCGAGCCGAGCGCCAACGTGGCCCCGGCGGGGGTGTTCATGCTCAACCAGTCCTGCGGCTGGCTCGTGGGCGGCTGGGGCTATGATCAGGACAACCACCCGGTGCCCAGCGACGGCGCCGTCTGGTACACCGACGACGGCGGGGACTCCTGGTCCGTGATCGCCGAGTCGCTCCCCTTCCACTTGAGCCGCGCTCACTTCGTGGCGGCCGACCTCGGGTTCGCCGTGGGCAACCAGGGCGAGCAGGGAGTGATCGCGCGCACCACGGACGGCGGACACACCTGGACTCCCATCCCCCTGCCGGATCACCCGGCCCTGCCCGACGTGTGCATCATGCCAGGCGCTTGCATCGACGAGGCGCAGCCGATCAGCGACATGCTCGACATCAAGTTCTGGGATGCGGAGCGCGGCATCGCCCTCGGCCTGGCGTGCACGAGCCCGCCCTGCGACCGGGGCGACAGCGCGGCGAGCTATCTTTCCAGCTTCCTGCGCACCTATGACGGCGGACAGACCTGGGTTCACGACGCGGACTACGAGCCCGCCATGCCGGACGTGAACATCGTGATGATGACCCTCCCGGGCGAGCTCGCCAAACAGGTGACCATGGCGTTTGCCGACCCGAACCACGGGTTCCTCGGCGGGCAGCACAACATGATCCTGCGCTACGAGGCCGACCAACCCGAGCAGCCCGAATCGGGCGGGCTGCCCTCCTGCGACTCGACCTCCGGCACTGACGGCGGAGCGCCCTTCGGCGACGGCGGCTCCACGGCCAATCCTGACGGCACGCTCTCCGGCTGCGGCTGCACCTCCGCGACAGGCGGAGCGTCCCGGCCGGCGCTGCTGCTGATGGTCCTACTCGGCCTCTACCTGCGCCGCCGACAGAAGTAGACTCAGGAATCAGATTAGAAATACAAAAGACGAGACAGGTTCTCGTTCTCCCAACGCTTCGCCGCCTCGGCCCATTCGAAGACCCGCTCGTGGGAGCGGAACGCAGGAGTGTGGAAGTGGTGCCGCCCGTTGACCACGGGAATCAGGTGCACTTGGTGGAGCATCTCATGAAACACCACCGCTTCGATGAAGAACCGCGGCACAAAGGAGCGGTCCAGGGAAAAGTGAATCCGGATCAACCGATCTTCCAACGCATAGGAGCCCATCTTAACGCTGGCGTGGCGGCGGGGCGGCCCCTGCCGCCGCTGGCCCCAGGTCACCTGCGCGCTGATCCGGCCGCCGAAATACCGCCGGTTGAGGCTGTTGAAGATCTCCTCGAGATCAAAGAACTGTCCCTGAGGGGTGAGGCTGATCCTCCGCGGTTTGCTGGGCAGCGAATGACGGATCTTGTCCTGGTTGGTGTCAATGAACTCGTTGATCAGGCCAGACGCCGCCTGGTCGTTTCGGGAGATGTAGCGCGCCAGGGCTCTCACGATGCCGGGCTCGGCATCCACGAACATGTGGTGCAGTCGCGCCTCGAACCGTCCCTTGCTCCGCTTCACTGAGATGATGTTGTAGCGATTGTCGGTCACCGTGACCCGCAGCTCGCCTCGCATGTGTGAGCCAATCCGGCGCTGCAGGCGAAGGCGCGCGACCTCATCGATCCGACGCGCCAGCGGGAGCTGTCCCTGCCGCGGATCGGGCTGCGCGACGGGCAGTGACCGCCTGGCCGCCCGCACCGGATGGAGCGGTGTTCGCCGCTTCCGCACAGGCGGCATTGACCGTCCGGCAAAGGCGAAGAGCGTCTGTTCGATGGCCGCGGATCTCAACTTTGGCTCAACCTTGTAAACACGTGATTCTTAACAAATAATGTACACAAATCGTGTCGCCAATCTGTCGAATCAAACGCCGTCAAGTGTACGTTGCCGGGTGTGATTGGGCAACTTTCAGAGAAGCGATCGGAAACGATTTGGGTTTTGCAGGGCGCGTCCCCGGCGCAGCGCGATGGACCGGGAAGGGCCCTTCTGGCGGGTCTTCGCTACTCGTCCTCTTCCTCGTCGCCGCCACCCACGAAGTACCGACGACGACGCGGGCGCATCTGCATGGGTCGGGCCCGGGTGGCCCGCCGGCGCGGGGGAGTGACCCGCCGACGCGGGGGGGTGTACTGCCGACGCGCCGCACGACGGCGCTCGGGCGGCCGGACCGAAACAGCTCCTCCATCGCCGTGCTGGCTGAGGAAAAAGCGCGCCTTCTTGGCGTACTGGTTGGACGCCGGCACCATGGTCAGCACCAGCCGCCAATACTCCTTCGCGCGGGACGGGTTGGAGGCTCGGATGATGTAGCCGTTGTTGAAAATCTCCTGGGCCTTGCTGCTCAGCTGGTCATGCATCTGGCTCAGGCCGTCGCTGCCGTACTGAGAGGCCAGCTGGATCATCCGGTAGCAGGCGGCATACTTGCCAGAGGAGAAGAGCGAGCCGGCCCGCACCTTGGCGACGCGGAAGAGCTTGCCCTTGATGAACTCCTGGTGGGAGCCACCGAGCCCGCTGTCCGCCGCCAGGGCGTTTTTGTACAGCAGCACGGCCTGCGCTGTGTCGCTCATCATGCTGCCGTCGCCGCGCTTGAGGGCGCTCGCCAGCTGCCGCACGCTGTCGGCGAGCCGCTGGTACTGCTTGGCCGCGATCCCGCGCTTCTTGTCCGCCAACGCCGTGAGCTCGCGCACCGCACCGTCGAAGTCGCGGGCCTGGTAGAGCGTCTTGGCGCTCTTCGGCAGCCCGCCGTAGCCACCGCCGCCCGCGCCCGCGCCCGGATCCGGAGTCTCTCCCGTGTGGGGCAGCGGCTGGCCAGCCATCAGCGCGTCGAGCTCAGGGTCGGGGCGCGCCGTTGGCGCGGGGCCGCCCAGCTCATGCCGCAGCTTCTGCGCCATGTAGGAGTCCGGCGCGATCTTCAGGGCCGCCTCGATCTTTTCGACGGCCGTGGTCCGGTCTTTCCTTCGCTTGCTCTTGGAGAGCTCCCGGGCCTCGGCCACCAGCGGCGCGGCCTTCATGATCCGCAGCCGCCGCGCCAGCCTGCGGGCCTGGATACACGCGTCCGGGTGCACGCGGCAGGTGCCGCCTTCGACGAACCGCTTGTCCCCGAGGAAATCCTCGTTGAGCCGCAGCTCGGCGCGCACGAGCTTCCCCTCCTTCACCGCGGCCTCGGCCTTGGACAGCACCTCGTTGGCCTTGATGTTGTTGCGGACGAAGGTGGCCTGCTGCTGATAGACCGTGCTCTGGGGATCGGCCGCCAGCAGCTGGCTCAACAGGCCGTTGGCCTGCTGCCAGCGTTTGGCCTTGATGTGCGTCGAAGCCTGGCTGAAGATCTGCTCCGGCGTGGGACCCTCCTGCTTTTCGGCGACAGGCTTCTTCCTCTTGCGCGGCTTGGGATCCCCTTTGAGGCCCCCGATGACCACCAAGAGCAGCAGCAGTCCGAACAGGCCGGTGACCCCGAAGAAAATCAGTTTCTTTGGACGCGTGTCGGTCAGCCTGGCGTAGGTTTCCTTGATCTTGTCGACAGGCTTGGGCCTCGGTGCGCCAACCGGAGCCGGAGCCGAGGTCGCCGCGACTTCGGTAGCCAGCGGAGACGACAAGGGACGCACCTGAGCCGTGTGGTTCTGCGCCAGCATGTCCGGTGGTAGGTTCGGCACCGGCTCTACCGCGGACAGCGCGGCAAAGGCGTCGGCCGGCTGCGCGGCCGGGAGAGGCGCAGGGGCCGGAGCCGGACGCGGCGCAGGGGCTGGACGGACAGGGGCCGGGCGCTCCACAGGCGCCGGCTGCGCCGCTGCCAGAGGCTGGCCACCGAACTCAAACTGCAGCTCGGTCTTGCCGAGCCGGATGGTATCGCCGTGGTTCAGGATCTGCGTCTTGACCCGCGCCCCGTTGACCTTGGTCCCGTTCCCGCTGCCTTGGTCCGTGACAGCCACTGCGGCGCCGTCGAAGTTGAACGCCACATGGCGCCGAGACACCGCGATATCCGCCAGCACCACGTCACAGTCGGCACCCCGGCCGATGATGCCCGCGCCCAGCGGGAGCGCGAACACACGGCCCTGATCTGCGCCGACCATCACCCGCAGCACCGCCGCAGGAATGTCCTCGACAGGGGCGGATTGATGGAATTCGGGTGTATAGCCCTGCTCGATGACGGTGGCCTCGTCAGGGGAGCCGGCCGGATCCGTCGCAGGATCCAGGCCGGGAGACGGCTCCGGCGGCAGCGCCGCGGCCGGACGCTGGGGAGGAGGTCGCTGGGGCGCGGCGCGGCGCGGGGGCGCGCCCTGGGACGGACGCCGAGGCGGAGGACGCCGCGCCGGGGCCGGACGTTGTCTGGCCGGCGGCCGTTCTTCGTAGGCCATCGTCGCGTTCAGGTTTCCACCCGGGGCTTGCGCCGGTTGGGCCGGTCTGCCCTGCGGCATCGGGGCATGGCCCTGCTGCCCGGGAGGAGGTCTTCGGGCCGGGGCGCGCCGTCGCTCAGGGCCGGAAGGAGCGGGCCCACGCGGTCTTCGAGGTACGTCTGCCATCTCTCTGAGAATATGGGATCTTTCAAGCGTCGGCAAGCGGACAGAAACGAAAAGAGCGAAAACCCAACGAAATTGAGGAACCGTTCACGTGGTAGACGGCACAGCGCCCCC
>JBDRSE010000298.1:0-50392 GCA_043825095.1 bacterium
GCCCAAAGCACGACAAGCGCCGCCCCCCTTCCACCCCAGGAACAGCGCGCCAGCGCCCGGAGCCCAACAAGCGCTCAAGGGCGCTGGCGCGCGCCGTCCAATCCATTCGCCCAAAGCACGACAAGCGCCGCCCCCCTTCCACCCCAGGAACAGCGCGCCAGCGCCCGGAGCCCAACAAGCGCTCAAGGGCGATGGCGCGCGCCGTCCAATCCATTCGCCCAAAGCAAAGCGCATGCCGTCCAACCCAATCGCCCAAAGCACGACAAGCGCCGCCCCCCGTCCACCCCAGGAACAGCGCGCCAGCGCCCGGAGCCCAACAAGCGCCCAAAGCAAAGCGCATGCCGTCCAGCCCTCTCGCCAAAAAGCACAGCGCATGCCGTCCAACCCAAACGCCCCAAGCACCTTATCGTCACCACTTCACGCGGACGTTGTCTGTTCGGTGCACTCCGCGGTATTCTGCCACCAGTATCCGGAGAAGCGGAATGAGCGAACGGGAGATACGGAAGATCCTGAACGAGGTGTGCGAAGACCTGGACGCCGGGAGGGTGCGACAACGGTGGCTTCGATTCGGTCGGCTGGGGACCCTTGGGCCGGTGCTGCTGGCCGTCGGAATGAGCGCGGGGGCGCTGGGGTGTCACGCGCAGTCCATCGGGACCGAGCAGGATGCGTCACAGCAGCGGGATGCTGCGATTGAGCGGGACGCGTTCATACAGCGGGACGCGGCAGTCTACTATGATGACGGAGCGGTCGTAACCTACGGCATTCCCGACGTTGACGCTGAGATCGATCTGGACGCCGACCTGGACGCCGAGATTGACGCCGAGGGGACCGCCATCTACTCCGCGCCTCCCATCGATCCCGACGAGGACGAGTAAAGTCCAAACCACCTTGACACCGGGCTGCGAATCTCACAGCCTGTGTAGACGTCACCAAGAGGTAGGGAGCACCAATGAGACATATCGTTCGAAAGGCTTGTGCCATGATTGCCGCGCTGCTCGCCCTCGGCGGGTTCGCGGGTACGGGATGCTACAAGAGCGACTTCGAGAAGCAGCTCGCCAAGTCCAAGTCGCTCATGCAGCAGCTGAGTGCCTCGGAGAAGCTGGCCGCGGCGCGGAAACAGCGCATCGGCGAGCTCGACGCCGAGATCGCGAAGGTCAAGAGCGCGCTGGCCAACGTACGGAAGGAGCTCGCAGAAACCAAGGAGAACATGGGAGAGGCGCTGCTCAAGAAGCAGGCGTTGCTACGCAGACAGGCCGCGGAGCTGGAGCGGAAGATGGGTGAGCTGAAGCGAAGCCGCTGGGCTCTGGCCGAGCTGGAAAAGATCAAGGCCGAGATGAGGCGACAGCGGGAGCTCAACGCCAAGCTGCGACACTCATTCTCCAAGATGATCTCCGCGGGCAAGCTGCAGCTGATCAACCGCCATGGCAAGCTGGTGATTCAGATGCGCTCCAAGATCCTGTTCTCGTCCGGGAAGGCGAAGCTGACCAAGGACGGCGAGCAGGCCCTGGAGGATCTGGCGATGATTCTGAAGCCGATCAACCGGCACTTCCAGGTCGCCGGCCACACCGACAACGTTCCCACGTCCGGTCGAAAGTACGCCGACAACTGGGCGCTGAGCGGGCACCGCGCCACCGTGGTCGTGCGGCTGCTCGCCAAGCAGGGCGTTCCTGGTCACCGATTGAGCGCTGCCGGCTTCGGCAGCTTCGACCCCTTGAAATCGAATCGGTCGGTGGATGGACGGGCCCTCAATCGCCGCATCGAGATCACTCTCCTGCCCGCCGTTCCGGTCAAGACCTTCAAGTAGGCGGCCACTCGCCGCGTTCCTCGAGCACCTCTCGCAGGACCTTCAGGGCGGTGTTCACGACGGGCATGCCGCCGTAGGTGGCCATCTGGAAGATGACCTCGGCTACGTCCGAGGCCGCACAACCCACGTTCAGCGCTGCGTGCACATGCAGCTTCAGCTCGGCCGGGCGATCGAGCACGGTCAAGGCGGCCACAGTCGCGAGCTGCCGGGTGGGATGTGGGATCTTCTCCCGGGCGTACATCTTCCCGGTCACGAACAGCGACAAGTCCTTGGCGAGGTCCTTGTCAAAGGCGCGCCAGAGCTCGTAGGGGCGCTCCCCCTGGACACCGTCAAAGTACAGCTTGGCTGTGTCGGCGGTCTTCTTCCTCAGCTCGTCGTGGCTCATGATGGCTCCTGTTTACGTTTCTCCACCGCCTCCTTGAGGGTGAGGACGATGACCGGCGCAGTGGCAGAGAACACGCCGAGCTCGATCTCCGGGTGGTGACGTAGGAAGTAGTCCACCAACCATCCCAGGGAGCTCACCTCGAAGCGGAGGGAGCAAAAGACCAAGCTCTGCGGCCCTTCCCCCACGTCCACCGGTTGGGCGCGGAAATGCGCCTTCAGCCCCTCGGGCTTCCCTTTGATTCCCACCAGATCCAGGCGGCCTTCTTCGTCTACGGTCACATCGGCGTCCACTCGGAACGTGGTCCGGAACAGCAGGAACCGGTAGCGTAGCTCGAGTCGGATCCGGAGCCCTTGCGGCCGCTCCTGCAGAACTGTCACCTTGTGGATGATGTTCACATCGCGAAGGAAACCTCCTTGGCGCGTCTTGATCCCCCGGACCTCGGACACGATGGCTTCCAAGGGCGCATCCACGAGTGCCACCGCCACGGAGCGCAGCAGCGTGCCGTCCGGGGCCTGCTCCACGTGGTTGAGGATGCCTTCCCGGCCCAGCCGAGCCAAGACCTCCGGGGACACGCATCGCCCGATGGCGAAGTCGCGAATCTCGAGCGCTTCGATGCTGCCTCTCTTCATCCTGGGCGGATTTGTAGGTCAGATTCGGCCCGGCGTCCAGGGTTCACGGGAGCGGCTCGGGCGCCGCCAGGTTCGACCTCGTCCGTTCGCAGTAGAACCCGGACCCTTAGGTGTCGTGCGCTTTCAGCCACGCGAAGATCCCGGGCCAGTGGCGCGCCAGCTCCTGGCGGCCCATGAAGGTGCCGATGTGCCCTCCGTCGGTTTCCACCTCCAGGACGTCGGTGCTGGAACAGGCCTGCTTGGCTGCCCAGACCTGGGGCGGTGGAGTGATGTGGTCGCGGCCTCCGGCCACGAGGCACAACGGGCAGGTGATCGCCTCGAGTCGCGCGGTACGACCCAGCGCCACGAAGCGTCCTTGAATGAGCCGGTTCTCCTTGAAGAGCTCCCGCACAGCGCGGAGGTAGAGCGGGCCGGGGAGGTCCTTGGGACACCGGTACCAGTCCTGGAGCTGGTGATGCCGGTTCATCCAGACGTCGTCGTCCAGGCGGTTCCACAGGGCCAGCGGTCCCCGGAGGAAGCGCTCTGCGGGGCGCAGGGTGTCGAAGCCGGCGGAGATGAAACTGCCGCGCATCACCCCGAGACCGTGACCGACGAGCCCGCGATATGTCGTCATGGGCGTGAGTCTCGCGAGCTGCTTCAGCACTCCGCGGCCGGCGTGGAAGTCGATGGGCGCGGCGACGAGGGTCAGCGTTGCGGTCGCGTCCGGCGCCAGGGCGGCGGCGATGGCCGACTCCCAGCCACCCTGGCAGACCCCGAGCACGTGGGCCCGGCCGCCGAGGGTGCGGATCGCCTCGAGGATGGTGTGCACGCTGTCGTCGATGTCCCGCCGTGCGGCACGGCGAGACGTGGACGCCGAACGCCACTCGATGGCCGTCACCCGCGGCAGCCCAGCATCCAGTGCGGCGGCGACCAGGCTCTGCCCGGGGCCGAAATCGACAATGTAGCTCTGGTTGATTTCTGGCGGGACGACGAGCAGCGGCACGTCCGCTGCGACCGTCGGGGCAGGGGAGAAGTCCCGCAGCCGGTGTGCGTCGTCCTCGTGCAGGATGCGATTGGAGGTCGTCCAGCGCGGGCCCGGGTTGGGGCGCAGGGTTTCGTTCAGCAGCCGCAGGGGGCGAGTTACCGGATCGACGAGGGTGGACAGCCAGCGAGCCCCGATGGCGTTCGTCATTTGGAGCCGTCCTTCTCCAGATAGCTCACCATGGCCTCGACGGTCCCACCGAGGGTGGTGACTTGTTGCTCGACCTTGGCCAGACGTTGCTCCAGCAGCTCGAGCGCCTCGATCACCTTGGCGAGGTCGGCGGCGTCGGCTCCCTGTCCGCCGGCTGTCTCGCCCAGGCGACGAGACAGATCTAAGAGCCGTCCGCGATCGGACAGCAGTGATTTCCACCAGGCATCGAGGCTCTTTTGCCACATCTGTGCCATCTGGCCACCCAGTGCGGCGAATGCGGGATTGGAAAAGGGATTGTCAGGCATTTGGGGCTCCAAATGGGGAACTGGTTGTGCGTTAGCAAAAGAGATAGTTTGAAATATTTAAATATAAAATGGTCAATTGTCAAGTCCTCATGCTGCAATGCGGCATTGAATATTGGCGTATGTTGCGCTGCCGCTAATTTGCAGGTACAATGGCGAGCTACTATGGCGAGGAGTCACCCACAATGGCGAAAGTACCCCCGACGGACGGCCCCGTGATCATCAAGAAATACGGCAACCGACGTCTCTATGACACGCGACAATCCAAGTACATCACCCTCGAGGACCTCGCCGGAATCGTGCAGGCAGGCGACTCGGTAAAGGTCATCGACTCCAGCACCGAGCGGGACCTCACTCGCCAGGTGCTGACCCAGGTGATCCTCGAACAGCAGGAGACTTTGGAGATCGTGCCGGTGGAGCTCCTCCACGCGGTCATTCGGGTGCGGGGGACCCTGGAGCAGGTACCCTTCGCAGCGTTCTTGTCCGCCGTGACCGGGCAGTTCCTCAACCGCGGGAACCAGTGGACCCGGCAGCTCGCGGACCTGATGGGCAGCTTTGGCAGCTCCTTCACCGGTGGGTCACAACCTCGTGCGGCGGAGTCGGCAGGTGGTGCCGGTGCCGCGTCCCCGTCCGAGCCTCCGCCCGAGCCCCCCGCACAGACTCCCGGCGACGGGAACCTCGACGACGTCCGCGGTCGCATGAACGCGCTACTCGACAAAATGAAGAAGGGTTAGGGTCCGGCCAGGAAGTCGCTCATTTCGGTCCAGAGGGGCCGGGTCCGGGGGTCGATCATGATGGTGACGTGAGCGCCCTCGATGGAGACGTGCCGATAGTCCTGGCTGCCCACCAGCGTGCCCAGGATCTCCGCCGAGGCGGGAGGAACGATCCAGTCCCGGGTCGCCGTGAGGTTCATCACGGGACAGGTCACGTTTTTCAGCTTCACGGGCGCGCCGTTGATCAGTGTCTCGCTGTTTCTGAACCGGTCACCGTGGAAGACCTCTTCTACGAACTTCTTGAACACCGCCCCGGGGATGTCCACGTTCTCGTTGGCCCAGCGGTCCACCGGGTAAAACAGTTTCATCACCTCGTCGTCGCCGAGCTTCTCGAGGAACAGCTTCCACTTCATGACCTCGTAGTAGGGCTTGAGCACCATGAATGTGTAGCGAATGAGCTTGGCCGGCATGTGCCCGGTGGCGTCGAGGATGGCGTCGATGGGGAACAGATCACGATCCGTCCAGACCGCGACCACCCCTCCATCGGCGGCGGTGATGGGCGTGGTGAGCGTGACTACGCGCCCCACCTCGGCGGGTCGCAGCGCGGCGTACATCAGGGCCAGGTTGCCGCCGATGCAGTGGCCGAACAGCGACACCTTCTCCGCGCCGGTTCGCTCCCGGATGGCCGCTACGCAGCCGGACAGGCCCGGGTCGATGTAGCTGTCGAGCGTGGTGTCCCGGTCACCCGGCTCGGTTTCCCCCCACTCTACGAGGTACACGTCCAGCCCCTCGGCGATCAGGTGCTCGACGAAGGAGAAGCCGGGGAGCAGATCGAGGATGTAGGGTTTGTTGATGACCGAGTACACGAGCAGCACCGGCTCGCCCCTGGGCTGCGGCGCGTCCGCGGCGCGCTCGTAGTGGTACAGCTCGATCTTGCCGTAGCGGTGTACGCACCGTCGCGGCGTCTGCCCCACGGGGGTCCTCTCCGGGTCGGCGTAGTACTCGCTGCCGTAGCGCGCCTTGACGGAGACGGCCTCCAGGAACCGTTCCACCAACCGCTTCGCGTCGGCGTCTTCGGCGCCTGCTGCAACCTTGGCCCAGGCGTCTGCGAGGGCTTCCGTGTCGAGCTGGAAGGCGCTGCCCTTGAGGCCTTCCAGGTCTGCGAGGTACTCGGCGGTCATGGATTTCAGCAGACCGCCGAGCCGTTCCGGATCCGCCTGGGATGCCCGCTCGGAGAGGGTGGCGGGGACTTCGGAGAACCGACGCAGCTCCTCCTCCCAGTTGGCCGCGGCCATGCGCTCGAGCTGCGAGAAAGTCTGGGCGTTCAGTCGTTCCCGCGCGGTCTCCGGCAGCTCGGTGAGCAGCCCCTTGAGGAGCTGCGTCTGCAGGGCCGACAGCTCGGACACGGCCGCCTGCCAGCTCGTCAACCACGCTCGGGTCAGCTCCGCGGGATCACCTCCTGCCGCCGACCCTGCCGCTCCGTCGGCAGCCCCCTGGGCCGCCTGGGTCGCGAGTCGTACAAAGGCCTGCATGGCGTCGCTCGTCGCTTTTGCACCCTCCGCCAAGAGCTGCCTCAGCTTCTCGTTCGCGTCGTTGTCAGTCATCGTCAGTTCCTCTTCTGGAGCTCTGTCTTCTGGATCTTACCGGACGGCCCCTTGGGCAGGCTGTCAAGGATCGTGAGTTTCTTGGGTACCTTGTAGCGGGCGAGTCGCTGCCGGCAAGTCGCGAGGATCTCCTCCGCGCCGGGGAGGTTCTCGGTGCCTTCGGCCAGCGCCACAAAGGCGTGGCCGACCTCCCCCCACTTCTCGTCCGGGACGCCGATCACCGCGGCTTCCACCACCGCATCGACCTCGTAGAGCACCCGCTCTACCTCGGCGGGGTAGACGTTCTCACCACCACTGATGAACAGCTCCTTCAGCCGGCCCACCACGAAGTGGTAGCCGTCACCGTCCCGCCGGAACAGGTCCCCCGTGGCGAACCAGCCGTCGCAGCGCGCCGCGGCGCTGGCGTCTGCGTTCTTCCAATACCCGGCACACACCGTAGGGCCTCGCAGCTGCAGCTCTCCCACCTCGTTCGGCGCGACCTCAAGACCGTCGGTGCTTACGATGCGGGTGTCTAGGTGCAGCACCGGGAATCCCACCGAACCGGCCTTGCGGATGGCATCCCGCTCGTGCAGTACGAAGCAGTTGGGTCCCACCTCGGTGAGGCCGTAGCCCTGCTTGAACACCACGCCGCGCCGTTGGAATGCCTCGATCAGTGGAATGGGGCACGGCGCTCCTCCGCTGATGAAGAACCGCACGGTGGACAGGTCCGTCTCCCCCAGCTCGGGGTGGTCGATCAGCATCTGGAACATGGTCGGCACGGCGAACATCACGGTCACGCCGTGCCGGGCGATGGCGCGCAAGGTCTGCCCGGGATCGAAGCGGCTGGCCAACACCACCGTGGCGCCGCGGTGAAGTAGCGGCAGCGTGAGCACGTTCCAGCCCCCGGTGTGGAAGAACGGCGTGTGGGTGATGGTGACGTCGTCCTGCCGCAGGTCCCAACTCGTGGCCGTGTTGATGGCATTCCAGGTGATCGTGCCGTGGGTGAGGATCGCGCCTTTGGCGCGTCCGGTGGTTCCGCTGGTGTACAGCAGCATCACCGGTGAATCTTCGGTGATGCCCTCGGTGACGACTGGGTCCGCGGATGCGCGCTCCTGCCGCGCCGGGTACCCCTCCGCGTCGTCGAAACTGACGAGGGGGCCTGTCCAGAGCCCGGCGGCAAGCGCCGTGGCCGTGGCGTCCATGTCCTGTCCATAGAAGAGCACCGCCGGCTCGGCGTCGCCCAGGATGTATGCCACCTCTTCCGGGGACAGCCGCCAGTTCACCGGCACCAGCACGGCGCCGAGCTTGACCGCGGCAAAGTAGAGCTCCACCTGCTCCACCCGGTTCTCCCCCAGCACGGCCACGCGGTCTCCCCGTCCGACACCGAGCTGCTCGCTGAGAAGCCGAGCGGCGCGGTCGGCCCGGCGGTCGAGCTCGAGATAGGTGTAGCCCCGCCCGTCATTCAGATCGATGAGCGCCTGCTTGTCCGGCTCCACCTGCGCCCATTTTGCCAGCCAGTTCCCGTGTATCATCTCTGGGTCTCCCGGTGCTTCGTCCTTCGTTGTATCGCGCCACATTATGCAATCGCACAAAAAGCTGTCAAGTCATCTTTTGCTGCCGCAACAAGCGGACCGCTAACTGCGATAAAATATTTCATCTAAATAACTAATATATACAACGACAAGGACAGGAAACAGTGCGATGCACAAACATTTCCTTGACTTCGGATTGTGCGATGCATAAGTTCTGCTGCACACGCACAGCGGTCCGAGCGTTGAGCCCGGACGCGGTGACTCAACAAGGAGAAAACAAATGGCAACCAAGAGCAAGAACGAAACCACTGAGAAGTACATCGGCGCCTGGACCGAGCTCATGAACGAGCAGATGTCGAGATTCGAGGCCGCCCTCGAAGAGCTCGGGCAGCGCAACGAGCAAGCCCTCCAGACAGCCAACGCCGCCATCGAAGAGTGGGCGAACCTGGCGCGGGAAGCCGTGACCGTCTCGCACCAGGTGTCGACCGATGTGCTGAAGGCGAGTCTGGGGACCACCCGCCGGGCAAATGAGATGGTGAGCTCGGTCCTGACGCGCTAGCGCAGATCGATGAAGTCCGCCCTGTCGCCCGCGGGTCGCTGCGGGCGCTGGGCGCTGCCCTCTGGAGGAGCCAGCATGATCAGACCGATCACAGACCTCGGACAGCCCAGGGAGATCTTCGGTAACCCCGTGCCGTTGGGACTTCTCGGCCTCGCGGTGGGCTGCGTGGCGCTCGTGCCGTCGGCCTTCGGCTACGGATTGACTCCGGCCGGATTCAAGACCGCCGCTGTCTTTGCCCTGCTGTTCGGCGCCGGATGTCAGCTCCTGAGCGGTCTGATGTGCTTCGCCAACAAGAATGTGCTCAGCGGTACGGTCTTCACCGCGTTTGCCTTCCTGTGGCTGGTCAATGGCTGGGCCTTCGACGCCCTCTCCCGGGGGCTGGTCCCGGATCCCGCGGTGGGTTTGGCAACGGAGCTGGTGCTGTTGGTCATCTTCCTGGCGCTGACCTACGCGTTCGGATATCTGAGCGCGCTGCTGTTCGTGTTCCTGGTGGACATCGATCTGCTGTTCCTCGTGCGGATCATCAAGTCCGTCTCGGGCACGGCCGCGCTCAATGTGCCCATCGGCGTGCTCACCGTGGTGTTGGCCCTGCTGGCCCTATGGCTTGCTTTCGGGGCGTTGATCAACCCGGTGGTGGGGCGCACCCTGCTGCCCATCGGCGGTCCGCTGTTCAAATCGACCCAGAGCCAGGGCTTCGACTGGGGCGTGCGGCGGACGTTGTTTGACATCCTCTATGCCCATTGGCGGGAGCACGCCTTCGCGGAGCTCGCGCTTCCGGAGCTGCGGGCCGAGATGGAGCGGCGCCTGGGTGAGCATCGGCTCCTACCCGACCTGCACTACCTGCAGGAGTTCGGCTACGTGAAGCTCACCGGGGGGGGCGAGGGGCAAGCGGTGCAGAGCGCTCGCCTGAATGCCGCCGGGATCGATCTGTACGAGCAGCTCGTCCTGAGAAAGTACGCCTAGTGTGCCGTGTCATGAATAGGCGCTCATTTCCAGCGGCCGGCTGGGTCCGTGTGCGTTTCTTCGCGACCGCTTCACTACTGCTGCTCGTCGGATGTGCGAGCTGGACTGACGGAGGGGACGGCCACAGGCCCTCCGCCGCCGACGCGGCGACCGATGGCGCGGCTCCGGATATCGAGGTCGGCTGGGAGGACGCGGCGGTGTGCGATCCGGACTCGCCGGGACCGCCCCTGGCGCTGGGGGAGATTCGCCGCGACACCTGGCGAGGCGCCAATGTGGCGAGCTGCACCCAGGCGGAGCACTTCGTGGTCGTTTCGGCCGGGCAGCGGCTCGAGGTGGGGTTTCGCAACCTCACAGCCCCGGTATTCGTAGCCGTGGTGGACCTGCATGGCGATGTCGTCGCGTCGCGGCAGCTCGGCTCACCCGAGGAGTGGGTGGCCATGACCGCAGACACCACGGGTGAGCTCCGCGTGCGCGTCTCTCGTGCCGAGCCGGGCTCGTCGTTGTCGTATGAAACCCGGCTCCGCTGCCTCGATCTATGTGAGCTGGAGGCCACCCGGTATCCTGTCGTGCTGGTACACGGCGCGGGCGGCGCCGATTTTTTCCCGGGCCTCGACTACTTCTTCGAGGTGGGTCCAAGCCTCGAGAGTGCCGGGTACCACGTCGTCGCACCGTCGTTGACTGCCATGGGCCACTCCGAGGAGCGCGCCCAGGATCTCGCGTGGGCCGTCGACGAGCTCCTGGCTGAAACCGGCGCTGCCCAGGTGCATCTCATCGGGCACAGCCAGGCCGGACTCGACTTCCGGGTCCTGCTGGGGGGACTCGGTTATGGTGACCGGGTCGCGACGGCGACGTCCATTGCGACTCCGCACGCGGGCTTCCGGGCCGCGGTTTCCAGCGCTTCGGCGTGGTTTGGAATGCGCACGGATGCGGCGTACATCACGGGGGAGTTCTCGTCGAATCATCCCGAGGATCCGTCCGTTCCCCGGTTCTCTTGGGCCGCGGCCACCTGCGGAGCGCTGGATGGCCCCTGCCTCGAAAGGTACGACGACGAGGTCGTCGCTTTGGCCCTCGCCACGGCCTATCAAACGCTTCGCCTGGCGTACCTCGACGACGCCTACGGAGGGGACAACGATGGCGTCGTTCCGGTGTCCGCGGCTCACTGGGGAACCTTTCTGGGCATACTCCCGGCGGACCACTGGGACGTGGTGGGGCAGATCCCTTTGCAGCGCCTCGGCCCCTTCGACCACCTGCAGTTCTACCTCGACGAGGCCCGCCGCCTACGCGCGCTCGAGCTCGACCAGGGGCTGTGACCGGTCCGCCTCGACTCGGCCGGCCCGCCCCGGCCGAACCTCGTCGCAGCAACCAGCTCGCGAGGAGTCCGGGCTATGCCACGACCAGGTAGTCGTCGAGCTCGGTGAAGCCGTGGGCGTCGAGGAACCCGCGGATCTCTGCCCGGGCGCCCCGGGCGCCCACGCCGACAAGCAGGAACGGGTCGGTCAGCTTGCCCCAGCGGCCCCGGAGCTCCTCCGGCGCGATCACGGGTGCGTGGTGGATCCGTTTGCCGAGCTTGCGCGGGTCGAGGTCCACTGCGGCGTCCACGTCCACGCCGAAGGCGGGGAGCTCCCGCAGCCACCGTTTGCCGACGCGCCCCGCTCCCCAGAACAGGATCCGGCTCCGCCCGGCCAGCGGACCGTTCCGTTCCAGTAGGTGGTCGAGCTTGCAGCGTCGGAGCGCGTCCTGGGAGTAGTGGTCGTCGTTGCGGCTGATCCGGCCCGCGTCGTCGCGAACAGAGAGGAGCACCTCGGGGACCTTGGCAAACCTGACGCCCCGCTGGAGCAGCGCCAGCCACAGGTCGTAGTCCTCGCACCAGTCCGGCTCCCGGTATCCGTCGTACGCGCTCAGGAGCACGTCCCGGGGGGCCAGAATCGAGGAGTGCGCCACCGCGGACTCCACGTAGCGTTCGCGAAAGTGCTCGTCTGGTGTGAGCACCCGGTTCACCCAGCGCACGTAGCGCTGCATGCCCGAGCCCGGAGGGGAGCCGTCGGAGCGGAAGGAGCGGATCTGACAGGCCGCGACGCCCACGTCCGGTTGTTCGTCGAGCAGCCTGAGCTGAGCTTCGAGGCGCGTCGGCGCGCAGACGTCGTCGCCATCCATGCGTCCAATGAGGGGCGTGTGGCAGAGGCGCAGCCCCGCGTTGAGCGTGGCCGGGATACCGCGATGGGGCAGGGAAATGTAGTGAAATCGAGCGTCTCGTTCAGCGAAGGTCTGGGCGACGCAGGCCGTGTCGTCATCGGAGCCGTCGTCCAGGAGCCAGGTTTCCCAGTCGGTGAACGTCTGGGCCAGCAGGCTCTCGAGCGCCTCGGCGAGCTCCCGTTCCACTCGATAGACCGGGAGGAGGATTCCGACGCGGGGCATGGCCTGACACAGTACCACAGGCCAGACGTTGGGGGAGGAACAGCTCTGGCATCCCCGAGGGTACACCTGGGCTTGCATAGGAACAGCGCTCTGGATAGTGTGTGTCTGCCTGAAAGGACCGCCACGTGATCTCGCGCCGCTCACTGTTTCGAAGCACAGCCGCCATCTCGGTGTACGTCTGTGTCATCGGCGCCGTGGTCCTGCTGCCCGGGTTGGGGAGCTTCGGGCTCTGGGAGCCGCCGGACGACTGGAAGGTCACGCACCAGCGGAAGCTGGGGGACGACTCGGTGACCAAGCGCAACAAGGGGCTCTTTGATCGGCCCCGCTCCGAGCTGCGCATCGCCGAGGAGGCGCGTCGGCAGGTCGTCCCGCAGCCGGAGGCCCGGGCTCCGCGCGAGGCGGAGGCCCCCAAAAGCAAGGCCAAGACCAAGCCGAAGGCGAGCGAGGAGGAGCTGCTCCCTCGCCGGCCGCCCCTGACCAGGGCGCTCATCGCCTTCGGATTCCGAGCCTTCGGAGTCTCCGAATGGGCCGGTCGGCTGCCCCTCGCGATGGCCGGAGTGCTGTGCCTGCTTCTCACGTTCCTGATGATGCGCCGCCTGTTCGGGTTGTGGACAGGGATTCTCGCCGCAGCCGTGCTGCTCGGCCTGCCCGGTTTCGTGCTGCAGTCCAGGCAGCTCACCTCCGATATCTTGACGATCTTCTGCGGGCTCCTGGCCGTGGCAGGACTGGGGCTCTGGGCGGCCCCTGTGACTCGTTCTGCGCGTTGGCCGTGGCTCGTCCCGGGCCTGGCCGGACTGGCGCTCGGTTTCCTCGCGCGGGGGGCGGTGATCGGCGTGTTGATCCCGCTGCTCACGGTGCTCGCCGCGGTGCTGATCGCCCACCGCGCGTTTCGGGTGCCCGCAGTGGGCGGCGGTGACCCGGAAGCCGCACACCCCGTCATTGCGACGCTTCGCGCAAACTTCCTGATTCAGTCCATCGTGCTGCTGGTGGCGGTCGCGGCCCTGGTGGCCGGGGCCTGGCTCGTGCTGTCCGCTGGTCCGCCTCGCTACAGCGCGTTCTTCGGGGAAACCCCACTGGTCGCCTCGAAGGTGCTGAGCTACCAGGGCGTCCAGGAGCCCACCTATGAGTGGGCTGTGTTCGACGTGCTGCTCAAGCAGCTTGGCTATGCCGCATTTCCGATGATCGCCTTGCTGCCCATCGGCCTCGGGGTGCTGTTCTTTCGGGGGGCGGGGGCCGCCGGGGACACGCCGGCCTTGGGAGACGAGACGGCGCGGTACGAGTATTTCGGGCGGATCCTCCTGGCGGCCTGGGTTCTGGTAGCGCTGCTCGTGGGGACCTACTGGGTGCTGCGGTTCGGCGATCTGGGATATCCCGCCCTGCCAGCCGTCGCCGGCGTGGTGGCGGTGTTTTTGAGGTCGCTGGTCCGAGAACGGGATTCGGGGCACCGTCGGCTGCTGGCTTTAGTCGTGGTCTTGACCGCGCTGGCCATCCTGTTCCGGGACCTCCTGACCTTTCCGGAGGCGCTGGTTTCCTCGCACATCGACTACCGGCTCCACTACCCCGTCGAGGTATCCTTCAAGCGTTTCCTCTGGGGTGCGGTGGTCTTTCCCTTCGGCCTGCTGTGCCTCGCGCTGCTGGCTGCGCGTGGCGCCGAGGGGCCGGTCGTGTGGCCGCGAACCCTGCGGGAGTGGTTCACTTCGAGTCAGCTCGGGCTGGGGCAGTGGCTCGGCCTGCGCCTGGATGAGAAAGTAGGGGACCCGGCCTCTGACAAGGTCAACCCGTGGCCTCCGATCATTCTCCTGGCGCTGCTGGCCGTGGTCGGCGGGAGCGCTGCGTGGGCGCTGCAGCAGCGCCCGGTGCCCGGACTCGTCGTGTTCGCCGCGATTGCGACGCCGGTGGTGTTTCCGCTATTGCCGTACGTTCTGTCCTCCCTGGTGGATCCGCTGCTGTTCCTCGTCGAGTCCGCGTGGCTGATCGTGAGCGGCCGGCTGTGGACCGGGGAGGTGCTTCTGCGGACCCGGGACGAGGCGCTTTCGATGCAGCGTCTGTGGCAGAGCTATGGTCGGCTGCACCCGGCGGTCATCCTGTTGCTCGTCCCGGCGGCGTTGATCGTGGCAGCCTTGTACATCTTCCGACTCTTCGCGCGGGCCGGTGTGCTGCTGTTCGTGGCGCTCGTGCTCCTGCCGGTCACGGCCTACAGCGCCGTCCGACACGCCCGGGGAGGCGACCACTGGCCGAGCGTGGATGCCGTCGCGGTCGGGACCCTGGCGGCGGTGCCGATTCTGCTGAGCGGTTATCTGGCGTTCTCGCTGGTACCGCAGCTGTCCTATCACTACTCCTACAAGGCGATCATCGACACCTATAACCACTCCTACGACAAGCAGAATCCGCAGCCGCTCGCCCTCTTTCAGGTGCAGTCGCGCAGCCCGGTTTTCTACACCAAGGGGCCGCTCGTCTCGGGGAGCGAGCTCGGAGCGCTGTACCCCCGGCGCGCCGGAACCTCGCCCATTCTGCAGTACCTCGAGAAGGGCTGGACCAACGCCAAGGGGCGCCACTTCGACCGGGTGTACGCCATCGTGCCGGTGAGCCAGTTGGGGCAGCTGGACCGGGACGCCTATTCGCGGGATCCGTCCGTTCCGTACTACGTGCTGGACGCGCGGAACAAGTTCTACGTCCTGCTCTCCAATCGTCTGGGCCGGGTGAAACGAGGCGGGCGTCTGGTGAAGGAGCGCGATGTGAATCCGCTCCGCCGGTACATCCGGAACACCGCCCCCGGCATTCACTGCGGGCCGGACGAGAACGCAAGGTGTGTGAACCTGCGGGTTTTGCTGGGGGAGCGCAAGGAAGATCGAGAGGCGAGCTTGGAGCTGATTGGCGCGAAGCTTCCGAAGCTCGTGCACCGGGGGCGCAAGTTCGATGTCACCTTGTACTTCAAGGTGCTCAAGCGCATCCGGGGCAAGTACAAGGTGTTTTTGCACATCGACGGGCGGGGCAACCGCGTCCTCGGGGATCATGACCCGGTGGGTGGCAAGTACCACACCACGCTGTGGTCGCCCGGTCGCTGGGTGGTGGACCGGTACACGATTCCGGCCACGTCGTCGAGCTCTGTTTCCACGCCGCTCGGGGTGTATACGGTGTACGCCGGGCTCTTCCAGGGAGATCGCCGGATGCAGGTTCTCACTGGAAGACAGGACGGGAAGAACCGCATCGTGGTGGGCCAAGTGCGGGTGGTTTCTCGCATCGGCTGTGGGTGCGGCCCCTGAGGGGAGACTTGCCCGAAGAGGAAAGGCAGCGATGATCGAACGTTACTCCAACGAGCAGATGACACGGCTTTGGACCGACCAGGCGCGCTACGAAACCTGGCTGGAGGTGGAACTGGCCGCCTGTGAGGCCATGGAGAACGAGGGGATCGTGCCGGCCGGTACCGCTGCGGCAGTGCGGGAGAAGGCCACCATCGACGCGGATCGAATCGCCGAGCTCGAGAAAGAGACGCGCCATGATGTCATCGCCTTTTTAACGCAGGTGGAGGAGTCCGCGGGGGAGCCCGCGCGCTGGCTGCACTACGGAATGACGTCCTCGGACGTGCTGGATACGGCGTTCGCGCTCCAGCTCCGGAGCGCCTGCGATCAGCTCCATGATGACCTGGACGAGCTGATCGAGGCGCTCGCCGAGCGCGCCCGGGAGCACCGGGACACCCCCGTGATCGGGCGCTCCCACGGCATCCACGCCGAGCCCACGAGCCTGGGGTTGGTGTTTGCGTCCTTTGCCGTCGAGATGCGTCGGAACCGGTCGCGGCTGGAAGCGGCCCGCACGCGTCTCGGCACAGGCACGATCTCCGGAGCGGTGGGCAACTACGGAAATCTGCCGCCGAGTGTCGAGCTCCTGGCCCTGGCCAAGCTGGGGTTGCGGCCGGAGACGGTGGCGACGCAGGTGGTGCCGCGGGACCGTCACGCGGAGCTGTTCAACACGCTGGCGCTGATTGGCGCAGGTATCGAGCGGATCGCGATCACGATCCGTCACTGGCAGCGGACGGAGGTCGGCGAGGCGGAGGAGGCATTCGGGAGCGGCCAGAAGGGCTCCTCCGCCATGCCTCACAAGCGAAATCCCATTCTGTCAGAGAACCTGACGGGCCTCGGCCGTTTGCTCCGCACCTACGCCAGCACCGGGCTGGAGAACGTGGCGCTGTGGCACGAGCGGGATATCAGCCACTCCTCCGTGGAACGGGTGATCGCACCGGACGCCACAATCGTCGCGGACTTCGCGCTGTGTCGTCTCACGCAGCTCGTCCGGGGCCTGGTCATCAGGACTGACGCCCTCCGGCGGAACCTTGAGTTGACCGGTGGGTTGGTGTACTCCGAGGCGGTGATGCTGGCGCTGGTGGAAACGGGGCTGCCCCGGCAGGGTGCCTACAAAATCGTCCAGCGGAATGCGATGGCCGCGCTGGAGGGGAAGGGCGATTTCCGGGAGCTTCTGCGGGCGGATCCCGACGTCGCGGAGAGACTCGGCGACGCGGGTATCGACGCGGCGTTCGATCTGAAGCACCACCTTCGGCACACCGCACTGATCTTCAAGCGGGCCGGCCTGGAACGCCCGAAATAACCGGCCGGGGCTCAGCGATCTACCGGAAAGATCACGGAAGGCCGGTTGCCGGAAGCGGAAACGACTCGTTCGACCGAACAACACAAAGAGGAACGACACATGCTACCCGAGGAGACCATCCGCGCGGCGCTGCCGCACACACTGGAGAGCATCGAGCTGCCTGCCTTGGGGGAGCCCATCCGAGGCAAGGTCCGGGACAGCTACGTCCAGGGAGATCGACGCACCATCGTGGTGACGGATCGCATCAGCGCCTTCGACGTGGTGCTCGGCACGATCCCTTTCAAGGGGCAGGTGCTCAACGGCATCGCCGCTTACTGGTTCCGGAAGACGGAGCAGCTGGCCCCGAATCACCTGATCGACGTGCCGGATCCCGCGGTGAGCGTGGTGCGGGAATGTCGTACCCTGCCGGTGGAGATGGTGGTGCGCGGCTACCTGACCGGCTCGACGTCGACCTCCATCTGGCGCGCCTATGAGCGGGGTGACCGGTCTTTCTGCGGCCACGCGCTCCCGGAGGGCATGCGGTGTCACCAGCGGCTGGAGCGGCCGCTGATCACCCCGTCCACCAAGGCCGAGAAGGGAGATCACGACGAGTCGGTCTCTCGAGAGGTGCTGCTCCGTCGCACAGACATCACCGCGGGTCAGTTCGACGAGATGGCCGAGTATGCCATGGCGCTGTTCGAGTTCGGCACGGCGGCGGCGGCGGAGCGAGGGCTCATCCTGGTGGACACCAAGTACGAGTTCGGTCTGGATGCCGACGGCAAGATTCGACTCATCGACGAGGTCCACACCCCGGACTCTTCCCGGTACTGGTACGCCGACGACTACCAGGAGCGGTTCTACGCGGGAGAGGATCCCCGGTCTCTGTCCAAGGAATTCGTGAGGAAGGCGCTCATCGAGCAGGGGTACTCCGGTGATGGGCCAGCTCCGCCACTGGGGGACGACCTGCGAGTGGAGGCCGCGGAGCGCTACATTGAGCTCTTCGGTGTGGTCACCGGCCAGGACTTCGTCGGAGAGCTCGGAGATCCGGCGACTCGGATTCGCAAGGCCTTAGGCTTGGTCTAGTCATCCAGGACTTGGACCAACGCTCAGGGGACGCGAATGTGTTGGTCATAGGTTGGCGCCACCGTTTTTTTTCCCGTGTGTGATCGGAGAAAAAACGCTATGTTTGCCAACGTGAGGAGGATGTTGTAGCGTGCGGCTGATCGGGTGGTGGATTGGTTAACCCTAGTACGCGTCGAGGAGTGAAACGTGAATCGGGACGGCACGATTCGCTGCGAATTCCAGGTTGAGCTGCCGAGAACGGACTGTCCGCGCCTGGGCACCCCGTTGTGGGGGAAGGCGTCGGGCGTGCTGTCCGGCCGTGCCGAGCCGCAGCGGGCCATCGCAGCGTTCGATGCGACCCGACAACAGCCCTTCGAAACCGTGGCTGCCTACATCCTGCAGAATGTGGCCGGATGGGCGACGTGGGCCGCAGGTGAGATGTTCCGGCGATGGGCCACCGACCGCGACATCGCCGAGCTCGTGAAGACCCCCGGCTGCTGCCACGCCGAATTTCTGGCGGCGGTCCAACCGCAGTTTGACCCCTGGGGCTTCAGGGCGGAGCAGATTGAGGTCGATTTCGAGCTGGCGCCGGAGGTCCTTGCCGCCCTTCCCGAGGCGGTGCGCGGCCAGCTTCTCCCGCAGGATCCGAACATCCGGGTCGTCGAGCACACCTTTGGGGGAGACATCCCGCCGGCCACGGATCCCGCCACCCGGAACGAGATCAAGGTCCGCTGCAACGTGCAGGTGACCTTCGAGACGAACCTCGAGCAGGCCCGCGCGGCATTGGATGTGTCCGGGCAAATGCCGCAGGAGCGGCTGGAGCGCGAGCTGCTCGGGAAGTGCGAGGAGTGGTTCTGGTACGGCGTGAAGCAGTCCTTCTACAACTGGATTTTCGATGTATCACAGCCGCATCGCCGCTTTGTGCGGGATTACTCCCTGATCCATCCCAAGGTGATGGAGCTCTGCGGCCCGGGCCTCGAACAGGTGGGCACGACGGTCGGTAAGGCCATGGTCCGCTACGAGGCGCTGGATTCGGATTCCGCTTGGGCGCTGACGGCGCCGGGCACGTCAGGGGCAGGGCCCCTGGTGGCGGCGGGTTCGGCACCACCCGCGGGCGTTCCGGCCGCCGGAGCCGATCCGACCGGCTCCAGCGGGAAGCACCAGGCGGCCCCCGCGCATCGCCCGGGATCGGACCAGGCCATGGCCGCCACCATCGCGGTCATGGATATCAATGACCTTCCCATTCCAGGCTATACGGCCGGGTCTTCTGCGCTGCCCACCATCGAGGAGTCGGTGTGGCGGCATCAGAAGCGGGTGATGAAGGACAAACCCGGGTTGAATCGCGCCGAAACCGCTGCGGAGATCCTGATGCTCCTCAAGGCCGACGGCTACAGCTTCGAGGATCGCAAACGCATCGCGTCGATTATCGGCGCGGATCCCGCCTCGGTGGTCGACTAGGTGACCGAACCCATCGAGCCGGCGGGGAAAATGGACACAATCCAGGGGATTGGCTAAGATCTTGGGGTGGCTCGGGTTCGGGCCCCAGGTGCACATGTTCCGTGCGATCAAGATCCTCGGCTGGATCCTCGCGATCCTGCTGCTGCTGCTGGTGGGCGCGGCGGTGGCGCTTTTCTTTTCGGAAAACAGCCAGTGGGTCCCGGTCTCCTGGCCCTATCCCCAGCTGAGCTTCGATGAGCCCTTCGCCGTCCACACCTTCGAGGTAGTGCTGGGCGTGGCGGCCGCCGGGTGGATCTTCGCGATTCTGTTGATCTGTGCGGCGTTGGTCCTGTTCCCGCTCTATCTCCGGCGAACCCGGCAGTACACAGCGTCCATCAAGAAGCTCGAGAAGGAGCTGGTGGACCTGCGAAACCTGCCTCTCAAGTCCCCGGCGCCGCTGGAGGACCTGCCCGACGAGCAGGTCAAGGACGACGAGTTGTCCGAGGATGATCTCGAACGCGACCTCCTTCGGGAGGAGGAGAGCGCACCGGCATGAGCGTACTTGTGATCGTGAGCGCCGGTGCGGTGGTGCTTGTGGTCGGGCTGCTGCTCGGCCGGTACTACGTGCCCGACAACCGCCCGCTCAAGCGCGCGGCCAAGGAGGGAGCGCTCTACATCCGAGGGCTGAACCACGTGCTCTCTCACGACAACGACGCGGCCATCGCCGAGCTCACGCGGGCCGTATCGGAGAATACGTCCACTGTGGATACGTACTTCGCTCTCGGCGTGCTCTTCCGGGAGCGCGGGGAGTACGAGCGGGCTGTGCGCGTGCATCAGTCGATTCTGGTCCGGACCGGCATCACCCGCGAGCTTCGAATCCAGGCGCACTTCCAGCTCGGGCTCGATTTCGAGTCCGCCGGGTATCATCGCCGGGCCCGGAAAGCCTTCGAGGAAGTTCTCGAAAAGTCCCCTAAGTACAGACAGGCGGCGGAGAAACTGCTGGCGTTGTACGAAGCCGGTGGCGAGTGGGAGCGGGCCCACAAGGCACTCCTCAGGGTCACGAAGATCACGAAGCAGCGGGACTCCAGGCACCTCTCCCACGTGTTGGCAGAGATGGCGCTGGACGCCATGGAGGTCAGCAACGCCTCCGCTGCGAAGAAGCTCGTCAACAAGGCGCTCGCTGCCAACAAGGAAGGGGTGCACCCGCTCCACGTGAGCGCGGTCATCTTGCGCGAAACCGGCAAGGTGCGCGCCGCCGGGGACACCTGGCTGCGCGCCATGTCCATCGCCCCGGACCTGTCGGGGTTCTTCTTCCCCTTCCTCGAGGAGGCCTTCTTCGAGGAGGAGTCCCTCGACGCGCTGGGAAGCAAGCTCGACGAGCTGGGCCGGGTCCACCCGGACAACCTGAACCTCAGACTCGTCCAGGCGCGGTTCCTGGGCAAGCGCAGTCCGGAGCTGGCTGCCGGCATCATCCGAAACGTGCTCGAAGATGCACCGTCCCTTCTCCCGGCGCGTCGCCTGGCCGGCAGGCTGGTCCTGGCCGCCGGCGACGCCGACGCCATCCGCGCCGAGTACGAGGCGCTGCTGTCCACCCTCGAGAGCATCGAGCGCTCCTATCGCTGTGCGCGCTGCGGACACACGTCGCGGGAGCTCTTCTGGCGCTGTCCCAAGTGCCACGCCTGGGACAGCGTCCGCGTGGCCTGGGGCCGGCGTGAGGGGGAAGGCTCTGAGAGGGTGCGGTCGGTTGGGGCGGCCATCCCCGGTGGCCCTGCCGAGCGCCGGACGATGCATCGCCGATGAGGTAGAGCCACGATGGGCCGCTCGGCGCCCGCGCTTTTCCGCGACCCATTTCACCAGAAGGCGGTATGATTCAGCACGAGCCCGGAGTGATTGCAATGCCTACGACCAGTGAGTTCAAGAAAGGGATGAGAATCGAGCTCGACGGCGAGCCTTTTCAGATCGTCGAAACCGCCACCCAGACACCGTCGGCCCGGGGCGCTGCCACCCTCGTCAAGACCAAGCTACGAAACCTCCGCACCAAGCAGCTCGTGAGCAAGACCTTCAAGGCCGGGGAGCGGTTCAACGACCCGGACTTCGAGATCCGGCCGGTGCAGTATCTGTATGACGAAAGGGGCGAAACCTACTTCTTCATGGATGAGGAGAACTACGAACAGTACGCAGTGCCGCGGGAGGAGATCGCGTACGAGCTCGGGTTCATCCTGCCCAACGACAGTGTGCGGGCGGTGTTCTTCGAGGGCCGGGTCATCGGGATCGAGGTGTCCAACACCGTGGAGCTCGAGGTGGTTGAGACGGAGCCGGCGGTCAAAGGTGACACTGTGAACGCCGTCACCAAGGCCGCCACCCTGGAAACCGGCCTGGAGGTTCAGGTCCCCATGTTCGTGAGCCAGGGGGACCGCCTCGTCATCGACACGCGAGAAGGCCGGTACGTGCGCCGGGCGTAGCCCGCGTTCTCTTCGTGCAGCTACCGCTTGCGGGCGCGACGCGCCTTGGGCGACGGAGGGAGGCAGTCGGCATTGCCGCTGCGGTCCTGCTCGGTGACGAGCATCAGGTCGATGGCGCCGACAGACCTCCGGGTGTGGCGCAAATAGTGACGAGCCACGCTGTTTTTGAGCGCCAGCTCCAGCCGGGCCAGCTGCTTGCCCGAGTACAGCGTGGCGCAGGTCGAGCGGTCGGCGGTCTTTCTGAGCGCCTTCCACATGGCAGGGTCCATACCCTGTTTGGCCAGGAACTTGATGAGCCCGGTGTTGTTCGTAAATACCTGTATTTCTGAGAAATAGCGGTGTCCGCCGGCAAAGGAGTACTCGTTGCGGCGGAAGTTCAGCTTCACGACCTTGCGGTTGCCCGACTTCTCCACGGTGGGGGTTTCGGCGCCGTAGTCCGGCTCTGGGTCACCGCAGGCCTGTGCATTCTGCACCGCCACCGGTGCCAGGATCAGGCCCGCGACGGCCGCTGCGATGGCGAACGTGAGCCGGCCGTGATTGGCTGGGCCACGGGTCGAGGGAGTCGGATTTGGTCTCATGGTCGCCTCCTGTGAGTCGTCGGCTCGATCGGCCTACCCCGAGTGGTCGGAGAATCTTCCTCCGAAGATTCCCCAACGGTTTGCTGGCCGGTTCCGGGTAGGGCATGATGCTGGGTCATGACTGCAGGGCGGTACGAGACGGTCCGCAAGCTGGGACACGGTGGCATGGGCAGCGTGTATCTGGCCTGGGACTCCCAGCGGAAGGAGGCTGTGGCCGTCAAGCGCGTGCTGGAACCCCGGGCGTCATCGCTCCTTCGGTTCAAGCGCGAGTTTCGGGCCGTGGAGCGGCTGCGCCATCCGAACCTCGTGCGGTTGTTCGAGCTGGGGACGGATGCGTCCGGACTGTTCATCGCCATGGAGGTGCTCGACGGTGTGAGTCTGCTTCGCTACTTCGGCCGCACGCCGAGCAGCCGATCGCAGGGCTCCAGTGGGTGGGACCGCGGAGGCGATTCGAGCGCCGAAACCGTGTTGGATTCCGGGCCTGCGAGCTCTTCCGCCTCGGAGCCGGGGCCGCCCACCAGGAGCCCCGGCCCCGCGGGTTCGGTGGTCCTGGTGGGAGACCGTGTGCGGGTCGAGCCCGACGAGCTGCTCGCGCGTTTGGCACACGTGCTGCCGCAGCTCATCGAAGCGCTGGCGTTTCTGCACGGCCACAAGATCGTGCACCGGGATCTGAAGCCGGCGAACGTCATGGTGACTCACGAAGGAGTGGTCAAGCTGCTGGACTTTGGCATTCTGGCGCAGCTTGGCCGGCAGGGCCGTGAAGCCGGTGGCGAGTCGGAGCTCGTCGGGACCCCGGGATACATTGCCCCTGAGCAAATCCAAGGGGAGCCTCCGAGACCGGCCAACGATCTGTACGCCCTCGGTGTGATCCTGTACGAGATCCTGGCCGGGCGACCGGTGTTCGAGGGCGCACCCATGGCGCTGCTGATGCAGCACGTCGAGATCGAACCGCCCTCCGTGGGCGAGGCCGCCCCCTGGGCTCCCGCGCCCCTGGTCCAGGCGTGTGACGGCCTGCTGCGCCGGGACCCCGGGATGCGCCCCTCGCTGTTGGAGCTGTCAGAGTCCCTGTTGCCGGCCTTGGGCGGCCGACGCGCCGTCTTTCCGGTGCTGCGCCCGGCGCTTCCGGCCATCGTCGGGCGCCTGGCCCTCCAAGGCGCGCTCCGAGCCCGGGTCCAGGAGGCCCGCACCGGGCGGTTCGCCCTGATTGCGCTGACGGGCCCGACCGGAGCCGGCAAATCCGCCCTGGCTGAGTGGCTCGGCGACGAGATGGCCGGCATGGGGCTGACCGTCCTGCGCGGTCGGGGGCGGCAGAGCGAGCGGGTGCCGTTCAACGCGCTGGACGGGGTCATCGACGAGCTGGCGGTCCAGCTCGGTCAGCTGCACCACCGGCGCGGAGATCGCGACTTTGTCAGCGCCATGGGCACGGCGGCGACTTCCTTTCCCGTGCTAAGACCCAGGCGCGCCGGCGCGACGCCCGCAGAAAACGAGATTACTCGCCGCGCCGCCTTTGCTGCGGTGACCGAGCTGCTCGCGGCCTGCGCCGAGCGGCGGGGAGGTGTGCTCGCCCTGATCGACGATCTCCAGTGGGCCGACGCGGATTCGGTCGCCCTGTTGGAACACATCGTCACGAGCGCCCCCCCTGCGGTGACGGTCGTGGCGACCCTGCGGGACGACGTCGGCGCGAACGTGGCCTCAAGCTGGCTGGCCGGTTGCAACGCCGCGGAGCGGCTGGATGTGGATCCACTCGACCAGGAGGCGCTCGAGCAGATCGTGCGGCGTGCGGCGCTCGTCTCCGGGGTGGAGCCGAGCGCTACGGCGGTCCGGGAGGCGGCCGCGGACTGCCAGGGGCGCCCGATTTTCGCGGAGCTCGCCGGCCGGTCCATGGCCCGGGAACCGGGGCGGGCGCGGCGTTCGCTGAACACGTCCATCCGCGGCGTCCTGGAGGAGAGGTCGGACACGGCCGAGGAGATCCTGGCGCTGGTGATGGCCGCCGACGAGTGGACCGATGTAGGGGTTCTCCTCGAGGCCATCGACCGGTCCCCGGGCGAGATCGAGGACGAGCTCTTCGATCTGGAGCAGGCGGCGCTGCTGCGCCGCGCCGGACCGGCCGGCAGCGAGGGGCGGGTGGACGTTTATCACGACGCGGTGCGGACGGCCCTCCTGGCGGTCATTGGCGGGGAGGGGCTGGAGCGTGCCCACGGGCGGCTGGCAGACCTGCTGCTCCGTCGGTCGGACACGGCTCCGGAGCGGCTGGTGAGGCACCTGCTCGGCGCGGGCCGCGCGAAGGACGCTGCCCGGCGGGCGCGGACAGCTGCAGCACGGGCCGAGGAGCAACGCGCCTTCGGCCTGGCAGCTGACATGTACGAGGTGGCGCTGCGGCACGCCGGCGCGGACCGCCTGGCGCTACTCAAGGCACGGGCAAATGCCCTCGGGCTTGCCACGCGCTACCTCGAGGCGGCAGCCGCCTGGCGGGAGCTGAGCGGGCTCCTGCAAGGCAGAGAGGCCGCCGACGCCGCGCTTCGGGAGGCGCACGCGCTCCTTTCGGCCAATGACATCACCGGCGGGCACGAGCGGCTCAACGCGGCGCTGGTTGCCGCCGGAGAGCCGCCCCTGGGCAGGACCGGGGTGTCGCGTCTTGTGTCGGGCGTCGGGTTCCTGGTGGGCCCCATGCCCTTGCTGCGTCGATACCGTGGGCCCGGTACCGAGCCCGATCCGGTGGCTGGGGCCGACGCGGAGCGGGACATCCGGATCGGGATGCTGGTGGGTCACTTCGACCCGCTCACAGGGCTGCGGCTGCTGCAGCGGGCACAGACTGCTTTCGATCGCGCCGGCGTGTGGGAGCAAGCGGCCTTTTGTGACTATCTCTTCTCGTTCTTCGCGCTCTTCGGAACGCCCCGCGCCGGGCCGGTGCCTCTGGCGACGCGATACGAGCGCTCCGCCCGTCGGCGCCTGGCCGGACGGGAGCCCCGCTCGACAACAATCCGGCTGATGCCGCAGTTTCTGGAGGGCGTCCGGACGTTCCGCTCCGGTGACTGGGGGGCTGCCAGCCGTACTTTCGAAGCCCTGGAGCGCCGCTTCGCAGAGGCGGGCCTCGTGGGCAGCTACGAGTACATGCGGGTCATCTACCACGTCACCATGCTCGCCTACGCCCGGGAAGACCTCGACGAGCTCGCCGCCTGGCTCGCGCGCTGGCGCGCCGCAGCCGTGGACGGGGCGAAACTCGCCACCCGCAGCAATCTGGCCATCTTCGAACACCTCTACCTGGTTCGTTGCGGGCAGTTCGAGGAGGCCCGAGGGCGCATCCGGGCGCTGGCCGCGGAGTATCCGCCGGATCACCTGAATCTCCAGCGCCACGCCATCCAGTTTGTCGGAAACCTGCCCGATGTGTTTCTCACCGACTGCCGGGAAGCCCGGCGGCGGATTCTGGCGCTGTCGCCGGCGCGGCGGTCTTTTCGCGGCCTGACCGACATGTACGCCGCCACCTACGCCGGCGTCGCGGCGCTGGTGGAGGCCAATGCGCTTCGGAGTGGTGACCATGGGGCGTCCCGATTCCTGGTCAGCCTGTTTGCGAGCATCGCCCGGCGCGCGCCGCCCATGCACCACTCCTGGGCCGTCCGCGCGGAGGCCTACGCTGCCGACGCGGCGGGGGATCCGGAGACCGCACTGGTGCGACTCCGCGAGGCCGAGGCCTCGGCACAAGCCGTTGGGAGCCGCGCAGACGCTTCCGTGGCGCAGTTTCAGCTTGGTCTGCGCCTGCAGGGTGACGAGGGCGCGGCGCTCCGGTCCGGGGCCCGGGCGACGCTGGCCGAGCTCGGCGTCAGCGAGCGATTGCTGCACGAAGACTTCGGATATCGGTAGAGACCCCTGGCCGTCTGGGAAGTTTCGGCTAGGCAGTTGATTCCCGCTGCGACTCCCGGTACTTTAGCCGTGGACGCTCAGAACGAAGGTTGTTTGGGAAGCAAAGGAGGCACGAATGCGTGTATCGGAGCTGTTCGAGAAGAAGGCGGGGAAACCGATCATCTCTTTCGAGTTCTCGCGGGCCAAGGACGTCAAAGCCGAGGCCAACCTCGACAAGGCGCTGGTGCTGCTCAAGGCGGCGGAGCCGGACTACGTCTCGGTGACCTTCGGCGCCGGAGGTTCCACGCGCGAGGGGTCGTTCCAGCTCGTGGACAAGCTGAAGAATGAGCTGGGGTTTGACGTGGTTGCCTACATCGCCGGGGTGGGGATCGGGCCGGACGACGTCACCGAGTGCATGGACAAGTTCAAGGATCTCGGCATGGAGACCATCTTCGTGATCCGCGGCGACCCGCCCACCTGGGACGAGAGCTACAAACCGCACCCCGAGGCCATGACCTACGCCTCCGAGCTGATCGGCTTCGTCAAGCAGCGCTACGACTTCTGTCTGGGCGCGGCCGCCTACCCGGAGGGACACCTCGAGGCGGAGAGCCTGGAGAAGGACCTCGAGTACGTCAAGCTGAAGCAGGACCGGGGCGCCGAGTACATCGTGGCGCAGTACTTCTATGACAATCAGTACTTCTTCGACTTCGTGGAGCGCGCCCGGGCCGCCGGGGTCACGGTTCCCATCGTGCCCGGGATCATGCCCATCTACACCGTCAAGATGATGGAGAACCTGGCGCGTCTCTGCGGCGCGACCATCACCGACGCGGTGCGGGAGGGGCTGGCCAAGCTCCCGGACGACAAGGGCGCCGTGGGCCAGTTCGGCATCGACTATGCCACCGAGCAGTGCCGCGGTTTGCTCCGGCACGGCGTGTCGGGGCTCCACTTCTACACCATGAATCGCGGCAAGACGGTGTCCACCATCGTGCAGACGCTGCGGGAAGAGGGCCTGCTCTGACGGGGTGAAAAAGACCGGCGCGGCAGAGGCCCATCGCAGGGAGGGGCCCCCGCGCGCCGGTGCGCGAGGTCAGTTCAGATCGCAGCTGGCAGGGTCGGAGCAACACGGGTCGTCCATGTCGACCCGGCAGTCTTCGTCGTTGTCCACCTGGTCGTTGCAGAGCTCCTCGTCCTTGGGGATCTGCTTGCACGCCACCTCGGCGAAGGACCGGGCAGGCGGATCCGTGGTTCGAGCGACCAGGATCTCCGCGAAGTTCGACTGCGGACAGCGGGGCTGGTAGTTGATGTGCCAGCAGGCCGACACCGGGAGGTTCGGATCCCGGGTGTTCGGGTGACCGCTGGCGTAGGCCAGGGTTCGTTCCGTGTTGCCGCTGAGGATTGAGCCGTCGGGCATCACGTCCAGGCACGGCGGCACGGGATAGCGCTGCTCGTTGGTCAGCCCGCGCTCGAACACGTCAATGACGGTGCACTGTGGCGAGCACTGGGCGTTCACGGCGCAGGTTTCGACCGCCTGGGGCAGGCCGAAATCCACGCCCGGATCGGAGCAGCCCTTCAGGGGCGCGGGCAGGCACTGCTCGCTGAGCAGCCCGCTGATCTTCTCGCCGATGCCCTGCAGCGCGGGGACGTAGTTGGAAGAGCAGATGGAAGTGTACGCCCAGCGAGCCATGTCTGCTTCCTCGTTGAAGGTTTCCACCAGATTGAAGATCCGGATGGCGGGCACCGCGCCCTCCTCGCCCATGGTGCAGCTCGGCTGCAGCTCGGGCTGACTCAGGTCGTCCAGGCCCACGACCATGTTGTGCCCCTCACCGCTGGGACTCGGAGTGACCGGCCCGGAGATGGCTGCCACCACCAGCATCTGCGGGTCTTTGAGCGCCTGCAAGAATTTCGTGTACCTGCTCAGGGGGTGCAGCAGCGCCGCGCCGTCTTCCCGGGGCACGCAGTTCTGCCGGGTGCCCTGGTGGGTGCGGGAGTTGATGTCGCAGGTGATGCCGAACTCGAAGCAGCGGTAGGACGTGAGTGGCCCCAAGGTGGAGTTGATGTCCGTTTGAGTGTTGTCGAATAGCTGCGGCGTGCTGGCCGAGCAGTCGTCCTCGTCGGTGATCAGGACGACCGCGAGATAGGCGTTTTCCCGGATGAACCCGTCGTTGGCGGTGTTGGACCCATCAAGGGCCTTGTACATGGCCTCCAGGGGCTGCTCGAAGCCGCAACCCATGGTGCCGAGGTCGGCGACGCAGCTGAACACGTCCTCCAGGGATTCGTTCTGGTAGTTGCGGCAGCGGGGGCAGCCCGAGTCGTCCTCGACGAGGGTGGTGGAGGGCTCGTTCACGCAGTTGGCCTGGCTGCAGGTGTGGGACGTGCACGAGGTGGCATCCTCGGTGCGGTTGATCTGGCAGTCCTGGGGCTCCACGTCCACGATGTAGTTCACACCGCTTGGATTGGCGCAGGCGCCGGTCACGAGGCGCCCGGCGTCGCCCCCCTGCTCTTCGCAGTAGGTGATCTGGAACATCCCGGTGCCCAGGTCCGTGGAGGTGACGCCCACGTGGATGTTGGGCAGCCCACCGTTCATGTCGCGCAGCTCCTGCATGAGAGCGGAGAACTGCGCCCGTAGGTTCTCTTGCTCGTCCTTCATGGAGCCGGAGTTGTCGATGACGAACAGCAGATCCACGTCCCGTTCGGCGCTCTGGGGCACCGAGAAGAAGCTTGCCATGAGCGAGACGGGGGGCGGGTTCTTCATGGGACGGTTGATGCAAGCCAGCGTGAAGATCAGCAGCACGCTCAGCGCGACGAAACCGGGCAGTCTCCACCATCCCTTGTTCAGGGTTTTCATGGCATCCTCCTTTGCGTGTTTGCCGAAATGACAGCTATGTCTGGGACGCAGACCGGTCGTCAGGCTGTTCACCGCAGGGGCCTGGGCCGGCCTGACGATGGTCGTGCTCGCCGGAGCGTGGTAGTGCAAACACCGATCCAGAGCCTGCGCCGCGCGTCAACGTGCCGCATTTGGCGGGTTGAGAAGGGGCGACCAACTGCGCTATGCTGCTCTGTTTTTCCTGGGATCGAACCCTCAGCGCACACCAAGAGGGGTACGGTGGCGTCTGAACGTCGGAGAAGCCCGGAGACGGACAAGCGAGTTGGCGATGATCGTTCCGGCTGTCAACGTGGTTGTCAGCGTCGATTCGGCCTTCTTTGCGTGAAGTCGAGTTCACGTCGAGTCCGTGGCTTCGGTTTCGCAATTTTGCCCCCCTTGGGCAATAACGCGTGTGATCTCCAGGCCACGCCCCTTGGTATCGTTCTTGCTGTTGGTCATCTTCATCACCTTTGACCTGGCCGTCCGAGGAGACCCGACGATGCATGAATCGAAGAGGCGAAGGGGTGCGGTGCTGTGGTCGCTTCTTCCCTGCCTGTTGGTCCCCGGATGCGCTGCGGGCGCGATCCCCGCCCTGAACCTCACCGTGGCTGGTGGGGGCGTGGGCGGCAAGGTCGAGCCCGCCAACGTCGGCGAGCACAAGGTGGAGCACAGAAACGACAGCGTGGTGCAGGTGCGGGTTGGCGTCGATCCGCTGGCCTTCAGTCGGCGGTGGCTGGGACGCCGGCTGGACACCGGGGTCGGGTATCTGGTGGAGACGCACCCCGGTGTGCGGATCGACCAATTCGGCAGCCTCGTCAATCAGGGGGCGTACGTGCACCTGACGGCGTACCCCTACGTGCGATTGGTGCGTCGGGGGCGGAAGCGACTGCGGGTGATGCGGCTCGCCGTGGTGTCCATGGCCGAGGTGCTCCGGGCCGATCCGTGGCTGAAGGACGAGCTGGGGATCGGGGCCTCGCTCGCGTTGCGACTGGAGTGGGTGAAGTTCTTCTCCGGGCCGATTCGCAGCAAGAAGTTCGCCGGCATCGGCCACGGGGAGCTGGGCATCGGGCTGTACGCTCAAGGCAGCTACCGCAGCTTCCCCCAGTACCACTACACGGTCTTCACCGCGGGCATCACCTTCCGTTCCCCGGCCATCGCCGGGATCGGATGGAAATAGCGCCGGGCCGGAGGCGTTTTTTCGTTGTGCACAGCCGGTGCCGGGCGCTAGGCTCGGGAAATGTCCAGAAAAGCCATCAAAGTAGTCGCCTTGGCGTGGCTCGGGGGTCTGCTTGCGCTGGCTGGCCGGCCTGCGTCCGCCCAGACCATCATCGCTACCGACACCACCTGGACTGCTGCCGACAGTCCGGTGGTGCTGGTCGAGGACGCTACGATCCTCGAGGGCGTCACCCTGACCATCGAGCCGGGGGTAACGGTCCAGCTCGCGTCCTTCGTGTCGATACACGTGGCCGGCCAACTCGTGGCCCAGGGCACCGAGGGGTCACCGGTGCTGTTCACCGGAGACGCCACCGGCACGGAGCCTGCCCGCTGGGGCTCGGTGGTGTTCCTCGACTCGAGCGTGGACGCCGAGTTTGCGGACGTGGACGACTACGTCTCGGGCTCCCTCGTCGAGCACTGCATCTTCGAGCACGCCACCCGGGCGATTCAAATGCGTGGCGCGTCGCCGTACATCCACTGGAGCACGTTCCGGGACAACCGCTATACGGGCGGTGGCGGCGATACCATGGGCGGCGCGGCCCTGTTCATCGTCGAGGGGAGCGCACCACGCGTGGCGGGGTGCGCGTTCACGAACAACTCGGCCGTGGGCGCCGAGGGGGGGGCGATCCGAATCGACACCTCCTCACCCATTATCCAGGACAACGTGTTCACCGGCAACACCTCCATGTACGGTGGTGCCCTCGCCGCCTATTGGTCGCTCTCGCCCATCGTGGGCAACACCTTCGAGGGCAACGAAGGGGGCTTCGAGGGGGGCGCCATCTCCCTGTACGCCTCGCAGAATGCGTTTTTGAACAACCGCGTGGTGGGCAACCAGTCCCTGTTCGACGGCGGCGGCGTGCACGTGTGCGTGGACTGCTTTCCCCACGCCAATCCGCTCATGATAGACAACACCATCACCGACAACGTCGCGCTGCTTGAGGGCGGGGGCGGGGTTGGCGCGAAGTACATTCGTGTGCTCTCGCACAACAACATCCACGACAACGTCACCGACGGCGATCCGAACGACTTTTCGTTCTTCAACATCCTGGCGGAGGGTTACCCAGACTGGATTCAGTACCCCAACGCCACGAACAACTGGTGGGGCACCACGGATCCGGCCGTCGTGGCCGAGGCCATCCACGACGGCGTCGACGAGGAGGGCTACGGGATCGTCAGTTTCGAGCCGTTGTTGTCCGGACCCGTGGAGGCGCCGGACACCCGGGTCACCATCACTTCCCTAAAGATTCGCTACGAGGTCGAGGACGACCCCATGCCCGTGCTCCTGACGCTGTACAATCCCGGGCCGGAGCGGGAGGTGCGGCTGCTTGTACTTTGGCAGCTCGAAGGAACCCCCCCCGCGTATTACCGGGGGGGCCTGGACTTTCCGGGCGCCTCTGACCAGGACGATGGATATCGGCTGCTGCTGCCGGAGAACTCAGTCTTCTTCACCGAGCTGATCGCCCCGGGGTTCGCCCCGGTTCCGGGCGTGCGCGACGGATTCTGGCACGCGGCGCTCATCGACGTCGCCTCGGGGGAGCGCATCGGAGACGTCTGCACCATCGGCGTGCGGCTCGGCGTGGGAGGTGGCGCATGACCTGCCAAAACACAATTCTGTGGTCGGTCCTTGCGCTCACGGTCTGCTGCGCCGGGTGCAAGAAAGAGGACGATTCGAACAGCTGCATCGGGGAACCCTCCATCGTTCCGGGGGTGGGGGTACGCACCGCGTCGGGACAGTGGTGCCTAGGCGCGCCGGCGAGTGCCATCGAACAGGCCGTGGGGGCTGCCCAGGCCGAGGAGGATCTGGCCGCGGTGGGACTGCGGGTCGCCTACCCGGATCACCGCCTGACTGCGCTCTACGGCGGCGATCGCGCGCTGGGGCTCCAATCCATCTACCTCGACTCAGGAGTGGGGGTGCAGACTTCAGGCGGCGTGGGCGTCGGATCCACCGGCGCTGACGTGCGCGCCGAGTTCGGGGAACCGCTCGTCGACCCCTTCCTCGGCACCTGGTGGTATCGCGGCCGCGGCATCGCCTTCGAGCTGGTGAGCGACGCGGTGGTCCGAATCCAAATCTTCACCCCAGTCACAGACTGAGCGATCGAGTTGTTGCTGCGCTGGCCCTAAGGATTCAGGGACTCGGTGCACTCGCCCAGGAGGCAGATCTGGCCCTCGAAGACGGCGCAGCTGTGCTCGCAGCTGCCGCAGTGCTCGCGATCGTTGCCGAGGTCGAAACAGCCGCCCATGGCGAGCAGCGTGCGCTCGCAGCACATGTCCTCATAGGTGCCGTCGCAGGCCCGGGACGGGCCGTAGATCGGGGGCTGCGGGCACACACACGCACCGTCAACGCACTCCGGTCCGGTCTCGAGCACGCAGCCGACGCCGCAGTTTCCGCAGTTGGTGGGGTCGTACAGGATGTTCACGCACTCGTCGGCGCAACACTTCTCCGACCCCTCGATACACCCCGACACCGAGCCGCACATGCACCAACCGGCCAGGCAGTGCTCCCCCTCGGGGCAGACGCGACCGCAGAGGCCGCAGTTGTTGTCGTCGGCCTCGATGTCGATGCAGGATCCGTCACAGCAGAGGGTGCCGGCCGGGCAGCCGCCGCAAACGTCACCCGCATCGGGGATGGCCCAAGGGTTCCAGTTGGAGTTGCCCGGGTTGTCGTAGGAACAGTGACATTCGGAGTCGGTGCACTGGCCCGTGATGTATCCCGCGCGCAGGCACAGCTCGATGCAGGTCTGCGCGTCGCAGGACGCGTCCAGCCGGTCGACGCAACCGGCGAGGGTGACCGACAGCAGCAGCGCGTAAGTTAGCAGCCTGGGTTTCATGACACTACTCGAGGATCCGACAGCAGAGCACACCTCCGGCGCCCGGCCCGGTTTTTCGCACGTCGTCGGCTTCGTCCCCCGAGTTGATCTCGTACCATTCGCCGGGACACTCCCACTCGCCGGGGAGGTCACCACACTTGTCACCGGAGCTCCGGTTGAGCGGCGCGCAGGTCGCCGGGTCGGCGCCGAGGCCCACGTTTCCGCAGCCGAAGAGGTCGTCGGTCTCCCCCTCCTGGCACTCCTCGCTGCCCGGTCCGCTCACGGCTGCGATCCAGAACGTGCCGGCCGGGATGTCGGTTGCGTCGCAGCCCACGGTGGGGCTCGCCGCGGCAAACTCGGCCAGGCTGCACACGTGCCACCCGTCCGCGCAGAGGTCGGCCGCCGAGCAGGAGATGCCGTTGGGGTTGTTGGCGTCGTCTCCGGACTCCCGCCCGCACACGGGTGTGGTGTCCAGGATCCCCGCGGTGGTCCAGCCGCCGGCGCACCCAGCGACGTCCGGGAAGGTGGCGGAGTCCGCGAAGGCATCCCGCTGGCCATCGGCGCAGCCCAGCTCGTCCATGCAGGGGTCGGCGCAGCGCACCTCCTCCTCGCCGTCGCAGACGTACTCCCCGCCGCAGCCGCCGCAGGGCTCTCCGGGAGTGATGGCCAGCACGCCGCAACCGCCGCAAGCATTGGGTACCGGGCAGTTCGGATTGACGGTGCCGTCCAGTTGCCACCAGGGAACGAACGCGTCGCCGCCCCCGTCTCTATCTACGTCTATGATATCACATGTCTTTTCAATATGGCACCCGGCGCTGGCCGCCAAGGCACACGCGGCGAGAGCGGAGTAGCAGAGAAACCGGATTTCCTGTCTGCGAGCCACGTCTAGTATCGCATTCCTTATGTACTAGTACTATCGCAAGCGCCCTCGGGAGGCAAGCACCGTGCCCCGTGACGCGGCGTGGGATCTTGGCGTGCGGCTTGACAAAGGACGCGCCGAGACGACACACTCTTGCGGTAGGATAAGCATGATGTATCGAAGGTCGGCACTGCTCGCATTGGCAATCTGCTGCGTGGGCGCGCTGTGCGCGGCACCCGGAGCGGCGCGGGCCGAAGACGCGGGTGTGGCGGACGCCGGCGACGCGACCGAGGTGAACCCACTCGAGTACGCGGACGAAGTGCGTACGCCGATCCATTTCGAGTACGAGTCTCTGGCCATCGAGGGGCTCTGCGACATTCCCCCCGTGGATACCGGCTGGGTGCCCCAAGGCTCCCCCATCCAGGTCCGCTTCACTTTCGGTATCGGCTGCGGTTACCGCATTTCCATGGACGGCTACGCGGTGGGGGGCTGGCCCCCGCGCCCCGGACCGCAGCTCTCCTTCCGGGGCCGCACCCTCGGCGGCTTCTACGAGATGAACTACACCCTCGACTTCGACGTGTCTGTGCGGCTCGACGTGGAGATCGCCGGCATCCAGATCACCGAGGAGATCGACATCCCGTACCTGCCGGATCTGCACTTCGGGCTCTACGACAAGAAGCGCTTCACCCCGTTTTTACTGCTGGGCAATCCCGACCGGCCGTTCCAGATTCAAGACGATATCCCCTACACGCAGATCCTGCGCATCAACATCCTCGAGCTGCTCCAGACCAACGTCCCCTCGGACCTGGTCGCGATCTACCTGGACCTCTACGTGTCCGGGTACGCGGGATCTCGGTTCGAGGGGCGGCGGATCGTGGTCGAGCACGGCGAAGTGAACCCGGAGTTCGAGATCCCCCCGTTGGTGTACACGGTGGAGAACGAGAAGCAGTGGCTTCCGGTCAACCCCAACGATGCCACGCCCATGCAGATTGCGACCTACGAAGGGGCGGCCACCCACTACGCGTCCATTTCGATCTGGCCGGAGGTGACCCTCGAGATCCTGAACAGCCCGTTCATGAACCTCCCACTGTTCGAGATCCCGTTCCCGTTGCCCGACACCGACGAGTACTGGATCTTCGATCCCGTGAGCTTCGGGCTGCCGCTGCCGAACCTCAAGGTCGCGGAGCGCATGATGGTCGGCGCCGCAGAGATCGGGAGCGAGGTGCAGGCCCAGCTCACCATCCAGAACGTCGGCGGCCACACGTTGCGGGGAGAGGCTCATGTGGACGCGCCCTTCTTTGTGCCGTATCCGCCCCGGTTCGAAGTGGCCCCTGACGGCGCCGTGTACCTCCCGGTCCTCTTCCGCCCCTCGCTCCCGGGCCCCGCGTCCGCAGAGCTGATCCTCTATAGCAACGATCCCAACGAGGCCCCCAAGGTCGTGCGGGTCGAAGGGATTGGCTGCGAGGTGGGCGGCGCCTGCGAGGTGCCCGAGGACGCCGTCTGGACCTGTGGGCTCGAGCGCAAGTGCGGCTGCCAGGCCTCGGATCCGGGCCCGGCCCTCGGCTCGCTCCTGCTGGCCTTGCTGGCGTTGGTGTGGATCCGCCGCCGTCGTCGCTGAAGTCCGCGGGAGGTCGTTCTGTCTGAGCTCGCCGTTCAGAGGGAACCCAGCGGGATGGCGGTGTGGGGTGTGAAGGAAACGGACGAGGCTAGCCGGCGCGCTTCTTCAGGTTGCGGACCACGTGGCTGTTGGAGCCCTTGTCCTCCTTGCCTTTGTACGAGTTGAGCAGCTTCTTGAAGAATTTCTTCTCGGCGCCCATGTCTGCGCAGAGGTCCACCAGGTAGGTGCGGATCATCCAGCCCGCCTTGGAGTCCTTGATCACGGACGCGAAGGCTTCGAAGAGCTCCTTCTTCTTGTAGAACTTGGCCGTGGCGTGCCACTTCTGGAAGTCCTTGTCCTCCTTCTTGAGGTCGTAGAACATGGACGAGATGGTCCAGGGCGGCCGCTTCTCGGAACGGGGCTTCTGCTTGAGCAGCTGGAGGGTGAGCTTGTACGCTTTCTTGCTGGGTTTCTTCGGTGGGAAGGGGAACTGCGTCCACATGTTGATGACGCCCTTGAAGCACTCGGTGTAGAGCTCCGGGTCGGTTTTCTTGCTCAGCGTGAGCTTGGTGAGCAGCGGCAGCACCTTTTCATCCTCTAGCTTGCCGGCCCCTTCGCAGGCGCTCTTGCGCACCTTCATGGACTTGTCTTTCTTGATGACCCGCAGCATCGCATCGACGGCGCCCTTGGTCCTTTGGCCCCATGCCGCGAGGCTCCACACCGCCTGCTGCCGCACGAGCTCGTGCTCGTGCTCGGTGTGCTTGACGATGAACGCGCCGACCCGCGGGTCCTTGGCCTGACTGGAGTCGATGACGTCCAGCATGTACTTCAGCACCGGCGGGGACTTCTCCTTCTCCCCCGCGGCGATGATGACTGCGATGTTGTCCCTCTTAACACCGCCCGCCCACGCCGAGCTCAGGAGCCCCGCAGCGTGATAGCGAACCACGGGGGACTCGTGCCCCAGCCACTTGGGGGCTTTTTCCGCCTGCCACTTGTAGAACGTCTTGAAAGGTTTCTTCTCCTTGCGGAGGTTCTGCAGCGCCAGGTAGGCCGGGCACTTGTAGTCGTAGCTGTGGTTGTCCTTGAACTTGCAGGACGCCAAGGCGAGGAAGGCGGCTTTGTACTCGTCGCCGGTGAACTCGGGCTTTTCACCCTCCTTGAGCTTCTTGAGGTCTTTCTTGAGCTTTTTGAGGGCCTTCTTCGCCTTTTTGAGGGCCTTGTCCTTCTTCTTGCCGACCTTGACGGACACCTTCGAGGTCCGGTCCTGCTCGGCTTTCTTGTCCTTGTCGCCCTTCTTCTTGCAGCCGGTGACGGCCAGGCCCAAGGCGATCGCCAGAATGAGCGCGAGCCTCAGTGCAGTTTTTCCATGCATCGTCTTCTCACCTTTTGTCTGAGAGGTTGTTTGCTCGGGAATCCGATTCCAGCCATTATCTTGGAAAGCGAATAGCCTGGTCAAGCGCCAAATACCACCGCGATAGCAAGGCCAATTACTATCTCAATGCGGTGTGTAGATTGCCTTACAATACGTCTTCCCGCGGCTGGCGAGCCACGGCCACGACGGCCTCGGCAAAGGCCACCGCGGCGGCTTCACAGGCGGAGAGGGAGCCGGTCAGCCAGGCGGCCGCGAAGTTGGTTTCGGTGGGCGGGGGAAAGACCCGCACGGCGCGGACATCGGCGGCCTTGAGCGCGGCGTCCATCCCCACGGTGGCTTCCATGGGGGGCGCCACCAGGTAAGCGATGGAGTCTCCGGGCCGGAGCTCGGCCTCTGCGGCGAGATACGCGCCGATCGCTGTGACCACGTGGGGAAACAGCGCGATGGAGCCGTCGTCGTTGGCGCCGTAGAAGCACGCATCGTGCTGCAGGGTGCGCACCGCCGCGCGCAAGCCCTCTTCCACTTCGGTCGGGTTGGGACCCGCGAGCACTCCGAGGATCTCACCGGAGAGCGGGCCCGACGCGTGGTTGGCTCCGGCGTAGAAAGAACGTGCGTAGACCACATCGACGTCGGCGTGCTTGGTGGCTTCGTCCAGGGCGACGTAGGTCGGGTCGTCCTGGTCGCAGGTGATCAATCCCAGGGTCGTGTGGCGGTCCGGATCGGCGCCGTAGGCGCGAAGCAGCGCCGGGTCGGCGGCGTTGATCTGACGCACCGACAGCACCTTGGGCAGGATGGGTTCGAGGATCATCGGTTCACCTCCACCAGCCGCTCTCGGCGTTGGGGCTCGCGATAGCCCAGGCCGGCGGCCTCGCCGAGCTCGGACGCCAGGGCTGCGAGGTCGAGCTGCACACCTGAGGTGCGCTGGTCGATCATCGCCCCCGCGAGCAGGGCCAGTCGTCTCGCGGCCTGGGCCGGGGGCGTGCCCCGGGCGTGGATGTTGGACATCATGTTACGATCACCATCGGTTTTTCCAAGCTGCGGCTCGAACACGAGGTAGGCGCTGAGCCCGTCGCCTGTGCCGAGCCCCGGACGCTCTCCGAGCAGGATCGCCGCGACCCGGGCCCGTACCGCCTGGCCGATCTCGTCCTCCAGCCAAACCCGGGCGTACTGGGCGCACATGGGGGTCCCGACGCTCCAGCCGCGGGTCTGGCATTCCTGGGTGAACGCCGAGAGGAGCTCCAACCCGGCTCCGGTGCAGGCCACGGCCGAGAGCCCGTCGGCCAGGATGGGCTGTACGTCCACGTTTTTTTCGGCGCGCTCGCGCAGGATTGCCAGGGAGGGTTCGTCCAGGCGTCGGCCCAGGTCGGGGCGCAGCAAGAACTCCCGGTGGTCGCGCACTCGAGACCTCAGCGCCAGGAGTCCGTGGGCCGCGGCCCAATCCGCCGGCAGCTCGGCAGCCACGGCTTCGCGCGCGACGGCCATTTCGGCCTGGAATTGCAGCACCACGTCCGTGGCGTAGCGAGTTCCCACGGCGCCAATGCCCACCATGGCGGTGGTGTGGTGGCTGGCCCTCTCGGCGTAGCCGTTACGCGTGGCCTGGGTGGGGAAGACTCGCTGAGGCGGAGCCTGGATCTCCGGCACCATGGGCGGAGGAGAGAGTGGCTCAGCACAGCCCATCTGGGCGCGGAGCTTGGCCATCAGCTCACGGGTTGTGGACATGGATTACTCCTCCGAACAGGCCGGCGAATGGAGAACTATATCACGTCGGTGATGAAGGAGGGGAGGGCAGGGCGATTGGTTTTGGCTACGGCGCGGCGGTGCAGTCGTCCATCTCCCAGGATTCACACCAGATGAGGTTGTCGCCGCACTCGCAGGGCTCGTGCCCGCCGTAGACGTTTCCGGCGAAGGTGGTGCAGACGCCGTTCGGGCAGAGGGGGTCGCTGGCGCCGTCGAGCCAGACCACCATGTTGTAGGCGGCGCAGCCCTCGCAGTGGGAGTACTCGTCGTGACCCGGGGCGACGCAGATGAGGCCGCCGTTCATGGTGGTGGCAACGCTCCAGCCCTTGTTGAGGCACCAGGCGGTGGCCGTGTCGATGCACATCTCGGCGTTGGCGTCCGGCTCACAGGAACGCAGCTCCACGTCGATGCTGCAGCCGGGGACGGACGTAACGCGGACCTTCAGCTCATGCTGTCCCGCCTCGAGGTACGTAGTTTCCGCGATATCCGTGACGTTCTGGTTGAACTGGTTCTCGGCGACGACCTTGTCACCGTCAATCTTGACCCACGCGGCGGAGCAGCCGTTGTTGGTGACTACGACGCAGGTGTCACCGTCCCAATCCATATTGAAATTGCGGATATAGGTCGTTGGGGTACAGCTTTCTCGAACAAAGGTCTCCGGACCCCATACGCGCTCACCGTCTTCGCAGGGATCCGAGCAGCTGGTCTGGACCGGTGGATCGGGGTCCACAGGGGGGTCATTATTGCTGTTTCCCTCCTGTGGCGGCGTGCAGGGCGGGCAGCCGACCATCAGCAGGGACAGGAGTACAGGTGCGAAGAGTCGTTTCATCTGCTAGCTCCCGCGCAACGGATAACAAGTCTCCACTTGATATTTTAGCCTCGCGGGCATGGTTTGGTCAACGTCGAATCCGGGGGTCTGTAAAGATTTTTTATGAAAACCCTGTAACCAGGGGTACGTATTCACCCCTGGGGAGATCTTTTTTTCCACCAGTCTCTGTCCGGGCGGCTCTGTCCGGCGTCCCGAATCCACTCACGGACAGCCGGTCATGACGCCGCCGTAGGTCCTGGATGTGGCGGCCTCGCGAGCGCCGACGTCAGGGTTCGCGCCTACGTAGTCCACGGCCGGGGTCGAGTCGTTGTGATCGAAGGAGATACCAGTGGGGATGATGCCGGTATCCACCAGTGTATTTGGTGGGTTCGTGCCGGGTGTGAGACACAGGTTGGCGTCCCATCCGGGGTCCTGCGTCAGGTCACACAGGTCGACGCTCGGGGAAGTGCCATCACAGTTCGCGGCACAGTCCGGGCCCGTACAGGCAACGGCGTGGTTGAGATTCACGTTGTTCTCGGCCCGATAACCTCCGCACATTGCAGGAGCGCCCATGACCGCGCCCGACAATGAGAGTCCGGTGGAGGTCCCGTCGCCGAAGACGATGTTGTTCAAGTAGCAGAGCTGGTCGGCGTTATTCAGGAGCACGCCGCCCGAGCTCGCACCGAGGACCTCGATGCTGTTATAGTGGATGAGCGTGCGGAGCGTCGCGGCGAAGCTCGTCACTTGCACCGCCCAGTCGAAGCCCCCGCTGATCAGGTTCATGGCAACGGTGTTGCCTTCACTCTGTACGTAGATGGCGTTGACGCCGCCCGTTGTACAGTCGAACCGGTTCGCGACGAGTGCGTTGCCCGTGGAATGGACCTCGATGAGCTGGTCGGCCAGGGCGCCCGAGTTTTCGAATCGGTTGTGGGTGACGGTGTTGTTGCCCGCGTCGGTCCCGGAGTTGAACAGGTAGGCCTGGACCGCGTCCACGAAACAGAGGTCGCGGAACTCGTTTTCTCCGGTTTCGACGTCGAAGACCGGGAACGCGCCTCCCGTGGTGAAGCACACCGGATCTGCCCCCACGCGCTCAATGATCACGCCGTAGGGGCGGCCGCCCGAGCAGCTCCCGCCGCACTCGTTGATGACGATGCTGCCGCCGACCGTGTACGGCGCAGCATTGCCGAAGATGCCGATTCGCTGCTGGCTTCCCAGGGCGTGGGCGTCGCTGATCGCGTCCTCCAGCTGGGCGACGGAGTCGATGGCGCCGGCGGTGCAGCCGCTGGTGTCGAATGCGGTGCAGGTCGGGTCACAGGCCAAGCCGCCGGTCCCCGGTCGGTACCCGACAGACAGGCACGTCTCCCCTCCGAGGTTGCCTCCGTCGCACACCTCGAGGGGATCGATGCTCGCGTTGCCGCAGGTGTCGGGAGAGCACACGGACGGCGAGCCGGTGCAGCTCCAGCCGGTTTCCTCGGCACAGCTGCTGTCACAGCCGTCGCCGGCGGCCGTGTTTCCGTCGTCACAGGCCTCGGTGCCGCAGACGAAGCCGTCGCCACAGCCTGTTTCCAGGGCGGTGCAGTCTCCGCGACAGCCGTCGCAGTTGTTGGTGTTTCCGTCGTCGCACACCTCGGTGCCGCAGGTGACCCCGTCCCCACAGCCCGTTTCCACGGCGGAGCAGTTGCCGCGACAACCGTCGCAGTCATTGTTGTTTCCGTCGTCACAGGCCTCGGCGCCGCAGGTGAAGCCGTCCCCGCAGCCGGTCTCGATGGCGGTACAGTTGCCGCGGCAGCCGTCGCAGTCGTCGTTGTTGCCGTCGTCACACACCTCGACGCCGCAGACGAAACCGTCGCCGCAGCCGAACTCGATGGCGCTGCAGTCCGCGCGGCAGCCGTCACAGTTGATGTTGTTTCCGTCGTCGCAGGCCTCGGCGCCGCAGGTGTAGCCGTCGCCGCAGCCGGTTTCGACGCCGCTGCAGTCCGCGCGGCAGCCGTCACAATTGACGTTGTTTCCGTCGTCGCACACCTCGGCGCCGCAGAGGGCCCCGTCGCCGCACCCGGTTTCCACAACGCAGCTCGCCGAGCAGCCGTCGCAGTCGGTGGTGTTTCCGTCGTCGCACGTCTCAGCGCCACAGACGAAGCCGTCGCCACAGCCGGTCTCCCAGGCGCTGCAGTCGCCGCGACAGCCGTCGCAGTCGCTGTTGTTCCCGTCGTCGCAAGCCTCTCCCGGATCAGGCAGGCCGTTGCCGCAGTTGGGGGGCGTGCAGACCGAGGGCTCGCCGGTGCAGTTCCAGCCCGGCTCGATGGTGCAGGAGCTGCCGCAGCCGTCTCCGACTGCGGTGTTTCCGTCGTCGCAGGTTTCGGCGCCGCAGAGGAAGCCGTCGCCGCAGCCGGTTTCCACCGCGCTGCAGTTGCCGCGGCAGCCGTCACAGCTCACGTTGTTTCCGTCGTCGCAGACCTCCAGGGCGTCCAGGGCGCCATCGCCACAGGTGGCCGGCATGCATTCCGAGGGCTCGCCGCTGCAGATCCAGCCGGTCTCCGTGATGCAGCTGGCGTCGCAGCCGTCCCCGGGGGTGACGTTGCCGTCATCGCAGCCCTCGCCCGCGTTGAGCGCGCCGTTGCCGCACACGGCACAGCCGGTGATGTCGAAGGTGCAGTCTGCGTGGCAGGCCAGCGTCCCGTCGAAGCCTGTCACCGACTGGCACGTCTGCAGCCCGAGACCGTCGCCGTCGCACTCCTCCGAGCCCTCGACAGACCCGTTGCCGCAGGTGTGGCAACGGCTGATGTCCAGGCGGCAGTCGGTGGTGCAGCCCAGCAGCCCGCCCGTGTTCCCGGTGGCCGACACACAGCTCTGCCCGCCGAAGTCGGTGCCGTCGCAGTCCTCCCCGTAGCCCATGATCCCGTCGCCACAGCAGGAGGTGGTGTCGATGGTGCAGCTGGTCGTGCAGCTCAGCCGCCCCACGCCTAGACCGAAATCGGAGCAGCTCAGCCCGCCGAAGGCGGCGCCGTCACAGTCCTCTCCGGATTCGAGGGAGCCGTTTCCGCACTCGTGGCAGCCTGAAATGTCGAGCTGACACGTCGGTGTGCACGCCAGCGTCCCTTCTGCGAGCCCTGCCGCGGTGTCGCACGTCTGCCCGAGCAAGTCGGCGCCGTCGCAGTCCTCGCCCGTCTCGGCGACCAGGTTGCCGCAGCCCCCGGTGCAGCCCGTGTAGTCGAAGGAGCAGGTCTCGGCGCAGGAGAGGGTGCCGCCGCTGAAATACTGGGTGGTGCAGGACTCCCCGCCGAGGGACGCTCCGTCGCACTGCTCGTCCGCCTCGATGGATCCGTTGCCGCACTCGAAACAGTCCGAGACGTCGATGCGACACTCCGGGGTGCAGTGGATGGTGCCCTGCTGCAGGCCCGCGGCGGTTTCGCAGGTGTCGGCGAGGGCTGTTCCGTCACACATCTCTCCAGCCTCGAGCAAGCCGTTGTTGCACACAGGCTGCCCGTGCTCCAACGTGATGTTGACCTCCCGCCAGGTGCCGCGATCTACGATTTCAGTCGTGGAGGCGACGCCGACGATGCCTCCGCCACGTTTGCCCGCAACCGAGAAGAACAAGCTCCGATCCGCCCACTCGTCGGGCAGCACGATCAGCACGCGCAAGGGGTTGTCGGTGAGGGTCCCGGCCGGTAGGTCAGGCACCGCCTCCTCGCGATAGCCACCCATGTCCCCGACGGGATAGGCGAGCACGAAGATCTGGTCCAACTCCATGCTATCCGGATAGGTGATTCGGAGCAGCACGGCCGTTTGGGGCTCGGCGGAATCGCCACACGCCGCGCCCAGCATCCCCAGCATCCCCGCCAACAGAACAGTGGTTCGGATCCGCCGTGTCATGGGCTACTGTCTCCAGTTGATGGTCCAGGGCGCATCGGGAAGCGGGTCGTCCTTTTTCGCCTGCGTCAATCCGACCCCCAGACCCACCGCCGCGGCGGTCACCGTGGCGACGATGGTGGTCCAGAACCACCACTTCTTGTAGACCGGCGCGCCCCCCTCGCCGGGCTTTCCCGCGCCCTTGAGGTTGAGATTGCGGTTGATCCGGTCGGTCTGTTGCCGGCGCTCCTGCTCCTTTTTCAGCTCCTGACGGCACATCTGCAGCTCCCTCTTGACGTCCTTGGCCGTCGGGGAGCCGGGGTTCTGTTGCAGGTACGCGGAGTAGAAGTGAATGGCCTCCTTGTACTGACGCAGGCCCTGGTGCGACTTGGCGATGTGGTACAGATACCCCGAGCGCGGCTGCACCCGGTAGGCCTTGGTGAACTGGCTCAGGGCGTGGTCGAACTGCCGGAGGGTGAGCGACTTTCGGCCCTCCTCGAAATATTTGCCGGCCAAGAGGTGCTTCTGCTGTGTGAGCTCCTGCTGGGCCTTGCAGCGGGCGATGAGCTGTTGCACGAACTTCGCGTCCGGTGTGTTTGGGTTTTCCCGGATGAAACCGGAGTAGAAGAAGACAGCGCGCGTACAGTCGCCCAGGAACCGGTGGCACTGTCCGATGTTGAACAGAAATCCGGGCAGCGGCACCGCGTCATAGGCCTGGGAAAAGAGCTTCAGCGCCCTGCGGAACTGGCGCAAAGCAAATCGCTTTTTCCCCTCCAGAAAGAAGCGCCGAGCCTGCTGTTGGGCCTCGGACTTTTCCGAGGCGGCGGCGGTGTCTCCGCCCCCGGCGCGAGCCTGCGCGGGCGGCCCCGGGAGGGTTCCCGCCAAGCCGATCAGAAGGACGATGACGAATCGTGAAGGCATCTGGCGCATCCTCATTTCCGAAACGGGTCCAGGATCCCCTGGTCAGTCACGTTCAGCATACCGGACATCGAGGCCGCCCGCATGGGGGGCCTCCGGTGCGGGACGGGCAGGGGCGCCATGGATTGGCGCGTCACCCCGCCGTCGGGCGGCGCGACGGGCGCGACGGAACGCCGCAGCGTGATCCGCTCGGGATCGGGATTCGAGTACTTCAGCTCCAAGAGATGATCGTGATACCCCGCAAGGCGGAGGACGAGCGCATGGGACTGACCTGGGGACAGCACGATGTGTGCCGGTGTCCGGCCGAGCCGCTGACCATTGTCGGCCCGCTGGATCGAGGCGCCTGGGGGCACGGTGCTCACCGGGACGCGCCGTGCCCCCTGCGGGATCATGGAGGGACGCACCGCGCCCGGCGGGTTTAGGCTTCGAGCGCTCCGGGCCGGCCGGGGAGGGGCGTCCTCCCGAAACTTTAGATAGGCGAGCAGCATCAGAATCACTGCCACGGCGCCGACACCGGTCCAGATCCAGCGGCGATGTATCTTGGCCCCTCGAGCGAGATCAGGAGCCGTGGTCGCCTTCCTGCGGTCGCGAGCTGTGGGCGCCCCGAGCTCCGCCGCGGCTGTGAGCGCTTGCGTGAGGTCCGAGCCCTTCAGCGAGGGCAGGGCGAGCCCCCCCTCGGCCGTGGGCGCAGGCTGGCTGTCGCGGGCGTCCAGCAGCGCCGCTTTCAGCTCGTCCACGTTCTGGTACCGTCGGGCCGGATCGTTGGCGAGGCACTTCACCACGACTTGGTCCAAGGCGGCCGGGATGGTCCACGGGAGGGATTGCTCGGTCCGCTCCGAGGGCGGCGGTGGCTCTCCCAGTGCCTGTGAATCCAGCAGGTCATCGACCGTGTCGATTTCGAAAGGGAGTCGCGCGCAGAGCATCTCGTACATCACCACGCCCACGGCGTAGATGTCGGTTCGGGCATCCACGTTCAGGCCGTGCAGCTGCTCGAGCGGCATGTAGGCCGGCGTACCGAGGATACTGCCCGACCAGGTGCGCCGTCGCTTCCCTTGGGGATCCGTGAATTTCGCGATCCCGAAATCGAGCAGCTTCACGGTGAAGCCGTCGAGGCCTCCGTGGGCCAGGAAGATGTTCTCCGGCTTGAGATCCCGGTGGATGATGTCGAGTGAGTGCACCAGGGAGAGCGCGTCGCAGATCTGCGTCGCGATGGACACCATGATGTCCGGCTCGATGGGTGCCTTCTCATCGATGAAGTCGGCGAGGTCCAGGCCGGTGAGCAGCTCCATCACGATGAAGGGCGGGAAGTCCTCACCCTCGACCACATCGGTGATATCGATGATGTTCGGGTGGCGTGCCCGGTTGACAGCCAGGGCTTCCTGGAAGAAGCGGGCCACCATCCCGGGGCGGTAGCTGAGCTCGGGATGCAGGACCTTGATTGCCACCTGACGTTTGAGAAAGGTGTGCTCGGCCCGGTAGACCGCACCCGCACCGCCCTCGCCCAAGAGCTGGAGCAGGCGGAAGGAACCGAGGCGATCCCCCACGAGGGGTTTACTCACCCAGGTGGGGGTCCGGAGCTTGCGGCGCCGGTCCACGCGGGGAGTTTCTCGCGAATCCGGCGAAGGGGACGAGCTGCGCCGTCCACGTAGGGGCGTGGCGTTCTCACGCTCTTCGACTTTCTCGCCCTGCTGGCTCGCCAAGCGGGTGACTCCCGGGGCCGGAATCCGCATCGCTTCAACGACCCTGCGTGGGATCCAACCGGCCCCAATTCCTCATTTATTATCGTATCACAGGAGGTTCCGAAGCACTAGGACTGGCCGATCCGGTGATGGAGGCCCGTCGGTGCGCTAGCGAATCACAGACGGGTCGCCGAATCGGGGACCTGGCTTCAGCCCGTCCATGATTCCTCGGTCGTGCAACCACGCGTCGAATTCGGGTGTGGGACGTTTCCCGAGCAGGCCGCGCACCGAGGGGATGTCATGATAGGAGCTGGATTGGTAGTTGAGCATGATGTCGTCACCCACGGGCAGTGACATCAGGTAGGTGCAGCCGGAGGCGCCGAGCAGCACCTTGAGAGTTTCGAGCTCGTCCTGGGTCATTGCTGCGTGGTATGTGAAGCAGGCGTCGCAGCCCATAGGAAGCCCGAGGAGCTTCCCCATGAAGTGGTCTTCGAGCCCGGCGCGGGTGATTTGGGTGCCGTCCTCGAGGTACTCCGGCCCGATGAAGCCCACCACGGTGTTCACGATGAACGGGCGGTAGCGCCGCGCGAATCCGTAGCAGCGCGCCTCCATCGTCACCTGGTCGGCGCCGTGGTGCGCATCGGACGACAGGGCCGATCCTTGGCCCGTTTCGAAGTACATGACATTCGGGCCCCGGTTCGTGGTGCCGGCCCGCATCTGGTCGTAGGCCTCGTCCATCAGGGAGATCGAGATTCCGAAGGCGTGGTTGGCCGCCTGGCTCCCTGCCAGCGACTGGAACATCAGGTCCATGGGGCATCCCAGGTCGAGCGCCTTCATCTGCACCGTCACGTGAGACAGCACGCAGTGCTGGGTGGGCACGTCGTTCCGTCGGGTGAGCTCGTGTAGGGCCCTGAGGATCTCCGCCGTGGACTCCGGAGTGTCGGTGGCGGGATTCACCCCGATGACGGCGTCGCCGCAGCCGTAACTGAGGCCCTCGCGCGCCGAGTAGAGGATGCCTTCAACGTTGTCTGTTGGATGGTTCGGCTGCACTCGCGACGACATTCGATCGGGCAGCCCCAGCGTGTTGTTGGCGCGGACTACGACCTCGCACTTCCGACCCGCCACCATGAGATCCATGTTGGACATCAGTTTACAGACGGCCGCCGCCATCTCGGGTGTTAGCCCGTGAGAGATGGACCGGATCAGCGGTCCCGTGGTGGTCGTCTCGAGCAGCCACTCGCGGAACTGCCCCACGGCGAGGTCCCGCACGGCGGCAAAGGCCTTCTCGTCGAGCGTGTCCTCCACCATGCGGGTCAGCTCGTCCTCGTCGTAATCGACCACGGGATGCTCCCGCAGCTCCGCCAAGGTCAGCTCGGACAGCACGGCCCGCGCGGCCACACGTTCCACTTCGTCCCGGGCCGCGATCCCAGCCAGGTCGTCCCCTGACTTGGGCGGATTCGCTTTGGCCAGCACTTCCTTGACCGAGTCGAAGGAGTATCTCGACCCACGTATGGTCGCCGTGAGATTCACCGACCCGACTATGCCCCAGCCCGGCGGGCGGTGGCAACAGGCAAGGGGAAAGGCAAGGGGGCACAGGTGAGGGGGCACAGGTGAGGGGGCACAGGCAAGGGGAGCCCGTCGGAGAGGCCATCGCGGCCGGTTTCGGGCGCGGCCTCGGCTGTGAAGCGGCTATTGCGCGGCCAACCGGAATGTGAAAACTTGACAGACTGATCCGATCAGAAAAACATACTATGAAGGCGCGACTTGCGCCGCCATGCAAGGACCTCCAGTTGGGCTTCGCGAATGGGACGTGGCCATATTTCGTTGTGGTCTGTCCGAGGTGCGTCCAGGAGCTCACGAGGTTCCGGAGAGGAGCTGAATCATGGCAACGAACCCCTGCGATCTGCTCGGCGGAAACACGTTGTATGCGGTCAATCTGACGCGCGTCGATCGTGCGGTCACCTTGGCGTACGAGGATCCGGACAGCGGCCCGCGCATTCGAGCCAGCCTCGAGCGACTGGAGGACGAGCTGGACGGCAACGAGCGGGCGGCCATTGCGCTGGTGATGATCGATCGACTCTTGCGCGACGTGGATGGGGCCGGCGGTCGGTAGTTTGCCCACCTCTCTTCCGGGCAGCTCCCACCGGCCAGATCCAAACTGAGGCGACGCGCGGGGGGGATGGTTCGCGGAAATGCAGGCGATGCAGGTACGGGTTCAGCGCCCGTGCGGTGTGTGATAAAGTGCAGTACCCCGAGGGGTTCAAGACAAAGGAGAAGGTGTACCCATGAAGAAGGTGATGATGGTTCTTGCGGCGCTCGCGTTCGCCGTGGTGTCGCTCGGTGCCTGCGGCAATCCCTGCGAGAAGGCGTTTGAGAAGTACGCCAAGTGCTTGAAGGAGAATGGAGCGTCGGAGAAACGGCTCAAGCGGTTCCAGGAAAAGAAGTCCAAGTTCGTCGAGGACTGCAAGAAAGAGGCAGACATGGGGAAGGTCAAGAAGTGCCTCGACGTGTCCTGTAAGGACTACCGAAAGTGCGTCAAGAACGCAAACAAGTAGAAACCCTGGCTCATTCCTTCAGCGCGGGAAGGTCCACGTACAGCGCGAGGGCTTCGGGGTTCTTCAAGGCGTCCTTGTTGTGCACTGCCTGGTTGTGGATGACCTTCCGGACGGCAAGCTCGACCTTCTTCCCCGAGATGGTGTAGGGGATATCCTTCACGGCCAGGATCTTTGCCGGGACGTGTCGAGGCGTGGTATTCGCACGGATCGTGGTTTTGATCGCGGTTTTCAGCTCGTCGGTGAGCGCCACGCCCTCGCGGAGCTGCACGAAGAGAATTACGCGCACGTCGCCGTCCCAGTCCTGCCCCACCACCAAGCTGTCGAGGATTTCGTCGAGGCTTTCGACCTGGCGATAGATCTCCGCGGTCCCGATGCGCACGCCGCCAGGATTGAGGGTGGCGTCGGAGCGTCCGTAGATGATCACCCCGTCGTGCTCGGTGATCTCCACGAAGTCGCCGTGGTGCCAGATGTTCGGGAACCGTTCGAAGTAGGCGCCGCGGTATTTGGTTTCGCCCTCATCGTCCCAGAAGTAGATGGGCATGGACACGAAGGGCGCCGTACAGACCAGCTCTCCCTTTTCTTGCCGCACGGGCTGTCCTGCCGCGTCGAAGGCGTTCACCTTCATGCCGAGACCCCGGCACTGGAGCTCCCCGGAGTATACCGGCAAGTTGGGGTTGCCCAGGGCGAAGCACGAGATGATGTCGGTACCGCCCGAGATCGATGACAGGCAGACGTCCTCCTTGATGTCGCGATAGACATACTCGAAGCTCTCCACCGACAGCGGAGATCCCGTGGAGCAAATGGTCCGCAGGGCGGAGAGCTCGAGCTCCTTGGGCTTGACGCCGGCTTTTTCCAGGGCGGCGAGGTATTTGGCGCTCGTGCCGAACACCGTCATGCCTTGCTCGGCCGCGAATCGCCAGAGGATGGCGGGATCCGGCGCGAAGGGAGAGCCGTCGAAGAGCAGCACCGTCGCCCCCGCCGTGAGCGCGCTGACCAGCCAGTTCCACATCATCCAGCCGCAGGTGGTGAAGTAGAAGATCTTCGAGTCGCGCGTGACATCGGTATGGAGCCACAGCTCCTTGATGTGCTGCAGCAGTGTGCCGCCGGCGCCGTGCACGATGCACTTGGGAACGCCTGTCGTGCCCGAGGAGTACATGATGTACAGCGGGTGGTCGAAGGGGAGCTGGGCGAATTCGACCTCGGTTGCCTCGTCGGCCAGGAATGAGTCGAAGAGCACTGCGCCGTCCACCGGCGACAAGTCGGGCGCATCGGAGATGTTCGGAATGACCACGACGTGCTCCACCGACGGGATCTGCTCGAGCACCCCGGCGATGCGCTCCAAGGAGTTGAAGGGCTTGCCGTTGTACTGGTAGCCGTCCGCAGTGAACAGCACGCGCGGTGCGATCTGCCCGAAGCGGTCGAGCACCCCCTTGATGCCGAAATCGGGCGAGCAGGAGGACCAGATCGCCCCGATGGCGGCGGCGGCGAGCATCGCGATTACCGCCTCCGGCATGTTCGGCACGAAGCCCACCACCCGGTCCCCGGCCTCGATACCACGAGCGCGGAGGGAGGCGGCCAGCCGGGCCACGCGATCGAACAGCTCGGCATAGGTCAGCGTGCGAGGCGGCTGCCCCTCGCACTGATACACCAGGGCCGGCCGGTCGTCCCGGAAACGGAGCAGATTTTCGGCGAAGTTCAACCGCGCGCCCTGGAACCAGCGGGCGCCGGGCATGGCCTCCCCGTTTTCGACGATTTGCGCGTACGGTTGGGAGGCTGTGACCTCTCCGAAGTCCCAAATCGACTCCCAGAATGCGGCCCGGTCGTCCACGGACCACTGCCACAGCTCGGAGTAGCTTCCGAAGGCCTTGCCTCGCGTCTCGCTCAGGAAGGTCTGGTAGCGGGTCATGTTCGACTCGGCGATCCGCTCTTCGGATGGTGACCACAGCGGTTCCTTCATTTTCGGCTCCTCCTATTCGGCAGCAATCTAGCCTCGACTTTCGCACTTTGTTCTACTGCGAACGGCCGAAATCGTGTCTGTCCGCGTTGCTCGTCGGTTTTTTTGCTCGATGTAGGTCGACTACATCTTCGCAAAAAAACCTCCTCGCGCCTTGACAGACACGATTTCT
>JBDRSE010000299.1:0-48576 GCA_043825095.1 bacterium
AGGACCTGCCCTTCGTCTCGGAGAACTGCGGTGCGGTGCCCGAGACCCTGCTGGAGTCCATCCTGTTCGGCCACGTCAAAGGGGCGTTCACCGGCGCGGATCGTGACCGGCGCGGGCTCTTCGAGGTGGCCCACGGGGGGACCCTGTTCCTGGACGAGGTCGGTGAGATGAGCGCGGCCATGCAGACCAAGCTGCTGCGCGTGCTGCAGGACGGTGAGCTCCGTCGGGTGGGCGGGGACAAGGTGCACCGGGTCGACGTCAGGATCATCGCGGCCTCGAATCAGAACCTCGCCGAGCTCGTGGAGGCGCGCCGCTTCCGACAGGATCTGTTCTATCGGCTGAACGTGCTCCAGGTGCTGCTGCCGCCGCTGCGTGAGCGGGTGCAGGACGTGCCTTTGCTGGTGCAGCACTTCGTGGACAAGCACAGCGCAGGGCCCCGGCGGTTCAGCCGGGCGGCGCTGAATCAGCTCGTGGCCTACGGCTGGCCCGGCAACGTGCGCGAGCTGGAGAACGAGATCCAGCGCGCCCTGGCGCTGGGGGGAGATCTGCTGGGGATCGAGGATCTGTCGCCGCAGATCCGCGGGGACTCGGGTCGGGCGTCAATCTCGCCCGACGAGCTGGATCTCCGGGGCCACGTAGAGCAGTTGGAGCGGGATTTGCTACAGAAAGCCCTGGAGCGCACCGGCAACAACCAGACCCAGGCCGCGCGGTTGCTCGGACTGAGTCGTTTCGGGCTGTTGAAGAAGCTCAAGCGGTACGGGTTGCTCGGCATCGCTGCCCGGGCCGGGTGACAACAAAGTCAACAATGTGTCAACCTTGTTGACAGTAATGGAGCGCCAACGGATGATGAATACGGCAACCCTTTGGAAATCTGCCGCTTCGGCAGAGGGTTGCGCTCCCGGAACGGCGCGTGCCCAGGCCGTCACCCCGGGGTTTGGAAAGCTGGTGACCCATGAGGCCTAGACAGTTCATTGGCAGGATCCTGGTCCCGGGACTCGTGCTGTGGGCCATTCTCTGGGCGTGCAACACGCCCTCGATTCCGATGCCGCCTCCCGGGCCGGATTCCTTCCTGTTCGAGCAGAACCAGGACGGGCTCTGGACGTTGACCATCAAGCCCAACGTCTACATCCCGGCGAACGCGGAGGTCACCGTGAAGAACCTCGAGAACGGGCTGTTCGTCGGGGGGCCGGCCGAAAGTAACGGCAGCTTCCTGAGCCAGCCGTTCTTCGGCAATATCGGCGACGTCATCCAGATCTGGTTCATCACGCCGCAGGAGGAGGGCGGTGTCACCTGCCTCATCCTCGACACCAACGATCCGCCCACCGAAGATCCCCGCTGCGGCAGCTAGAGAACCTTGCTCAGCGCTGTATCACCGCTCCGCTATGGCGGCTAGATCGCCCTTTTCAGTGTTGGGCCGCTCCGCTCCGGCGGCTGATCCTGCGAAAACGTCCCGTGCTCGGCATACGTTTTCTCGCTGCGCTCGAAAGCCGAACTGCGCGCGGGATCGTTTTTCGCAGGGCGCCGCCTCCGCTTCGCTTCCACCCTGCTTGATCTTGGCTTTCACTTTTGATGGCCCTTCGCTCGATCATCGCCGCTCCCATCATTCCCGGACTGACCCCCCCCGCACAGCCAACTGAGGTTCCTTCACGCCCCCCAGGCAAAAGAGATTCCTGCACGTCCCTGGGCACGCGCACGGACGTCCGGTCTCGAACGGTGGCCGACCAGGTTGTTGGGGGATGCTTACTTCGAGCGGGGGGCGTTCATGGGGAAGAAGAACGAGACGCCGATGGTGAAGGACATGAGCATTTCCCAAGACTCGTCCTTCTTGCTCACGACGACCACGTCGTCGTAGCCCGGGCGCGTGTCACCGGTCTTGTCGAAGCCGGCGGAGTTGCGCTTGATGTGGAGCGTCCGCATGGTGAACGCCAGCGCCAGGTACTTCAGGACCCAGAACCTCAGCCCGAAGCCCCACAGGGGGCCGACCTTGAAGCCGCCGTTCTTGTAGTTGTCCTCGTAGTAGATGTACAGCTGCCCCTGGCCCAGTCCTTCGGGGTCGCGGTACGCGTCGTCGATATGGCCCTCCTTGAACATCGCGAAGCCCACGCCTGCCAGGATGTGCAGATCGAACTTCACGAAGAGCTTGCCGAACAGCGAGAGCTTGCCGAACCAGGGCGTGTACGCGAGGTAGGCGCCCGCCTTGAACATCAGGGTGTCCAAGGCGCTCTTCATGACCTGTTTGGAGGGAGACGGATCCACCGTGGTGTTCGGGTTCAGCCGCTCGGGGAGGGTGGATTCGATCTCGTTGGTGAGCTGCGTGTGCCAGGCGTACACCGCGTAGTCGAAGAAGACGCCGATGGAGAGCGCCTCGATGATGTGATACTCCGCCCGGAGGCCGACCAGGAGATTGTGCTTGAAGTCCTGGAGATAGGTCATCCCGATCTCCGGGGTCACTTCGAAGCGTGCTGGCAGGAACATCACCCTCCGCCTGACTTCCGGCTGGTCGTCGAGGATGCTCTTGCGCTCCTGGGCGTAGGCTGCAACCGTGGCGAATCCGATCACCAGGAAGATTGCTGTGGAAAGAAGCTTTTTCATTGGTCTTACTCCTCCGCAGCCTACTTGAAGGTTGTGTATTTGAAATCAGTCGGCAGGAAGAACGTCACGCCGAGCTGAAACACAAAGTTGTTGATAAAGCGCCACTCGCCGTTCTTCTTGGCCTCCTGACCGTCTTCGTCGGTTCGATCGTCCGGCTCGTACTTGTCGGGCATCATATAGTCCCTGACCGCAAACCACAGGGTCATCCACTTGGTGATGAACATCCGGAACCCGAGTCCGATGTGAACCGTGACGTTGTAGTTCTGCCACGGCTCGTGCGCCGCGTTTCGTGGAATGACCTCGGTCATCGTCACGCCCACACCGCCGGCGAGGAACGCCCCGAACTGCAGGATGAACTTGTTGTGAACGGCGAACTTCCCGTAGGCGATCATGTAGCTCGCGTCCACGGTGGCGGAGAAGATGTACTTGTTCAGGGTGGGCAGCACCCGCTGCTGCAACCCGACCAGATAGTTCCGCTCAGTCAGGTTGTAGATGTAGTAGTGGCCGGAGATGCCGAACGCCAGCACATCCGTGATGTGGTACTTGATGCCGGCACCCACCAGGAAGTGCTGGATCAAGTTGTCGTTCAGCGTATAGCCGATGACCGGCATCAGCTCGAAGCGCTTCTGCTTCAGGATCAGCTTCCGCGGCACGACCTTGATGTCCTGCCAGTAGGACGGCCCCCCCGTGGGAGAGGGCTTATCCTCGGCAGCCTTCCCCGGGACGGTGGGGCTCTTGGCCGTACCGGCGCCCGGCCTGGCCGCGCCCGGCTCACCGCTTCCCGGCTCACCGCCACCGCCTCCCGGCTCACCACCACTTCCCGGCTCACCGCCGGCGGCAGGGCGTCTGGCACCTGTGCTCGGGGGCGCCTCCGGGGCGGCATAAGCGGTGCCGGTGGCCAACAAAACCGCCAGCACCGCACCAAGAGCAATTGACAATGTTCGCATACTCACCTCACCGTATACTTTACAGGGGCGAAGACCTCAAAAGCACAGTGAATTCGCGCAGTTAGAGTCACTCTGGGCAATCGTGGCGAAACTATAACACGACGTGTCTTTCAAGATCAACTCTTTGTTTTGAGGAGCACTCCAAACGAACCACTTCATTTCCTTGCGGTTTTCATTGTCCGTCGGCCTGCGTTCCGCGGCCGGTTCGTGTTCGCGCAGCATACCTATGACTACACCTAGTAGGTAATGTCTTCCTCTGGAGTGAACAGCGCCTCCACGAACTCCACGGCATCGAACTGTCGCAGGTCTTCCACCCCCTCACCGATCCCGATGTACCGAACCGGGATCGCCAGCTCATCGCAGATCCCCAGGATGATGCCACCCTTTGCCGTTCCATCGAGCTTGGTGAGCACGATCCCCGTCACAGCGACCGCCTCCTTGAACATGTTTGCCTGCTGGATCGCGTTCTGTCCGTTGGTGGCGTCGAGCACGAGCAGGATCTCGTGTGGGGCGCCCTCCATGGCTTTGCCGCAGACCCGATGGATTTTTTCGAGCTCCTCCATCAGGTTCACTTTCGTATGCAGGCGTCCCGCAGTGTCGGCGATGACGATGTCGATGGATTTTTCAATTGCCTGCTTGATCGCGTCGAAGATGACCGAGGACGGGTCCTGCCCCTCTTTTCCTCGCACGATGGGTGCTTCCACCCGGGTTGCCCAGACCTCGAGCTGCTCCACGGCTGCGGCGCGGAAGGTGTCGCCCGCGGCCAGGATGCAGCTCTTGCCGTCGTCGGCGAACTTCTGCGCGAGCTTGCCGATGGTCGTCGTTTTGCCAACGCCGTTCACTCCGACGGTGAGGATCACGAAGGGCTTGTGCGCCGAGACGTCGAGGGGCGGGGCATCGATGGTGAGGATCGCCGCGGCCTCCTCTTTGATCGTCGCCCACACCGCGTCGGCGTCCTTCAGGGCCTTTTTGTCCAGCGCCTGTTTGACCTTGTCGAACAGCACCTGGGAGGTGCGCACACCGATGTCGGCCGTGAACAGGACCTCCTCGAGCTCGTCCATGAGGTCCGCGTCAATGGTCTTTTTACCCTTGAAGAGCCCGCCGAGCTTCGCGATGAACCCTTTGCGTGTCTTGCGCAGGCCGGTCTTGAGCTCCGTGCGCCTGGGTTTGGCCGGAACCGGGGCCAGCTTGGGCTTCGGCTTGGGGACCGGCATGGCCACCGCAGGCTCCGGTGCGGGCGGCGCGGCGGGTTTGGGCTTCAGGGCAGGCTTAAGCTCCGGCTTTGGTTTGAGCTCAGGCTCAGGCTTGGCCTCCGGCTCAGCCTCTGGCTCCGGCTCAGCCTCGGGCTCTGGTCCCGCCTCGGCCTTGGCAGCGGGTTCAGGCTCGGCAGCAGTTTCAGGCTGGGCTTCAGGTTCGCCTGTGGGCTCTGCCTCTGCTTGAGGCTCGGGTTCGGGCTCGGGCTCCGCTTGGGGCTCAGGACTGGGCTCGACCGCCAGCTCGGGCTCACGCGCGGAGACGGGCTCCTGCGTGGCGGCGCTGCGTCGACGAGCGAGGATGAAGGCGCGCGCTGCCCAGATGAAAAAGGTGGCCAGACCGATGAGAAACAGCGCGATGCCGATGTCTTTGTGATCGAAGTTCATGTGCGGATTTGTACGCAAGCCAGGGCCGGTTCGTCAAGGGAACCGCACAGCGGCCGAAACTGACGTCGTCGTGGGTGCTGCCACTGGTGCTTTGACGGGCGCTGTGGCAGGTTTGCGGCGGGGGCTGTGATCAGCGGTGACGCCCGGGCCGGGGACCCCGGGCCGGGGCTCACTCAAGGCGACGTTTTCACCTCGGCCCAAAAAGGTCTATACTGACGTAGGCTGTAAACATGGGTATTACCATGGGTAGGCAGAAGAGGTGTGCGCTGTGACAGCACCTGGTACGGGGATACGTGCTGGGAGATGATGGCCGGGCCTGGACGACTACAGGCTCGTGCTGCAGCGTGGCCCTGCTGACGAGGTCGGGGGTCAGAACTACATCGTCGAGGCCGACTGCCTCGTACACATGGAATGACGGTCGGATCCGATTGTTGAGATGGTTTCTAGACGACTCGGGCCCCGGTAGAGAATAATACGCCCATGGCCGCCTGCCCCCACTGTTCCGGACAGCACGACCCCGAGGCGCTGTTCTGTCCGATCACCGGGATGGCCATCAGCGTGAGCCGGATCGGGGTGGGGACCCTCATCGACGACAAGTACCGCATCATCAGGCGCGTTGCGTCCGGGGGGATGGGGGCCGTCTACGAGGTGCTTCACGAGCGCATCCAGCGGCGGATGGCGATGAAGTTCATTCTGCCCGAGCTCGCCGCCAACCCCGAGGTCAGCCAGCGCTTCGAGATCGAGGCCCGGGCGGCGAGCGCCATCGGTCACGAGAACATCGTCGAGGTCACGGACATGGGCACGACCCAGGACGGGCTCCCCTTCCTGGTGATGGAGCTGCTCCAGGGGTTCGACCTCGCGGTGCTGCTGGACCAAGGCCCGGTGACGCGGCGGCGCACGGTCCACATCATCAGTCAGGTTCTGGCGGCGCTCTCCGCCGCGCACGAGCGGCAGATCATCCACCGGGACCTCAAGCCGGAGAATGTGTTCCTGATCCAGCGCGGAGACGATCCGGACTTCGTGAAGCTGCTCGACTTCGGGATCTCGAAGTTCGCCGGCGGAGAAGACGCCAAGCTGCACCTCACCTCCACCGGCCTGATTCTGGGCACGCCCTACTACATGTCTCCCGAGCAGGCCCGGGGGGAGCGGGAGCTCGATGCGCGATCAGACCTGTTCTCCGTGGGGGTGATTCTCTACCAGGCGCTCACCGGGAAGCGGCCCTTTGCCGCGAACAACCTGAATCAGCTCCTGTACCAGATCACCAGCGGCAAGATCGTCCCGCCCCGGGAGGTCAACCCGGACATTCCGTTGGCCCTGGAGCGGGTGTCGCTCAAGGCGCTGGCCCACGACGTGGAGCACCGGTTCGCCAGCGCTGACGAGTTCCGGGACGCGCTGCTGGGGCACCGGCAGCTCAGCACCCGGGAGATGCCGCCGGCGCGGGTCTCCAAGGGGAACATGAAGGTCGCGGACGCCTTCAACCCGACCATTGCCGAGCACTCGGTCACCGACGTGGATCCCGCGCAGACAGGCACACCGTTGGCCTGGACCGGTGGGCGCACCCAGCTCACGTCGCGGAGCCCGACGCTGTGGCTGCTCGTGGTCGGGGTGCTCGTGATCGCGGCCGGTGCGGTGTTCTTCGTGTTCCGCGGCCGGGATCGACCGCCGGCGCCGAGCCAGCCCGTCGCGCCCGGCGCGGCCACCATGACAGCGCTCCCGGGCGGCAACGGGCCGGCCGTGATGCGCATCCAGCCGGAGACGATCAAGGTCACGCTGAAGGTGGACCCGGCCGATGCGCGGATCTCGCTCAACGGCCGGGTGGTCACCTCCTCGCCGATCGAGCTGCTGCGGACGGAGCGCAAGCATCGGCTCCTGGTGGAGGCCAAGGGGTACGAGCCGCAAGCGCTGCCGCTGTCGGCAACCAGCGATCAGACGCTGGTGATCAATCTGAAGCGGCGGGAGGCCATGGCGTGGCCGGGGATGAGGCGGCGTCGACCGCCGCGGCCGTCCATGGAACCCCCCTTGCAGCGCCCCTCTGGAATGAAGGATATCCGTGCGATTACAGACATTTAAACGTTTGGCCGCTGTCGGTTCGCTGCTCCTGGCAACCGTCATTGTTCCAGGAACGCTGGCATCTCCCGTTGCTGCCGCCGGTCGTCGATCCGACTCCAGAGCCGCGAAGAAACGAGAGTCGGAGCGGCGGAGGGCCCGGACCCTGGTCAAGCAGGGGGTGGCCAAGCTCCGGGAGGGCGACTACGTAACGGCCCTGGAGCTGTTCAGCAGGGCGTTCAAGATCTTTCCCAGCCCGAAGATCCAGTTCAACATCGGTCAGACCTACAAGGAGCTGGGACGCTACCTGGACGCCATCGGCGCCTACGAGAAGTTCCTCAAGGATGCGGCGGCAGACACTTCGGCGGCGCTGAAAAAGCTGGCACAGGACAATGTTCAGGACCTGCTGCGCAAGATCGCCATCGTCACGATCCAGGTGTCGGTGGAGGGCGCCACGGTGAGCGTCGACGGCAATGCGCGAGGTGCTTCGCCCCTCGGTGCGCCCCTCCGGCTCATGCCGGGTTCCCACTCGGTGGTGGTGAAACTGACCGGCTACGTGACCGTGGCCGTCAACCTGAGGCTGGAGGCCAACCAACGGCTGACTCGGCGGATCACGCTCCAGAAACCGCGGCCCAAGGTTGTGAATATCATCTACAAGACCGTGTACAAGCCGAAGAAGGGCCTTCCCCTGCTGTGGACCGGTGTGGCCCTCACCTGCGCGGCGGGGGTGACCGCCGCGGTGCTCGGGGGCCTGGCGCTGCAGCAGCAGAAGCGCATGGACGACCTGAGCCTGCCCCTGGCCGAGCGCCGGGATGCGCAGGAGCTGGGCCGCAGATACCAGATGTCCACGGACGGGCTGCTCATCGGCACGGCCGTCGTCGCCGTGGCCACCCTCGTGTGGTACCTGGCCTATGTGCGGCCGTCCGGCGGCTCGGAGCGGGTGCGGGTCTCACCGAAGGGCAAGGAGTCGAGCGTCCTGCCGACGCTCACGCCCGGCGGCGGGCTGACGGTTGAGTTTTAAAGATGTCTTCTACAGCGGTCGGAGCGGCGGCTTCAGCTTGATCGTGCCGAGGATCATACGCATCTTCGCGTAGCGCTCCTTGCTGCCAAAGATGACGTCCAGCCGGTAGGCCTTGGGAAAGGTCGGCTTGCCCACCTGAAAGTTGTTGCCCAGACCCAGGAAGCCGAGCATGTACTCCGGCGTGCCCAGCTTGAACAGCACGGTCACGCCGTATTTGGCCTCGAACACCCGGTCATTGAACCGCTCGAACACCACCTCCGGACCCTGGACATCGATCACCTCGTGCCGTCCGACCTTGATCTGGTAGGCGTAGGCCTTGAGTCGGCTGTAAGCGGCCCGGCGCAGGTCGGCCACGACCTGGTCGAGCTTCGTGGAGTCCTGGGGCGGGCGCTTGAGAACCGAGTAGAAAATGCGTCGATGGGGCCCACGGCGGACCGGTTTCTCGGGCAGATAGGCCTCCACGGCGCGGCTCGCCAGCGCCTTGAGGATCGGAGTAGGCTCGTGCTCGACCGGCACCCGCACCCGCAGCAGCTTGTGACTGGGCCGTCGGATCGCGTGGCGGAGGAACGGGCCCAAAACCTTGGCCACGTCACCGTCGTAGGCCAGCGACCGGCCGTCGACCTGCAGGCGCTGGCAGGAGAGGTTCACCCGGGCGATGTGGGTGTGATGTCCGTAGCGCACATCGATCCGCCAGGTGGGCTCGCAGGTGCGAAAGGGTGCCGGCTTGGCGTGCAGCATCGCCCGGCGCACGTCGGCCACGTCAGCGGGCGAGGAGACGTACAGGACGCGCACGAACCGGCCGCGGATCAGTCGCGGCTCCAGGGGTTGGATCAGCAAGCGGGCCACGGTGCCGCCGCCCACGGGCCGGCTGGCGCCGAGCAGCTCGGGAACCTGGCTCCGCCCCTTTGCGCCGCGCACCCGGGTGATGTAGTCCCCGGCGCGGTTTTTTTTGCGTTTCTTGAGGAGGTTGTCCTCGTCCCGACAGGCGATCAGCAGCAGCGCTGCGACCGCAACCACCAGCGCGCCGGCCAGGTGTCCACCTTTGGGAACCATGGGGCTGACAGTAGCACAGTGGCTACTGCAGCGCTGCCGACACGTCCACGTTGGCGAAGTTGAGGCCGCCGCCCTCGAGGGCGGAAATGACCACGCGGTCCAGGGCGCCGCCCACGTTGGAGATCACGAGGACGTCGTTCTGGGCGGTCATGGCGAAGGAGCCCGGCTCGGCGGTGGAGGTGTCCCCGTCGGCGTACACGGCGTAGCGGAGCTCGAGGTCGGCCCAGGAGGTGGAGGAGAGGGCCACTTCCAGGGTCGCTCCGGTGCCGGTCGTGAGCTCGAAGACCACGTAGCGCGCGGCGTGCGGGCTCAGCCCCCGCGGGATCACCTGGGAGGGCACGGCGGAGGTGTAGGCGTCCATGGCCGGCACCGTGAAGGCGCTGTAGCCGAACTCACCGGCACCCACCGTGGGGGCGTCGAGGAAGTTCGCCAGGGCCCAGTCGCCCAGCAATTCACGGAAGCTCTCGGAGTGTCCCTCGGCCGTCAAGGTGGCCTCAAAGCCGGTGACGCCGTCGGCCGGCTCCTCTACCAGGGCGGTCAAAAAGTCCGCGCCGTAGCGCTGGACCAGATACCCGCCGAACAGGAAGCCGGCGCCGTAGTTGAAGGTCTGCCCGTCCGTGGTGAGCGTCTGGTTCGGGTTGGGGGCGAAGTCATTTGCCACCCAGGTGGCGAGGTCGCCGAAGTAGCCGCTGAGGATCATGGACGCCTCGGCCAGGCTCTCCTCCAGCCAGGACGCCTCGTTCTGGTCGTGGTTCAGGTGGATCATGTGCACGAACTCGTGCGCGACCACGCCCAGCATGTACTCCCCGCCGGGATCGTTCCGGACGCCGTCCAGGTAGAGCATCTCGGCGCCGTTGGAGTTCTGGCCGCCCAGCACGTCCTCGCGCCGGATATAGCCGTCGAACTCGTAGCCGCCGTAGCCCGGCAGCTCGGAGTAGAACAGGATGACGCGGTCGTTGGTGTCCACGTCGGTGGGCTCGCCGAAGGTGGCGGTGGTCAGCGTGAAGATGCCGCTGCCGGTGTCGGCCGGCGTGGACTCGTCGAAGGCCGTGAGCACCTGGTCCACGTCCTGTTGGTTCAGGTCGGCGTCCCAGATGTCGTCCGCCACATAGACGATGCCGTGGGTGCCCTGGGCCCGACAGGTGGAAGGCACCTGCAACCAGGTCGGCGGCATGACGGACAGGTCATAGACCCAGAAGTCCCGCGGCGGCAGCGTGCACTCCGTGGTGACCTCGGCGTCCTGCCCGACCTCGGCGTCCGGGATCAAGCTGGCGTCTGCCGTGGCGTCCGGGCCGGGCCCGCCGTCGTCGTCGCCGCAGGCTGCGACCGGCACAGTCAACAGCAAGGTGATTGTTAGCAACGTTGCGCGTTTCATCACAAACTGCTCCTCAGCCTCATTGGATCTGGGCACGTGAATTGTGCGGACAAGTTGAAACAGAACGGCCTCGCAGTCAAGTGCGGCTATCTGATGCGGAAGATCACGATCCCGATGTCCACGTCCTGGGGGTCGGCGGCGATGGTGACGGCGGTGACGTCGGTGGAGGTGGCCACCAGATGCAGGTACTCCACCCCGCCGATGCGAATGCCGCCGTCGGCAGCGGTGATCTCCTGCACGAGGGGACCGGTCTTGTGGGCCGTGCCAAAGGACTCGAACATGGAGGTGCCCCGGGTGCGGTCGGTGAGCGGATCCGTGGCGGTGGGCAGGTAGTTGTATCGGGGGTCGGTGTTCAGCGGCTGACTTTGGTCGTCGGTCCGGTCGTCCACCATCATGGCGATGTACCAGTCCGCTGCAGCCTGGGCGACGGTCTGCCCCGTGGCGGCCTCGATGCTCGCCACGCCCAGCTCGGGAGAATCCACGAAGTCCCGCAGCCACCCGATGCCCGGGGAGCCGGCCACGTCGATGTCGCCGTTGGGCAGGACCGTGTCGCCGCCCGCCTGGTCGTAGAGGTAGCGCAGCAGCAGGTATCCGCTGCCGCGGAGGGCGCCATCTCGCTCGTAGATGTAGTAGCCGCCGCTGCCCACCAGATCATTGACGGAGACGTCGTTGATGTCGTTCAGCGCGGCCATGGACACGAAGAAGTTGCCCGCCTGGTACCCGGTGAGGTCCTGGGCCAAGGCACTCAACCCCTCGGTGATGTAAGCGCTCTCGGGCTCGCCCACTGTGGCATTGAGCATGTACTTCCGGTAGAAATAGATGGCGTGTTGGAACTCGTGGGCCACGGTTTCCAGGATCGCCCGGGGCGTGGCCATGTACGGCTCGAGCAGCTGCGGGGGGGTGATGTAGATCAGCTCCTGGTCGTTGCCAGCCACGTTGGACGGGCGGACCAGGGGGTCGGTGATCAGGTCCCAGGGGTTGACGTAGGCCGTGGCGCCGCTCTCGTAGACCAGGGGGCTGAACAGCAGGGTCACGTGGCCGTCGTCGTTCACGTCCGATTCGTCACCGAAGAAGATGCGCTCCCGGGGAAGGACGATGTCCTCGAACCCGGTGGCGATCTCGTCAAGCGTCGTCGCGTCGAGCTCGAGGGTCGGATCGGTGTCCCGGTCGATGGCGATCACCAGCGAGGCGGACACGAGCAGCACCTCGGACTGCACCGTGACGATCCCCGTGCTCGTGCCGATCTCGAAGCTCACCAGCTCTCCGGGGTTGGGGGGAGGCACCGGCAGGGGAGGCCGCCGCCCCGGAGGCCGCCGCGCCGACGGACGATCCCGCAGCCGGGCGACCACGTCGCGGAGATCGACCTGCCCTCCGGCGCTCAGGCAGCCCCAGCGGCGGAGCATCGTGTCCGAGGAGGCCGGCGGGGTGCCGAGCTTCGCCTGGGGCATGCCTGCGGTGTAGGCGCGAAGCGAATTCACGGTGCTGGCCCGGGAGTGGACCATCACGATGAACTCTTCGACGCCCTCGGGCGTGGCGAGGGTGATCTGGGCCAGGCCCGACGCGTCGGCGTCCACCGTCAGGAGCTCCCCGAGCTCGAGGGAGAGGGCCGTGGTGCCCGCGTCTCCGCCGTCGCTCTGCGGGGCGGCGTCCACGGCCGCGTCGTCTTGCCCGGCGCTGTCGTCCGAGCATCCCGTGGTGGCGAGGAGGGTCAGGGTGAGCAGGAAGTTCAGAGCTCGGATCGTCCAGCGTTTCATGTCTATGGCTGCCCTTTCCAGTGGCGTCGCCCCGGGCACGACTTCAAACCAGTATATCCGACCCGGGCGGGATCGTCTCGGAGAGCGTGTGCTGGAGCTCGGAAGGGGGCGGCGAGCCAGAGGGAAAATCAGCCGTTGACGCGGGCCAGCGCTGCCTGGAGCTCGGCGTGGTCCGGATTGATCTCCAGGCCCCGCTCGAACATGTTCACGGCCTTCTTTCCTTCGTTCAGCTGCTCGTGGATCAGCCCGAGGCTGTAGTAGACGTCCGCCTTGCTGATGCCCGTCGCGGCCTCATCGATGTTCTGGAGCAGCATGGCACGGTAGATACGCCGCGCCTTGTCCCAGTCCTGCTCAGCCATGGCCAGCTTGCCGATGGCCAAGACCACCGGGGTGTAGGTCGTGTCGATCCGATAGGCGGTATCATACTGCTTGGCCGCTCCCTCGGCGTCCCCGCGAGCTTCGGCCACGCACCCCAGCTTGTAGTGGTAGGGCGCCAGCTCCTTGGAGCGCTTGCGGGCCTTGGACGTGGACTCGATCAGTCCCAGGTACAGGGGCTCGGCGTCGTCCAGGCGGCCGGCGGCGTAGTACAGGTCCGCCAGGGGCTTGAGCACCTGGGCGTCGTCGGGCGCGATCTGGAGCGCCTGCTCGAGGAAGGGCAGCCCTCCCTCGGGATGGTCCAGCTTCTCGGAGTAGAGCGTGCCGAGCTCGCACAGGAAGCCGAGCTGCGCCTGAGCGTCGGGCGCGTTCGTGGCCTTGATGTGCACCAGGCGGGCCACCTCCATCCAGTCCTGGGCCGACCGGGCCGCGACCTCGAGCGCGGTCAGGGCCTCCTCGTGGGTCGGGTCGAACTCCACCGCTTTGGCGTAGTTCGCCTGGGCGTCCTCCGGGTGCTTCAGCTCGTCCTCCACCCGACCCATGCGGAAGAAGAGCTCGGCCGCGTCCCTGCCGGTCGGGTTCAGGCCGGCGGCCTGGGTCAGCACCTCGCGGCACTTCTCCCAGTCCTTGTTCCGCTCGTGCAGCCGGGCCAGCCCGGTGAGGGCTGAGACGTTGTTCGGGTCGCGCTGGAGGATGGTTTCGAGGATCTCCGTCGCCGACTCCGGGCTGTCCAGCCGCTCCTCCCACATCCGCGCGACGCGCACGAGCTGGGCCACCTCTCCCTCCCGGTCGCCGATGGTTTCGCAGTACTCCGCGTGCCGCTTGATGATCTCCACCAGGTCGTACCACCGCTCGTCCTTTTTGAGCAGCCGTTCCAGCTGATCATAGGCCGAGGTGTAGCTCGGGTCGAAGTTCAAGATCTGGTGCCAGTAGTCGCCGGCCTCGTCGCGGTTGGTGAAGCGCTCCTCGGCCAGCCGGGCGAGCTTCACCATGGTCGGCACCCGCGCCGGTCCGGGATCCACTGCGGCGAGTCGCCGGAGCAGGATGTCTTGTACCGAGGTCCACTCCTCGGTCTGGGTGAAGATGGACTCCAAGGCGTTCAGTGCCACGTCGTCCTGGGGCTCGAGGTCCAGCGCATCCCGGTAGGCGTCGGCCGCCCGGCGCGGATCCTGGACCTGGTTCAGCAGCAGCTCACCGATCCGGTGCCGGAGCGCGAGCCCGGCGCTCGTCTCCAGGACGAAGCGGGCCTTCTGATCGAGGATTTCGATCAGCTGGTCCCACTGGCCCGCCAGCTCGTACAGGCGAATGAGCGCGTCCTGGGAGCGGGTGTCCGATTCGTCGAGCTCGGAGATCGCCTTCCAGGCCCGGGCCGCGGCGGCGACGTCGGTAAGTGCGTTCTCCGCCAGATCGGCCACCTCTGCCAAGATCCCTTTCTTGGCGTCCAGGTCGTACTCGTGCTCCGCCTTCTTTTCGAGGATTCCAATCAGCGCCTCGATCTCCCCCAGGTTGCGGTAGATGCCCTCCAGCCGCTGCAGGGCCTCCGCGTTCTCAGGGTCCCGCTCCAGGGCGGCGTTGTAGTACTGCTCGGCGCGGCGGACGTCGCCCAGCTTATCGCCGTTCCAAGCGGCGCAGCGGAGGGCCACCTGCAGGAACACCGACTCATCGAGCCCCTCCTGTACGAGGATGTTCTCCAGCACCGCGGTGCCTTCGGCCCAACGCTCCAGCTGCTCCGCCAGCCGCGCCAGCTCCTCCAGGTAGCGCGGCTCGTCCGGCCGCTGCAGCAGCGCGTGGCCGATGGCGTCCATGGCCCGTGCCGGGTCTCCCAGCCGTTGCTCACTGAGCTCGGCGATGCGCTCCAACAGCCCGGCGCGCTCGAAGGGATCCTCGATGAGCTCCAGCCGCTTCCAGGCCAGCCAGGCCACACGCTCGAAGTTCTCGGAGCCCTCGTAGACCGGCTCCAGGATGTCCAGCACCTGCTCGACCACCTGCGACTCGTCCAACAGCTGCTCCAGGGCGGCCAAGGCCCCTTCATGGCTCTGTTCGCGGTCCAGCACGTCCCGGAACGCCTGGAGTGCCCCCTCCACGTCGCCGAACTCGTGGCGGCGCAGGGTACCCAGACGGAACAGCAGCGCCGCCTGCTGGCTCGGATCAGGGGCCGCGTCGACCTGCTTCTCCAAGACCTTGGCGAGCTCCTTCCAGCTCGAGGTGCGCTCCAACAGGCGATCCAGGGCGGCCAAGGGTTCGGCTTCGTCCCCGGAGTAGTCCAGCGCGCGGTTGTACTTCTGGATGGCTTTGGCGTCGTCGGCCATGGCCTCTTCGTACACCCGGGCCAGGGTGAGCGTGATGCGGCGGCCCAGCTCGTCCTCGTAGATGTCCTCCAGCCGCTTCTCGTACAGCGCCGCCAGCTCGTTCCAGACGGAGAGCTGCTGGGCGAGCCGCTCCAGATGGGCGGTCACCTCGCTGTCGGACGGGTCCGCGACGAACGCGCGTCCATAGGCCTCAAAGGCGGCCCGGCTGTCGGTCCGACCCTCTTCGTTTAGCTCAGCGACCTTCTTGAGCAGGTCCACTTTCATGAGGGGATCCGTCTCGGACTCCAGCCTCAGCTCGAGCACCTCGATGAGCGGCTCCCACTCGCCGGCTGCGCGGTACAGCGGCTCCAGCACCCGAGCCGCAGATTCTCGGGCTCCCTCCTCGCGCACCAGCACCTCCAGCGCCTGCCGCGCGTCGCCATAGGTCGGATCGTCGGTGAGCACCTGCTCGTACCGCTCGATGGCGCTCTCCAGCTCGTCCATCTCGTTCTGCAAGACCCAGCCCGCGCGGTAGTTCAGGTTGTTTCGCCCGTTGGGGTCGGCTGTCAGCGCGATCTGACGGTCCATGACCTCCTGCAGATCCGGCCACATCTTTTCGTTGGTGTAGAGCCGGTTGAGGGCGACCAGGGCCTCCATGTCGTCGGGGTTCTGGTCCAGCACACTTCGGTAGGAGGAGACCGCCTCGAAGGCCTCGTTGAGCTTGGCCTCGTAGACGTAGGCCATCTGGAAGATCACCGTGCGTCGCTCGTCGGCGTCGATGAGTGACTCGATCTTCCGCTGATAGATCTCCACGAGCTCGGTCCACGCTTCGCTGGCCAGGTAGAGCCGCTCCAGGGAGGAGATGGCCACCTCGTCCGCGTCGTCGATGCCGAGCAGGTGTCGCAGGGTCGCGATGGCGTCCTCGACGTTCTCCAGGGTTGCTTCCTGGATCTCGGCGATCTTGTAGTAGCAGTCCTTGGCGTCCAGTGGGTCGCCGACCAGGTCGGCCTTCTTACGCAGGATCGCCACCAGCTCCTCGAACTTTCCAAGCGCCGGGAGCAGCCGCTCCAAGGCGTTGACCGCCTCCTCGCTGTCCTCCTTGACCTTGAGGAGCTTGTTGTAGGCCTCCATGGCGGCGGCCGGGTTGGCCTCGGCATCCTCGTAGATCCGGGCGATCTTGAGCCAGATGGACGCCTGCAGCTCGTAGTCGTAGCTGCCCTCGATGCCCTCCTTTAGCACTGTGACCAGCCGACCCCAGTCCTGCAGCTTGGTGGCCAGCGCCTCGAGGGCCTGCAGCACCTCTTTGTCCGCGATGTCCTCCCGCCAGGCCTTGGCCATGGCCTCGAAGGCGGCGCGGATGTCGCCGCTGCGGTGCTCGTGAATGGACGCGATCTCCCGGAGGATCTCTACCCGGCGCACCTGGTCCTCGATGGACTCCAGCTGCGCGTCGTAGATCACCGCCAGCTTCTGCCAGTCATCGAGCTGCTGGTAGATGGGCTCGAGAATCTGCGCCACGCGGAAGCGCTCGTCCTTGTTGCCCAGCAGCCGCTCCAGGGCCGCCAGCGCGTCGGGGTTGGTGCCCTCGCTGCGCAGCACCTCTTCGTAGCTGTCGATGGCGCCCGCCACGTCGTCCATCCGCTCCTCGTAGAGCATGCCGAGCCGGAGCTTGATGGGGATGATCTCTCCCGGGAGCTCCACGTACTCGAGCTGGCGATGCAGCAGCTCCACCAGGTCGGCCCAGCGCTGATCCTGCACGAACAGCCGGTCGAGGGAGTTCACCGCCCGGCGGTCGTTGTCGCCGACCTCGAGCACGGCACGGTAGGCGCTGATGGCTTCGTCGAGGTTGCCCAGTGCCTCCTCCCAGATGGTGCAGATCTTGAAGAGCAGTGACTTGCGCTCCTCGGACTCGAGGGCGGCGTCGGCAGCGTCCTGGTACACGTCCAGCAGGTCGTTCCAGCGTTCCGCCCGGGTCAAGATCGATTCGAGCGCATTGAACACGTCGGTCAGGGAGCGGTCAAAGGCGAGTACTCGGAGGTAGTACTCCTTGGCTTTGTCCACGTCGTTCAGCCGGTCGTCGTAGATCTGCGCGAGCTGCCGCCCCACCTCCAGGGAGGTGGGCGACTCGTCGAACACGTCGGCCAGGTAGGACGAATACACCTCGGCGAGCTGGGCCCACTTCTCGAGGATGCCCGCGAGCCGCGTGAGCACGTCCCGGACCTTCTTCTCCCCGGGCTGCTCCACGAAGAGCCTGCCGTACCATTCGAACGCTTTGTCCAGATCCTCGAGCTGCTCCTCGAACAGCCGCGCGATCTTGCGGGTCACGCTCGAGCGGAGCTCCAGATCATCCGTAGCGCTGCGACGGATCTTGTAGGTCTCGATCAGTCGGGCCCAGTCGTGTCGACTGGCGTAGATGGGCTCCAGGATCTCGGCCGCGTCGCCGCGACGATCCTCGTCGTCCATGTACCGTTCGATGGCCTCGATGGCCTCGGGATGGGTCGGGTTGCCGCCCAAGGTGGCGCGGTAGTTTTCCAGCGCTCGGTCAGGCTCCTCGAGCTGTTTCTCCAGGATCGTGCCGAGCTGGAAGCGGAGCGAAACCGCCTCGTCCAGCTCTTCCACGTACCGGAGCCGGCGCTCGATCAGATCGGCCAGGTCTGCGCCGCGATCTCCCTTGGAGTAGAGGCGCTCCAAGGCGGCCGAGGCCTCCCGGTCCCCGGGATCCAGCTCTGCCACCTGCTCCCAGCAGGAGATGGCTTCCGCCACCCGGCCCAGGTACTGCTCGCACAGGCCGGCGGCGCGAGCCAGGTAGCTCCGGCGCAGCTCCACGCTGTCGGCCAGGATCTCGGCCCGCGACTGGTAGATCGCGAGGAGGGGCTCCCACTCCTCGGTCTGGAAGTAGATCTCCTCCAGCGCGTCCAGCGCCTGGCCGCTCTCCGGATCGTTGTCCAGGACCTGCTTGTAGAAGTCCTTGGCGGTCCCGAGGTCGGACAGGTGCAGCCGGGAGATGTTGGCCACTTTAAGCCGGACCTTCTCCTGCAGCTCGACGTCCAGGATGTCGCTGGACACCTCCTTGTACAGGGCCACCAAGTCCTGCCAGCGGTCGTCCTGCTCGGAGAGCCGCTCCAGGGCGTTCAAGATCTCCCGGAGGTTCGGCTCGGACAGCGCCTCGTGCAGCGCAAAGCCGTAGAAGTCGAAGGCGGCCTTGGAGTCGTCCATCCCGGTTTCTTTGATCTCGGCGATGCGCTGGTAGATGCGCACTTTCTCGCCCGGGTCGGCGGTGTGGTCCGCCTTGAGCTCGAAGATCGAGCACAGCTTCTCCCAGTTGGACTCAGTGGTGTACAGCGGCTCGAGGATCTCTGCCGCCTGCATGGCGAGCAGGTTGTCGCCAAGCAGCTCCTCCAGGGCCGTGCGGGCGCCCTCGTGGTTGCGGTCGGTTTCCAGCACCTGGCTGTAGCGGTAGAGCGCGCGCTCGGCGTCGTCGAGCTTGCGCCGCAGGAGATCTCCCAGCCGGAAGGTGAGCGCCACGCGCTGGTCCTCGCCGTCGAGCAGGTCGAGCTCGCGTTCGAGCATCTCGTAGAGGTCATTCCAGCGGGAGTCCCGCTCGTACAGACGAGCCAGGGCGCGGATGGCCTCAAGGTCGTCAGGCTGCTCGTCCAGCACGGTGAGCCAGGCGACGCAGGCCTCCGCGGCGTCCTCGAGGGCCTCCTCGTGCAGCATCGCGATCCGCCCCAGCAGCGCTCGGCGCTCCTCGGTGTTCATCGAGAGCTCGACCCGGCGCTTGAGGATCCCGATCAGCTCGGCCCACCGCTCCGACTGGAAGTAGAGCCGCTCGAGGTTGTCCAGCGCGGTCTGCTCCTCGGGGTCGAAATCCACGATCTCGGTGAAGGTCTGCACCGCGGCTCCGTTGTCCTCGAGCGCGGTTTCCTGGATCTCGGCGATGCGGTACAGGGTGGTCTTGCGCAGCTCCGGGTCATCACCCCATTCCACCTCCCGGCGCAGAATCCCGATCAGGTCTGCCCAGTTGGCGGCCGCCTCATACAGCCGTCCGAGGGCCTGGGCGGCCGGGCGTGCCATGATCAAGTTGGAGGGGTCCTTGTCGAGCAGCTCGCGGTACCAGCGCGTCGCCTGCGCGGCGTCTCGCAGCTGATTTTCGTACAGCTTCGCCAGACGCAACATGAACTCGTCCCGCAGCGTCTCGTCGCCCTCGTCCGTGGCCTCCAGTCCCTCCTGCCAGACGGCGGCCGCCTCGTCCCAGCGCTGAGACGTCTCGATGAGCAGATCCAGGGCGTCCCGCACGCGCGGATCGCTCGGCAGCACGGCGAGGGCCCGGCGCCAGGTCGTAAAGGCGGCGTCCGGGTCCATCAGGTTGGCGCCCTGCAGCTCGGCGATGCGCGCGAGCAGCTCCACCTTGGCGTGCTCATCCGGCGCGTCCTCGAGTTGGATATCGAGGTTGGCCGCGAGCTTCTTCCACTCGGACCGGTGCTCGTACAGGGGCTCGAGAATCGTCGCCACACGCTGCCGCAGCGCGGCGTTGTCCAGCAGCGCCTCGAGGGCCTGGGTTGCGCCCCTGTGCTCCTCGTCTTGGGCGAGCACCTCGGTGAACAGGTCCACCGCGCCGTCGGCGTTGTCGAGCTTCGTCGCCATGAGCTGGCCTCGCCGGAACTGCAGCTCGGCGATGCGCTCGGCGTCTTCGGCGAATCCCAGCTGCTGGGCCAACAGCTCTTCGAGGTCCTTCCACTGATCGGAAAGCTCGTACAGCTTCTCCAGGGCGGCAAAGGCCTTGGCGTCGCCCGGCTCCAGCTCCAACACGGCCCGGTGGGCGACGATGGCCTGGGGAACGTCTCCCAGCACGTCCTCGTTGAGGGCGCAGATCTGGAACAGCAGCGCCTTTTTCGTCTCGGCGTCAGCGACCAGCTCGACCCGCCTGCCCAGCAGGGTGCGCAGCGCGGCCCACTCGCCGGCGTCTTGCAGGATGCGGTGCAGCGCCGTGAAGGCGCCGTCGTGGGCCTCGTCCAACGCGAGGACCTGCTCGTAGTAGCCGCGCGCTTTGCCGACGTCGCTCAGGTTCGTGTCGTAGATGTCCGCCACCTCCCAGGCCAGCGCTTTCCGCAGGTCCGGGTCGGCGCCGGCGTCGGCGTCCTCAAGTCGGGTCTTGTACCGATCGATCAGGGAATCGAAGTCCTGCACCATGTCGGCGAGGTTGCGGAGCTCCTGTCGGTTTTCTTCGTCTGCCGGCGCCACTTCGAAGACCCGCTGCGCGTTCTGGAAGGCGCCGTCGGCGTCCCCCAGCCGCCGGCCGTAGATGACCGACAGGCGTTTCATCAGCCTGAGCTTGCCGTGGTCGTCCTCTTCGGCGGCAAGCAGGATCTCAAGCACCCGGGCGAGGGCTTGCCAGTCCTCGGTGGTGTTGTAAAACGGCGCCAGCACGCCCGCCACTTCGATGGTGAACGCGCCTTCGGGTTCCAGGTACCGCTCCAGCGCGGCCACGGAAGCCCGGTGCTCGGCGTCGTGCTCAAGGGCCCGCTTGTAATAGTCCACGGCCTGACGTTTGTCGTCGAGGCGCTCCTCGCTCAGCTCGCCGAGGCGGAACTCGAGGGACACCTGTTCTTCGAGCTCTCCGGTCAGATCCAGGTGACGTACCAGGATGTCGGCCAGCGCCGGCCAGTCGGCGCGCTCGGTGTGCAGCTTCTCAAGGGAGCGGAGGGCATCCCTGTTGCCGGAGTCGAGGTCCAAGATCTGGACGTACACCGCCACCGCGGCGTCCAGATCCTCGATGATGTCCTCCTGGATCCTCCCGGCGCGGAAAAGGATCTCCAGCTTGGCGGCGTCGTCGAATTCCAGCGCCACCTGCTGGGCATAGATCTCCAGCAGGCGCGGCCAGTTCTCCAAGCCCTCACAGAGTCGTTCCAAAGCGCTCAGGGTGTCGTGATCCTCCGGCTCGCGCTGCAGAATCTCCTCGAAGAAAGACTTCGCGTCCTCGTAGCGCCCCAGCCGCTCCTGGGAAATCTGCGCGAGCTTGCGGTAGAGTGCCACCTTTTCGGCTTCGTCCTGCAGCGCCCCAACCCGCTCCCGATAGATCTCCAGCACCTGGTCATAGGCGTCCGCTTCTTCCGCCAGCCGCTCCAGCTCCGCCACTAGCTCGGGATCCTCCGGTGCAACCTGATACGCCTTGGCGCACCAGGCGAAGGCGTTCGCCTTGGATCCGAGCTTCTCCTCGCACGTGTTCCAGATCTTGCGCAGCAGATCCAGACGCTCGGCGTCCTCCTCCGCCTGCTCGTAGAGCACCTCGTAGGTGCTCAGGAGCCGCGGCCATTTCTGGGCTTCCTCGTAGATCGGAACCAGCGCCCGGGCCGCCTGCAGGTTGCCCGGCTCTACGGCCAGCACGCGCTCGAAGGCCTTGACCGCGCGCTCGGGTTTGTCCAGACGCTCGGCCCAGGTGTCGGCGACCTTGAAGTACAGCGCCACCTTGGCGGCGGGATCGTCGGTACGGTCCGCGGCGCTGTGCAGGGTTTCGATGAAGTCGGGCCAGTTTCCCTGCTCCGCGAACAGCGTCTCCAGCTTGACCCAGTCTGCGGCCGTGGCGTAGAGGTCGCGCAAAACCCGCATCGCTTTGGTGTGGCCCGGCTTGAGCTCCAGCACGCGATTCCAGATCTCGATGGCACGGCCGGTAGATCCAATCCGCTCGCCCCAGAGAATGCCGAGACGCTCGAGCAGCGGCAGCGACTCGGCGTCTGTGGACATTTCCAGGCGCCGTTGCAGCATCTCCGCCAGGGCAAGAAAACGCTTCTCCCGCTCGTAGAGGTTGATCAGCGAGTCGATGGCCTCGAGGTCGTGGGCGTCGGTTTCCAGGAGGCGGTTCCAGGCCTGGATCGCTGCCTTCGGGTCTCCGAGTCGCTTCTGCGCCAGGTCGGCCATCTCCAGGAGCTGCGGCCGCCGCTGGTCCTCGGGCAGGAGCTCCAGCTCCCGGTCGTACAGGCCGAGCAGGCCGCGCCAGTTACGCCGCCGCTGGTAGATGTCCTTGAGCTTCGTGAGGGCTTCACCGTCCCGTGGATCCAGCTCGAGGATCTGCTCCAAGGGCTCGATGGCCTTGTTGGGGTTGGTGAACTTGTCCATCCAGAGGTCGGCGATCCGCTGGAGCAGCGCCTTGCGCTGGTTGACGTCCTCGTGGTTCTCCGCCTGCCGGGAGAGGATCCCGATGAGGTCGTTCCACCGACTCATGGCCTCGTATTTATCGGCCAGCGCCGTCAGCGCCTCGGAGTTCTTGTCGTCGATGGCGAGGATGGAGTTGTAGGTATTGATCACCATCACGTCCAGGTTCAGCCGGTCGCGATAGATCTCGACCATGTCGAGCATCACGGCGATCCGCTCCTCCACCTGGTCGGCGCCGAGGGACTCGTGATCTTCCTTGTAGATCTCAAGGAGCGCGTTCCACTTCTCGGCCGACTGGTACAGCCTGCGGAGGGCGGCCTTGGCGTCCGGATCCCCCGGTTTCTGGCGCATGATCCCTTTCCAGAGATCGATGGCTTTCTCCGGGTTGTCGGCTTTGTGCTCAGCGATCTCGGCCATTTCGATGGCGAGCTGGAGCTTCTCGTCGCCGTCCTTGGTGAGCCGCTGCGCCTGCTGAAGCAGCCCCAGCAGCTTGGCGTGCTCTCCCTTGTCCTCGAAATAATCGCGGTAGAAATCCAGCGCCAGCTGGCCTGTGGGCTGCGCCTTCCGAACGCGGCTGAAGTAGGGTTCCGCCTGCTCCAGATCGCCGACCTTCTTCCACCAGAGCATGCCGATCTGGATGTACGTGCCGAGGTCCGGCTCGCCCGGTCCCTTCACCTGGAGGGACTTCTCGTAGATCTGGATCAGCTCCTCCCAGTTCTCGTCTTCCTGGTAGGCGTCCGCCAGGGCTCGGATCGCGATCGCGTTGGAGGGATCCAGCTCCAGCACCGCCCGGAACTGCTCCTTCATGGCCTCCCGATCGCCTAGCTGGGAGCCGTAGAGGCGCCCGAGATCCATGTAGGCGTCGTAGCGGGAGAATTCGTCTGGCGAGATTTCGATCCGCCGCCTGAAGAACGCGATCAGATCGTCCCAGCGCTCCTCCCGCTTGAGCAGGCGTTCGAGGTGGAATCCGGATTTGCTGTTGGTCGGATCGACCTCCAGGCTCCGGCGGAGATAGGTTTCCACCTCCGCGCAGCCCGGGTTGTTCTTCTGATAGATCTCCGCAATGCTTCGGTACAGGCTCGTGGTCAAGGCAGTGTCGGTGGACGCCTCGGCCTCGTCCCGGTACTTTTGGACGATCTTCTCCCAGTTTTCGCGCACCAGGTTGATGTGGGACATGCGCTCTTCAGCGCCGCTGTCGTTGGGCCGCAGCTCGAGCAGCTTCTGGTAGCACGCAATGGCCGCCTCTTCGTCGAGCAGATCCTCTTCGAGCAGACGCCCCTTCCGGTACATCAGATCCGCACGATCATCGTCAGTGGCGCACCGCTCCTCCACAAGCTCCAACACCGGCAGCGCCGTCGGTCCCTCCCCTGAGGCGATCAATCGCTCCGCTGACTTGTCCAGCAGCCTTACGATTTCTTCGTCATCGACTCCGGCGACGAGTGCTTTCAGCTTGTCCAGAAGCTCGCTGTTCTCTGGCTCCACTTCGAGACGTTCGAGATAGCCTTGGATTTTGTCCTTCATCTGACCTGCCCGGTGTTGTTGGACCTGCGGTTGCGTGATCCAGTCGATCTTGTTGAAATGTAACTCGATTCACCCCACCGCCGAGTTCGTGACTACTGCCGATAACTAACTGCAAAAGCGAACGATAGGGTCGTATATTAGCCCACAGGCATGGACACTGGCAACGATAATTGCCGGGAAAATACGACAAAAATTACGCATGGTTACGCAGAGACGGAGCAACCATCGCCACCCGGCTGGTTTCAATGCCGGAAACGCTCCCCTGTCTGAGGTTTCTGGATCCTGAGCGGCCAGCTTCGGCACATGGACGCTGCGAGGTGCGACGTGGCCGTGGAGGCTCGTTTACGCCATCTTCAGGGCACGAGAGATGCGCTCCAAGGCCCAGTCGATCTCAGTCTTTTCGATGACCAGGGGAGGGGCGATGCGGATCACGTTCTCGTGGGTTTCCTTACACAGCATGCCTTCCTCCAGGAGCGCTTCACAGAAGCGGCGTGCTCCTCCGGCTGACGCCTTGAGCACGATGCCGATCCAGAGCCCGACGCCCCGAATGTGGTCCACGTGCGGGCTTTCGATCTCCCTCAGCCTGCCCATGAAATACTCACCCAGCTCGGCTGAGCGCTCCACCAGCTTTTCGTCGCTGATCACCCGCAGGGCTTCCCGTGCCACGGCCGCGCCCAAGGGATTTCCGCCGAAGGTGGAGCCGTGGTCGCCGGGCTGGAACAGGTTCATGAGGGCCCGACTCGCCAGCACTGCCGACACCGGGTACATCCCGCCGGCCGCCGCCTTTCCGACGATCAGCACGTCCGGCGCGACCCCTTCGAGCTCGCTGGCGAACTTCCGTCCCGTGCGTCCGAATCCGCTCTGGATCTCGTCGGTCACCAGCAGGACGTTGCGCTTCTTGCAGAGCGCTGCCGCTCCCTTCAGATACCCTTCCGGCGGCACGATGACCCCGGCCTCGCCCTGGATGGGCTCGACGAGAAACGCGCAGGTGTTGGCGGTAATGGCGGCCTCGAACGCCGCCAGATCACCGTAGCTCACCAGCTTGAATCCGGGCGTAAAGGGGCCGAAGCCGCGCCGGTAGGTCTCCTCGCTGGAGAAGCCCACGATGGTGGTGGTCCGGCCGTGGAAGTTCCCGCTGCACACGATGATCTCGGCCTGGTCCGTCGGGACGCCCTTGACCTGATACCCCCACCGTCGCACGAGCTTGATTGCCGTCTCCACGGCCTCGGCGCCGGTGTTCATGGGCAGCACCGACTCCATGTCGCAGTACTCGGCGAGCTCTTTGCAGAAGGCGCCCAGCTGATCGTTGTGAAAGGCCCGCGAGGTCAGCGTGCAGCGCTCGGCCTGCTGCTTCAGGGCCTCCACCAGCCGTGGGTGACAGTGGCCCTGGTTCACCGCAGAGTACGCCGCCAGGCAGTCCAGGTATTTCTTCCCCTCGACGTCGTGGACCCACACGCCCTTGGCCTCGGTGATCACGACCGGCAGCGGGTGGTAGTTGTGTGCGCCGTAGGCTTCGTTCTGGGCGATGATCTCGGCAGTTTTCGACATGGGTGCCTCCTGGATTCGCTGTCCGTCGCGAGGGAGCCGCGGAAGCGGCGCTTTTCAAGGGCCACTGTTAGCCGAGCAGGTCTGGAAAGTAAACCCTCGTGAACGGGCTCTTACGGACTCCCAGATGCCGGCCGGAAGGCTGGGCCGATCACTCCTCGCGGAGGGCCCAGCCGATGACCTTGGTGAGCTCACCCTTGGACGTGGCGCCGATGAAGGTCTGGATGACCTCGCCGCCTCGGAAGACCAGGAGGGTGGGGATGCTGCGCACGTCGTAGTGCTCAGGAATCTTGCGGTTTTTCTCGACGTCGATCTTCACGATCCGCGCCAGCCCTTTGTACTGCTGGGCGAGCTCCTCGAGGATCGGCGCCACCTGGCGGCAGGGGGCGCACCAGTCGGCCCAGAAGTCCACCAGCACCGTCTGGTCGGACCGCAGCACCAGCTCGCGAAAGGTCTTGTCCGTGGCGTGCAGCACGGCTCCGTCGGCCGCCGGGGCCGCCGGACGATCCCCATGGGTCCGCGAGGCTAGCCACGACCCTTTCTTCTTCTTCTTCGTGTTCTTCGTGCTTGATGCCATGGCGCCTCCGCACAAGGTGATCCGTGCGATCCGATTGTCAAGGTCGTTGGTCGATCCCGAAGCGCAGGCTTTGACGATCACGCGCCGCCGCGCCCCGGGTGTCGACGATTTCCCGGGAGCGCCGTATACTACTGGCGACATGCAGCCGAGCAATCGACCCCTCCAGACCCCTCAGCGCCAGCGGGCACGAGAGAGAAACACGCGGATCGTGCTGATCTCGCTGTGCCTGGCCGTGGCGGCGGCGGTGACGGCCTACCGCGGCGTCGTGGTGAAGCAGGGTACGTCGCTCGGGTCCAGGGATCGATATGCGCTGGCCGGCAATGTGCCCTATCGGTTGTCCGAGCTGCGGATCTTCCGGGACGTGCTGCAGCAGGTGAAAAAGAACTACGTGGACCCGTCCCGGATTCGACCGCGCCAGATGTTGCTGGCGTCCCTCGAGGCGCTGCAGCAGGAGGTGGCCGAAGTCATCGTACATGCCTCCGACGACGGGCAGCAGGCGACGGTGAAGGTGGACGTCTTCCGCCGCAAGTTCGATCTGTCCTCGGTGCGGTCGCTGCACTCGCTGTACACGCGGCTCAAGGAGATCATCGGATTCGTCGAGCGTCACCTGGATCGGAAGGCAGACATCCGTGAGGTGGAGTACGCGTGCATCAACGGCGCGCTGTCCACCCTGGACCCGCACTCGGTGCTGTGGAATCCACAGACCTATCGGGACATGAAGGTCGGCACCCGCGGCTCCTTCGGGGGGCTGGGCATCGAGATCACGGTCCGCAAGTCGGTGCTCACCGTGGTGGCGCCCATTGACGACACACCGGCGGCCCGCGCCGGGATCCGGGCCGGGGACCGCATCGTACGCATCGGCAGTGAGTCCACGGTGAACATGACCCTCAACGAGGCGGTCAACCTGCTGCGGGGCGATCCCGGCACCGAGGTGGTGATCTACGTGGAACGGACGGGGGAGCCCAAGGCGCTGCGGTTCGCGATCACGCGCGCCATCATCAAGATCAAGACCGTCGAGTCCAGGGTGCTCAAGGGCACCGTCGGGTATCTCCGCATCAAGCACTTCAGCCGCTCGACCTCGCAGGAATTGGAGAAGCACCTCGCGGCGCTGAAGAAGAAGCGGGTCGTGGGGCTGGTGGTCGACCTGTACAACAACCCCGGCGGCCTGCTCGAGCAGGCCATCAAGGCCGCGGACCTGTTCCTGGATCAGGGAGTGATCGTTACCACCGTCGGGAGCGGGGGCAAGCAGCGCGAGCCCAAGCATGCCGGGTCCTTCCAGGTCTTCGGGGAGTTGCCCATGGTGGTGCTGGTGAACACCGGCTCGGCCTCCGCCTCGGAGATCGTGGCCGGGGCGCTGAAGAACCAGGACCGGGCCGTGATCGTCGGGGACAACACCTTTGGAAAAGGGTCGGTCCAGGTCTTGTACGACAACTATGACGGCTCCGCGCTGAAGCTGACCATCGCGCAATACCTGACGCCGGGGGACATCTCCATCCAATCGTCTGGGATCACGCCTGACGTGCACGCGATTCCGGTGAAGGTGTCGAAACCACGGGTCGTGTTCTACGGCGCCGGGCAGCGGCCACGGGAACAGGATCTCGAGGCGCACCTCGATCCCTACCAGCAGCGGCAGCGGCAGCGACCCATGGCGACGCTGCGGTACCTGGAGACGCCCAGAAAGAAGACCCGGCGCTCGGAAACCAGCGACGGCAGCGGCGGAGCGGACCCTGCGGTGATCAACCTCGCGCGGGATCTCATCCTGCAGGGGTACGGTCGCAGCCGACGACGAATGCTGAGCCTTGCCCGGGAGTTTCTGGCGAGTCGGCGGTATCTGGAGGAGCGGCGCATCACCGAGGCGCTGCTAGGCCTGGGCATCGACTGGAGCGTTCAGCCGGTCTCGAACGTGCCCATGCTGGAGGCGGAGATCAAGACCGACGGGCCCGCCGGGGTCTACAACGCCGGGGACAAGGTCAAGATCACGGTGACGGTGTCCAACCTGGGGCTCGGGCCGGCCTACCGGGTGCGGGCCATCAGCCAAGCCGCGAGCCCGGCCTTGCGTGACCTGGAGTTCTTCTTCGGAAAGGTCGAGCCCGGCGCGAGCCGCTCGTTCTCCACGCGGGTGGAGATCCCCAAGGACGCGCACTCCTGCATCTGGAAAGTGCGGCTGAAGTTCGCCGAGGAGTACGGGCATCAGCCCCCGGATCAGTCGCTGCGCCTGCGGGTCCGCGGCCAGCGGCGGGCGGTCTTCGCGGCGTGGTACCAGTTCATCGATGACGTGCGGGGCAATGGGGATGGCCTGGCCCAATGGGGCGAGTCGGTGCGGCTCCGCGTGATCGTGCGCAACATCGGCGCCGGCCGGAGCGCGGAGACCGTCGCCACCCTCAAGAACCTGAACGGTCCGGAGGTGTTTCTTCACCGGGGACGGGGCCGGATCGCCCTGGGCGCGCTCAAGCCCGGCCAGGAGAGCCGGGGGGAGTTCGTCTTCGACCTGCGCCGCACCGGCACCTCCAAGGCGGTCAAGCTCGAGCTCACGGTGTTCGACAATCAGCTGCAGGAGGGCGTGCGCAAGCGCATTGTGCTGCCCGTCACGCGCAGTGGGCGAACGCCGGAGGAGCTGGGCGGCTTCCTCGTGATTCGAAAGCCCCGGGCACCGATTACCGGCGGAGCTGACGCCAAATCGCTGCTCTTGGGCCATGCCGTCCGCGGGGCGGTGTTCAAGCTCCTCGGGCGTGCCGGAGGGCGTTACCGCGTGCTGCGTGAGGGGGGGGAACCGGGGTTCGTCTCGGTGGAGGATGCCGAGCGGGTCGGCGTGGCGCCTGTCCTGGCCGGTCCGGCCCGGATGGAACGGCACTTTCAGCTGACCCCGCCGATTCTGCTCATGAACCGCTACCCGCTCTCCACCGCGGCGTCCCACGTCCAGGTGTCGGGCGTTGCCCACGACGACAAGCTCGTGCAGGACGTCTACCTCGAGGTGACCAACCCCAAGGCCAAGAAGGTGCGGAAGAAGGTGTTCTACCAGTCCAACCGCAACGGCAGGAACCCGCGGGCCGTCGCTTTCTCCGCCCGCGTGCCGCTGTGGCCCGGCCTCAACTACATCTCGGTGGTGGCGCGGGAAACCAAGTATGTGCGCACCTCCAAGCTGCTCGTGGTCCTGCGCGAGCCCACACCGAGCGCACTGACCGCGCTCCAATCTCCCCGCAAGTGAGGCGGTCGTTCTGAGTCGTTGAAGACCGGGCCCAAGCCCGGTACTATCCCCCCCGTAATACTGGGTGAATCCCAGCGAAAGCCCGCAACGAAAGGAACAGGACGAAACATGGATTCGCAGCGAGTCTGGATGGCATTTGCAGTGCTGGCAGCTCCGGGGCTTCTGGCCACGGCGGGTTGCTGCAGGACGCAGAAGTGTCCCACCACGCCGCGCGCGCGCGCCGGAGCCGCGGATGTGCAACCTACCTCGGTCGACCCCTTTGTGGCGGCGCGTCTCCAGCGGTTGCAGTCCGTGGATGTGGACGCGTTGTGGGTGCGGCGGAAGTACAACCCCAAGACGAAGAAGATCGACTTCTCCGGAGGGACGACCCGGGTGCGGCTTTTTGTGGGCCCGAACAGCCGGGGCGTCTCCAGCGTGGGTGTGTCCGAGCAGTTCCCGGGCGGTGCGGGCAGCAGCTGGAAGGCGAGCGTGTGGATCGCGGCCCGAAACGCGTCGCTGTTCCTGGGGCGGGAGATCGTGGATTTCCGGTTCCAGGCCGACGGCGAGGGGTTCATTGACGGCCCCTCTGCCGGCGGGCTGTTCACGGCGGGGTTCATGGCCGCGATCCTCGGTGAGAAGGTGCGCCCCGAGGCCACGATGACCGGGACGGTGAATCCTGACGGCACGGTGGGGCCGGTGGGCGGCCTGGAGCACAAGTTCCTGGGCGCGCTCCGCAAGGGCAAGAAGGTCCTCGGCTACCCGGAGGGAAACAAGCTCGTCAAGGGCAAGGGCGGCCGGGTGGTGAACCTCGAGACCCTCGCCGCGGAGCACGGCGCCAAGGCGGTTCCGGTGCGGGACGTGTTCGAGGCCTACGAGCTGCTCACGGGCAAGAAGTTTCCCGGCCGGAACAAGGCTACCAAGGCCGATATGGGCTTCGACAAGGCGTTGACCGTGACCCTGCTGGGGCGTGCGGCGGCGTGGCGTAGGCAGCACGCGCAGCTCATCTCCAACACCGGGGGTCGCGTGACCGACACCCTGAGCAAAAGGCTGTACTCGGCGCGGCTCGATCCGGCGAAGATCTACCACGAGGTGTCGCTGAGCGCGGCCACGAACAAGGCGGCGGGGGCGTCGTACTACAGCGCGGTGCGGAGCGCCACCTGGGCCTACACGGCGGACAAGTTCACCGAGGTGGTCTACCTCTGGCGGCAGTGGTTGGAGCTGCTCAAGAAGAAGGAGGCCACAGCGCGGGTGGCGTGGAGCATGCTGTTCCGCAAGCGATTCCAGGCGCGCCTGGCCCTGATCCAGGAAGCGGCGTGCTTGCGGAAGAAGTGGAAGACCCCCGCCTGCAAGACGCTCAAGGTCAAGCTCACGCGGGAGCGGGCCGCGGCGAAGAAGCAGGCGGCGGCCGAGAAGCGCCGGAAGCAGGCCGAAGCGAAAAAGAAGCAGCAGGAGCAGCGCCTCCAGAAGACCTGTGAGAAGCGGGCCTGGAAGACCTTCGCCTGCAAGCGGCTGAAGGCCGCCGGGGACCGGGCGGCCAAGGCGGCGGCGGCCCAGAAGGCGGCCAAGGCGGCGGAGGCCAGGAAGATGCCGCCGGAGCCTCCCAAGGACTTCCAGAAGCTGCTCATCGAGCGGGCCAAGGCCATGGACGCCAAGACCAAGAACATCGACAAGGTCAAGGCCGATCTGGCCATGGTGAAGCCCACCACGGTGGATCAGGCGCTGGCGCTCATCAGCGGCTATGCCGAGCTGGTGCAGGGCGCGGCGTTCTCCATGGTCGGCAAGAGCCGGCTCGCCATGCTGCAGAGCTACGGCCGTTTCAGACGCTACATGATCTCCCAGTGGGCTCGGCGGCGGAGCCTCTACCAGACGACGAACTACGTCGACGAGACGGTGAAGTTCGCCGGCATCGCCTTCGGCAAGGCGAACCTGGCGCGGGAGCTCTCCAGCCTGTACAGCCCGGGCAGCAGGTCGGTTTCGGTCAGCGAGAAGCGGATGAAGTCCATCGCGAACCAGCTCTTTGCCGCGGCCAAGGCGAACCTCGACTACATCAACAGCCTGCTGCCGAGCGGGTTTCGCGGCTATTTTGTCAGGCGGTGGCTGTCCAGCCGCTCCCCGGAGTTCGTGATCGCGCGCATCGGCATGACCCGGGCCGGCACGCTCGTGTTCAAGTTCCGTGAGGCGGGAGAGAAGGGCAAGCACATCGAGCTCGGCACGGGCTACGCCGCCCTGGGGGCGGCCGTGGCGTCCTTCATGGCTTCGTCCAAGCTGATCGCCAAGATCTTCACCTTGGGGGTCAAGCACAAGACCGGGGACAAGGTGCAGCACGTGCGTCGGGCCATCGATCTCACCAACGCACTGCACCGCGCCCGGGTGTTCGCCCTCGAGGCGAGCTATCGCGCCAAGAAGAGCATCGGGGTGGTGCCCACCTTCTCGCGCATCCAGTTCCAGACCGCGGACGTCTACCGCAAGGAGAGCCTCAGCGGTCAGGTCAAGGCGCTGGAGCTCTACTGGCGGGCGGGCCTGTACGCGCGGCTCGCCGAGATGCTCGTTCGGCAGTAGCCCCCCCCTCGCTCCCATGACAGACCCCAAAGGCGACGCGTTGGTCCTGGCGTCTCGCGTGCTGCGCCACTGGGCGGGGCTCGGTGACGCCCGGGTCGAGCGCATCTCCGTGGGGCTGATCAACCTCACCCTGCGCGTTCAGCGCGGCGACGGTGCGGCCTTCGTGCTGCAGCGCCTGCACCCCATCTTCGGGCCGGAGCTGCACCTGGACATCGAGGCGGTGACCGCGCGCCTGCAGGAGGAAGGGCTTCCCACCCCGCGGCTGGTGCGCACCGCGGCGGGGGCGCTCTGGGTGGAGGAGGAGGGCTGCTGGAGGCTGCTCACGCACCTGCCGGGCCGCACCGTGGAGCGGGTGGCCGGGCCGCCCATGGCGCGGGAGGCCGGGGCGCTGCTCGGACGGTTCCACTCCGCGGTGGCCGGGCTGGACCATCGGTTTCATTTTGTGCGCCAGGCCCACGGCCTGCCGATGCACCTGGCCAGACTGCGCGAGGCGTTGGCCGCGCACCCGGGCCATCGACTCTACGACGAGGTCTCGCCGCTGGCCGAGGCCTTGTTCGCGCTGGCCGCGCCGCTGCCCGCCTTCGAGGCCCTGCCGCAGCGCATCACCCACGGCGATCCCAAGCTCTCGAACGTGCTGTTTTTGCCGCCCGACGATCGCGCCCACGCCCTCGTGGACCTCGACACCCTGGGGCGGCTGGATCTGCCGACCGAGCTGGGCGACGCCTTCCGCTCGTGGTGCAACCCGGCCGGAGAGGACCGCGGCCCTCCCGAACTGGATCGCGTCCTGTTCGAGGCCGCGCTCGAGGGCTACGCGGCCGCGGCCGGCGGGCTGCTCACGCCCCAGGAGCGGGAGCTCCTGGTCAGCGGCCTGCTGGTGATCTGCGTGGAGCTCGCCACCCGGTTCGCCGCGGACGCGCTCCACGAGAGCTATTTCGGCTGGGACCGGTCGCGTTTCCCCGGCCGGGGAGAGCACAACCTGCATCGCGCCCGGGTCCAGCACGAGCTCGCCCGGTCGGTCCTCACGCAGAGATCCGCCGCCGAGGCGCTGGTCAGGCGCTATTTGTGACCCAGCACCAGCCGGGTCAGCTCGGTGCGGGAATTGATGCCGGTCTTGCGGTAGATCGACTTGATGTAGCTGCGGAAGGTGGAGTCCTTGATGTCGAGCTGCTCGAGGATCGCGGCCGTGCTCAGTCCCTTGGCGACGAGCATGGCCACCTCCTTCTCGCGCAGTGTGAGGGGCTCGAGCGTGATCCGCCGGGCGTCCCGTGAGCCGGTCCTGATGTGGTCACCGCTGGGCGGAGAGTCCGGGTGGTACACGGAGTACAGGCCCAGGATCGTGTAGGACATCTCAGCGGCCGGGCGGCCTTCCCAGCTCGACGGCGAGACCGAGATGAGCGTCTCCACGCGATGGCCCCGGGCGTCCAGGCAGGTGCGCGCGATGTTGGTGGCCGACAGCCCCGCCTCGAGCACTTCCCGCATCTGCTTCCGGCCCTCTTCGCGCTCCTCCGGCACCACCAGGGACCAGGGATCGACGGACAGAAGCGTCAGCTCGTCAAAGTCATAGCCGCTGTAGCGGAACAGCTCGAAGCCGGCCGGATTGCAGTAGACGAAGCGACCGTCCTGGTAGATCAGGAGGGGGAGCGGGGCGTTGTTGAGGATGGTCCGGTAGTCCACGGGTGCCGGGCTCGCTCGGGTCGTTCGCTTCCGGAAAACTAGCACGGCGGAGCGGGGGACAACAAGCTCGCTGGAAATTGAGCGCGTACGATGACGCGACAGACACGATTTCGTCACGTTCTCGCGACGAAAAAGTGCGAACGTCGAGACTTGCCAGGACGACGCGCATTGGCGTGGACCGTCGATAACGTTACACTGGTGCGGCCGGACGTGACCGGAGGGTCTGGTCCCCGGCCGGAGCGAGGAGGGATCAGGATGAGCGAGCGCACGGGTCTGCAGGAGGCGGCGTACAACGCCCTGACGTCCTGTCTGGCGGTCCGCCCCGACGAGACGGTGTTGGTGGTGACCGACGACGGGTGCCGGGCCATCGGGGAGGCGCTGCATCGGGCCGCGCTGGAGCTGGGCTGCGTGGGAATGCTGCTGCACATCCCCGTCGCCCGGGTGTCTGGAGCGGAGCCTCCCGCCCCGGTGGCCGCCGCCATGGCCGCGGCCGCCGTGTCGGTGTGCCCCACGAGCAAGTCCATCACCCACACCGCCGCCCGCCGCAACGCCTGCGCCGCGGGGGGACGCGTGGCCACGATGCCCGGCATCACCGAAGAGTGCATGGTGCGCTGCCTGGCCGCCGACTACGATCGCATCGCCGAGGTCACCGCGCGGCTGACCGCGCTGCTCACCGCCGGCCGCGTGGCCGAGCTGACCTGCGGCAACGGCACGGCGCTCCGGCTGCCCATCGCCGGGATCGATGCCATTGCGTCCACGGGGCTCATTCGCGAGCCGGGTCAGGGTGGCAACCTGCCCTCGGGCGAGGCGTACCTGATGCCCGAGGAGGGCGGCGCCGAGGGCGTGCTCTACGTGGACGGCTCCATGGCCGACGTGGGGGTGCTCCAGGGCGACCCCCTGCGGATCGTCATCCGTGGGGGGCGGGCCACGGAGATCACGGGCCCCGGCGCCGAGGGGCTCCTTGCGGCCCTGGACCGGCACGGGGAGCGGGCCCGGAACGTGGCCGAGCTTGGGGTGGGGACCAACGATCGCGCCCAGATCACCGGCATGGTGCTCGAGGACGAGAAGGTCGCCGGAACGGTGCACATCGCCTTGGGCAACAACGTCGGCATGGGCGGCACGGTGGACGTGCCGATCCACGTCGATGGCGTGCTCCGCAGGCCGACCCTGACCGTGGACGGGCGGGTCGTCGTGCGGGACGGCGCGCTGATCGCATGACCGGATCGATGTCCATGCGGCAGGCCGCAGAGGCGGTGCTCCACACCCTGCGCGGGGCGGGCCACGAGGCCTACTTCGCCGGGGGTTCGGTGCGGGACCTCTTGATGGAGCGGGAGCCCCTGGACTACGACATCGCCACCAGCGCGCGGCCCGAGGCGGTGCAGGCGCTCTTTCCGCGCACCGTCGCCGTGGGCGTGGCTTTCGGCGTGGTCGTGGTGCTGCACGGCGGCCACGAGCTTCAGGTGGCCACCTTCCGCGCGGACGGGGTGTACCTGGACGGTCGTCACCCGACGTCGGTTCGGTACAGCTCTGCCGAACAGGACGTGGAGCGGCGGGACTTCACCATCAACGGGCTGCTCTACGATCCGGTGCAGCAGACGGTTCTCGACTACGTCGGCGGGCAGGACGACATCGCGGCCCGGGTGGTGCGGTGCATCGGGGATCCGCGGGCGCGGTTTTCCGAGGACCGCCTCCGGCTGCTGCGGGCCATTCGTTTCGCCGTGCGGTTTGGTTTCACCATCGAGCGCCAGACCTGGCAGGCCCTGCGGGAGCTGGCGCCGGATCTCGGCGCTGTGAGCGCCGAGCGGGTGTGGGACGAGCTGCTCAAGATGCTCACCGGGCCGGAGCCCGAGCGGGCGCTGCGGCTCCTGGAAGAGTCCGGGCTGCTGGCGGAGGTGCTGCCCGAGGTGGCGGCCATGGTGGGGCTGGACCAGCCCCCGCGGTTCCATCCGGAGGGCGATGTGTTCGAGCACACCGCGCGGACACTCGGGCAGCTCGCGCCGCCGCCGGGCCTGGCGCCCTGGGAGCGGGAGGCGCTCTGGCTGGCGGCGCTGCTCCACGACGTGGGCAAGCCGTCGACCCAGAGCGTGACCGACCGCATCCGGTTCCACGACCACGCGCCGGTGGGCGCGTCCCTGGCCGAGGAGATCTGCCAGCGGCTGCGGCTCTCGACCGCCCACGTCCGTCGGGTGCGCGCGCTGGTGGCGGATCACATGCGCTTCCTGGACGTGGAGCAGATGCGGCGCTCCACCCTGCTCCGGTTCCTGCGGCTGCCCCACATGCCCTCGTTGCTCGCGCTGCACCGCGCCGATCGCCTGGCCGGAGACGGGGACCTGCGCGAGCACGACTTCTGCGTACAGCAGCTCGCCCGGCTGCCGCCCGAGGAGTTGCGGCCGCCACGGCTGCTGGACGGCCACGCGCTGCTGGCCCTGGGCTTTCCCGCCGGCCCCGGGCTGGGGGACGTGCTGCGCGCCCTGGAGGACGCGCAGCTCAGCGGCGATGTGACCACCCGGGAGCAGGCCGAGGCGTGGGCGCGTCAGCGTTTCCAGGACGGCCCGCGCAACGAAGAGGAGAAGTGACTTGATCGAACGGTGCCTGTACCCGCTACTGGGTCTGTTCCTCGGCGGCCTGCTCGGGGGCTGCCCGGCCGAGCCCAAGCGTGAGCATGCGACTCCCCCGACCCGCTCGGCGGCCGACATGGAGCTGAGCCGGGCGACCCCGAGCGCGCAGGTCGTGCTGCGCGCGCATTCGCGGTTGGGGGTGCCGTTGCACCCGCTCCCCCGCTCCCGGAAGATCAGCGGAAGGCTGCCCGGCGGCAGCGTCGTGCGCATCCTGGCCGAGCGCTTCGACGGCCGCTGGGTGCAGATTCGCGCCCAGGATGGCACCACCGGCTGGATCGTGCGCCGCTACCTGGGCGCTCGTCTGGGCACCACACCCCGCAGCCGGGTCCGGCCCGAGGACGGTGCCGGGTGTCGGGCGCCGGCGCCGGGCCCGGCCCCGCAGCTTCGCGTGACCGAGGTGGCTCAGCCCGTGCGGGCCGGCAAGGGGCCGCCCCTGGGGGTGTGGCAGGGGCCCCTCGTGGTGGCGTCCTACAACGTCTGGGAGCTGTACGACGGCAAGGGCGGTGATCGGTACCTGTCCCGGCACCACGCCGGCACCCTCGCTGCGCCGGACGTGGAGAAGCGGGTCACGCTGCTCGCCGAGCAGCTGCGCGGGGCCATGCCCCACGTGATCGCCTTCCAGGAGATCGAGAACGCCCGGCTCGCCTGCCGGATCGCGGCCAAGGTCGTGCCCCGGGCACCCTGGCGTTGCGCCGCCGGGTCGTGGAGCCGGGGCGCCTCGCCGCAGAACGTGGCCATCGCGTCCCGGGTGGGCGGCGGCCGGTTCCGCGTGCTCACCCCCCTGGGGCGCTTTATCCCCCGGGGCGCGGTGGAGCTCGAGCTGGGCGGCGGCAAGCTGCGGATTCTGTCGGTGCACATGAAGTCGTCCCGGGGCGCCCGCGGCGCCCGGGACTGCCGCAACGCGGCCAAGCGGCAGGCCCTGGCCCGGGCCCTGATACACCACCTCCAGGCGTCCCGGGCGACGTCTGCCGCGCTGGTCCTCGGGGACTACAACTTCGATCCGCTGCAGGCCCTGCACGACCGCACGGACGACGAACTCCGGGGCGCGCGGTTCGTGAGCCTGCGCCAGCAGTTCTACCCCAAGGGCGCGCCGTCCACCTTCCCGCGCTACAAGTCCACCATCGACCTGGCCTTCTTCCGGGCCGCCGCCGGGATCCGGGCCGCCGGTTTTCGCGTGCTCCAGCAGGCCCGGAGCGACCGCTGGGTGTCGGATCACCTGCCCGTGGCCGCGACACTCCGGCTGCGCTGACTTGTTTCGCTGGGCGCGGTCTGCACCGGCGGCCTCTGCGCCGCGCCTTGATCCACTGTCAGCGCTGAAACAGGTGGGTGAGGAGCACCAGCCCCAACAGCCCGACCGCTGTCAGCGTGACGTAGACCAGCAGGATCCCGGCCTGCTGCAGCCGCCGTCGGGTCTTCCAATTGCCCCGAAAGCACAGCTCTGCCATCCGGTCCAGGCGCGCCCCCAATTGGTCCGCGAACCCGAAGCGCTCTGCGATCGCCTTGGCTTTGGCTACGTGCTCCGGCAGCACGGAGAGATCGGTCACCAGCTCGGCGTAGGCCGCGTCGCTGTCCCCATCGGGATGTCCCAGGGACCGGGCCAGGTAGCGCGCCGCCGACGCCGGCAGCCCGTGCTCCCGGTGCTGGTCCAGCAGATACGCCACCGCCGTCATGGCCCGGTGCGCCCGCTCCGCTGCCGGGAGACATCCCGGATGCGCCCGCTCCAGCTCCTCGGCCAGCTCGTGAAACACCAGCGCCTGTCGCAGGTTGCCCCGCCGCAGGGAGCAGCGCCGGATCGCCTCCAGGGCCTGCGCCCACGCCCGCGCCGTGTCCGGTCGGTCACGTTCACGATCACGTTCACCGGGCTCGGCCTGGGCCAGCACCGGCACTGCGCGCCGCGCGATCCGCAGCGCCCGCCCGGTGCGAAACAGCCGGAGCTGACACCAGCACTCCACCGCCTCGCGCGCCCCGGCCACGAACACCCGCGTCTCCTCGTCTGCGCGCTCGTCTTCCCGCAGCCACCGCAGCAGCAGCCGCGCGCCGCGCCGCCCCGCCAGGTCCCGCAGGTAGAAGCTCGCGAGGGCCCCCCGCCGGGCCGGCTCGCCGATCAACGGATCCACCAGCCGATGCGCCTCTTCCTTGTTGCCCTCCCGTGCCAGCGCGTCGAGCGCAAGCGTGGTCGACGCTGACGCGTCTTCCGCCGCCGGGTCCTTCGCCAGCACCAGCGTCACCGGCGCGAAGGGCGGCACCGCACCGGCCTTCGGCCGGGACTCCCGGGCCCCGTGGTCGTCTCTGTTGCCTTCCGCGCTCATCGCTCTTCTCAGCTCTTCATCGCTCAGCTCTGTTATCGCACGCGAAACTCGGCGCCGAGCTCCGCTGCGAGCTCTTCGCACCGCTCGATGCGCTCGCCGTCCAATGTGAATCCCACCACGGTCAGCACCACGTTCGCGATCCCCCCCTGCACGCACTGCCGCGCAAACGTCAGCACGGCCGGATAGGCCTCCGCCCCAAAGGACGGCTCGCAGAGCGCTTCGTATTCCGCCGCGTCCGGCGCGTTCAGCGAGATCGACACTGTGTCCACGGCCGCGGCCAGCTCTGCCACGAGCTCCCGCGCTCCGCGTCCCAGGATCAATGCCGGCTGTCCGTTCGTGTTCAGCCGCACCGGCACGCCGCGTCCCCGCAGCGCCCGCCCCACCTCGCACACCACCTCCCACCGGTAGGTCGGCTCCCCGAACCCGCAGAACACCACCTCGTCGAACGGGCCTCCGCGCGACTCCTCCTCTTGGGCGATGGCCTTCAGCACGTCCGACGCCTGCGGCTCCCGCTCGAGCCGCATCGACCTGCCCGCCATCCGATAGTCCGGGGCCTGACGCACACAAAACCCGCAGTCGTTGCTGCACCGGTTCGTGACGTTCAGATACAGCACGCCCGGCCGATATTCGTAGGCAATCGCCATCGGAGCATGATGGACGGGATAGAGGAGTGAGGCAAGGGGAGGGCGGCCGTGGGTCAGGGCGTCGTGGGTGAGGGTGCCGTGGGTGAGGGTGCCGTGGGTCTGTGGGTGGTCGAGACCCTTGGCGCGAGCCGTGGAACGGTCTACAACAAGCTGCGCAAGGAACCCAGGCCCGGGCGACGTCCGGTCCGGCGACGACGGCCGATGAACGACACTGATCTAATGCGTCTCGCGATCCTCGAGGCGGAGCGGGCCGCTTCCGAGGGCGAGGTGCCGGTGGGCGCAGTGGTGGCGGTGGGGGACTGCGTGATCGCCACCGGCCGGAATCAGCGCGAGACCTTGGCAGACCCCACGGCCCATGCGGAGATCCTCGCCCTGCGGGAGGCGAGCCGTCGCCAGGGAACCTGGCACCTGGACGACGCCGTGCTGTGTGTGACCCTGGAGCCGTGCCCCATGTGCGCAGGGGCGCTGGTGAACGCACGGGTGGCGCGGCTCGTGTTCGGCTGCGCCGATCCCAAGGCCGGCGCGGTGAGCAGCCTCTACGAGCTCTGCACCGATCCGCGGCTGAATCACCGGCTGTCCGTGGTGCCCGGGGTGCTGGAACGGGAGTGCGCGGCGCTGCTAACAACTTTTTTTTCGCGCATTCGCGCGGGAGACCGTCCCCCGAAGCCCTGCCCGGGCTGATTCAGCGAGGCGCGGTGTTGCGACGGCGGGGCTGGTGGCGGGGTTGGCGGCGGGGCCGGCGGTGGGCCTTGCTGCTGGCCCGGGCGCGGTGCCGTCGCTTCCTCTTCGCGGCTTTGCGTTTGGCGCGCTGCCACCGCGTCACGGTCTTCTGCCAGTGTCGGGCCTTGACCACCAGCTTGGGCGGGAAGATGCGGGGCACGTCGAACACCGGGTCAGCGGCGCCGGTGAGCACGTTGTATGCAAAGGCGCTGCCCAGCACCCGCTTGACGTAGTTGCGGGTTTCGCGGAAGGGGATCTCCTCCACGAAGTGGTCCACCGGCTGGGAGCCGCGGTTGCGAATCCACTCGAAGATCTTGGTTTCCCCGGCGTTGTAGGAGGCCACCGTGGGCACCAGGTTTCCGTCGTACAGCCGCAGGAGCCAGCCCAGGTAACGCGTGCCGATGGGCACGTTCAGCCCGGGGCGCTTCAGGGTCTCGAGGCTGATGGTCGGGCGGTTCTTGCCGCGGAACCGCACGGCTGTCGAGCGCAGCAGCTGCATCAGCCCCACCGCGTTGGCGTGAGACACCAGGCGCGGGTTGAAGGCGCTCTCCTCCCGCATCAGCCCCCAGACGAGCGCCTTGGGCAGCCCGTTCAGCTTCGCGTTGGGGACGACCAGCGAGGAATAGGCCCGCGGGAAGCTGATGTCCCAGCGCGCCCGGTTCGTCCCGCGGGGGGGGCGCTTGGCATAGCCGCGCAGGGCGTGGCGCACCATCCAGTGAGACTTGTGCTGCAGCCCGGCGCGGTCGTAGAGCACCGCCGCGGCCCACAACCGCTGCTTGCGTTCCTGGGTCGGGGGCGTGTGCGCTCCTTTGGGCGGCCGTCCCGCGCTCGGTTCACCCGGGGCGCGCTTGGGGGAGCGGATCCCCAGCGCGTGCAGCTCCCCGGCCGCGAGGGCACCGAGGCCGAGGCGCGCGAGCTCTACGGCGCGGGCGAACCCCGGCTTGCGGTACACGGGGCTGGGGCCGAAGCGCCAGCCCTGCGCCGCGGTGGTGGCGCGGGTCTTTTGCAGCAGCGCCTGCGCGGTCTCGGGCGCGGCGGACTTCAGGGTCGACAGTGAGAGCAGCGCGTAGAAGGTCAGCGGATGGCGTTTCACCACGGCGGCGTAGGCTTGCACCGCCTCTTGCTTGCGACCGAGCCGGTCCAGGATCCGGGCGCGCCAGTAGCCGTCCCGGCCGAGCACCTCGATCCGCGGCGGCGGGCGTTGGATCCGGGTGGACTGCTCGAGCAGGGCGAGAGCGACCTTGAGCTGCCCTTTCCCGTAGGCGTCCCAGGCCAGTCGCCACAGCGCCTCGAACTGCATGTCGCCCTTGGGGTACCGGTTCGAGAGCTTGCGCAGGCGGGCGAGGCCCTGCTTTGCCCGGCCGGTTTTGATCAGCAGCAGTGCCGAGCGGTAGCCGGCGTCGTCGGCGTAGGTGTGCTCGGCGTGGTCCCGCTCCACCTGCCGAAACAGCGTCAGGGCACGGTTCGTTCGCCCCAGGGCGGCGTTGACCTTGGCCGCCAGGTATTTGACCTTGGCCTGGTGTTCCCGGAGGCGGGTCTTGCCGCAGCTGCGCAGCGCCAGACGGAGCGTGTTGAGCGCGTCCTTCCGGTACTTCTTCTTCTGGGCCTGGAGGCGCCCCAGGGCCGTGGCGGCCCGGCAGAGCGGCTTCCAGTGGCAGCTCCCAAGCCGGCGCGCCCGGGCCAGGTCTTTGGCGGCCTCCTTGAGTCGCCGCGTCTGCGACAGCGCCTGGGAGCGCGTGAGCAGGAGCGCGCAGCTGGGGCGCGACAGCCCTCGGCGCAGGCGTTTGTCACCGATCCCTTGCAGCACCTTGGCCAGCAGCGTCCGGGCACGCTGACCCCACACCTTGTGGGGCGCGAGGGCGTCGGCCTTGCTCAAGAGCCGCGCGATGCGCTCCGGCGACGCGGCGCGCGCCTTCCACTGCACCTGGGCGAGCCGCAGCAGCGCCTCGGCCTCACCGGGGGTGCCGGAGTAACGGCTCAGGTAGGCGGTATAGACCTGGGCGGCGTCCTTCCACCGCCCGAGTCCACGGAGCGCGTCCCCGGCCAACAGCTGGGCGCGCGCGGTGAAGGGGCCGGGCCCCCCCACGGCCTGCGCCAGGGTCAGCGCCAGGGGCGACTGGTGGGTGAGGTAGGCGCAGCGCGCCGCGAAGTGGGTCGTGACGTGGTCCAGGACCGGATAGCTGATCCGGGCCTGGAGGAACAGCTGTAGCGCCTCGGCGTAGTGTTTCTGCTGCATGAGGACCCACGCCAGCACGAGCTGCAGCCGTGCGGGCTGCGAGACGTTGGGCTCGGCAAGGGCGGCGCGCAGGTCCGTGACAGCGCCCGGCAGGTCGCCGAGAAAGAGCCGGGCGCGAGCCCGGGCGGCGGGGCCCTTCTGGAAGTAGGGCACCACGCGGTCGGCATGGAAGATCCCTCCGACGACCGCGGCGGAGCCCGAAGGGACCGGGGCCGTGACCTGCGTCGTGCGCTCGGGTCGAGAGGCCCGCGGGAGCTGACTTCGGACAGACAAGGCCGGGGCGCTGGAGATCGGCGCTGCCTGGAGTCTGGGCCTCGGCCCCATCCACTTGGCGAGCGTCACGAAGGTGATCAGTGCCGAGGTCAGGGCCAGGGTACAGTAGAATCGAATCCGCACAGCGCCTCCAAGGAGTGCTACCTGCCGGAGAAGAAAGATATTCCCCGACATTCGATGATCTACCAGCCCCCTGGAATGTGGGCAAATTCCTCAGCCTTTGATGACTGCCAGGGGTTCGAGGCGGGCCACGCGGGAGGCGAGGCCCGCGCCTTCCACCACGGCCGCGACCTGGGAGACGTCCCGGTAGGCGTCGGGCATCTCCTCCACCACGGTGCGGCGTCGCGCCGCCCGCACCCGAATGCCGCGATCGGTCAGCTCCTGCAGCACGGATCGACCCCGGGCGGCGCGCAGGGCGCCCTGGCGGCTCATGATTCGCCCCGCGCCGTGGCAGGCGCTGTAGAAGGATTCCGCCGCCCCCGGCCGGCCCACCAGCACGTAGGACGCCCGTCCCATGTCCCCCGGCACCAGCACCGGCTGTCCGGTGGCCCGATAGACCTCGGGGAGACGCGCATCACCGGGCGGCAGCGCCCGGGTCGCTCCCTTGCGATGGACGCAGAGTCGCCGTTTCTGCCCGTCTACCTCGTGCTCCTCGAGCTTGGCGATGTTGTGACAGAGGTCGTACACGAGGCGAAGCCGCAGCTCTGCGGGCCCCATGCCGAGGGCTTGCTCCAGCGCCTCTCGGACGTGGTGCCCGATGACCTGGCGGTTGGCAAAGGCGAAGTTGGCTGCCGCGCCCATGGCGCCGAGGTAGCGCTGGCCCTCGGGGCTGTTCACCGGCGCGCAGGCGAGCTGGCGGTCCGGGAGCCGCAGCCCGTACTTGGCCGACGCCTGGGAGAGCTTGCGGATGAAGTCGTCGCAGACCTGGTGGCCCAGGCCCCGGGAGCCGGTGTGGATCATCACGGTCAGACCGTCCGGCTCCAAGCCGAAGGCCGCGGCAGTGGCTTGGTCGTAGATTTCCACCACCCGGCCGAGCTCCACGAAGTGGTTCCCCGAGCCCAGGCTCCCGAGCTGGGAGCTGCCCCGCTCCACGGCGCGCCGGCTGATCGCGTCCGGGTCGGCGGGCAAGACGCCGCGGTCTTCGATCCGGTCGAGGTCGCCGCGCTCACCGTAGCCCTGGGAAACCGCCCAGCCCGCCCCGTGCTCGAGCACTCCTCGGGCGGCCTTGGGCTTGAGCGATTCGCCCCGGCCGCCTCCCACCCCGGTGGGGACGGTCTGCAAGACGGCGTCGAGGATCCGGTCGAGCTCGCCTCTTACGTCCGCTGCTGACAGGGCGGTGGTGTACAGCCGCACTCCGCAGTTGATGTCGTAGCCCACGCCGCCCGGGGACACCACGCCGCCCTCCGGGTCGAAGGCCGCCACCCCGCCGATGGGAAACCCGTATCCCTGGTGCACGTCCGGCAGCGCCAGGGACCGTCCCACGATCCCCGGCAGCGCCGCGACGTTTGCCACCTGCACCAGGCTCCCCGCCTCTGCGCCGCTCTCCTGCCCTGCGAACACCAGCCCTTCGGTGCGCATCTCTCCCTGCTTCGGTATCAACAGCCGAAATTCGTCGATCCGCTCCGTTCGCGGCGCTCGCTTTTCACCCATACCCCGCAGTATATCCCGGTTCGAATCCTTGGCCATCCCCGCCCGAGCGACGTACACTCCCGGCATGATCCGCATCCTGCTGCCGACCCTGCTGTTTTTCACAGCGTGCCCTGCGACCAAGCCCCGGCCCCGACCCGCGAACAGGCCCGGGCGCCCCCTCGCCGCGCCCCGGGACCCGCTGCAGGACGCCCTGGGGCGCAACCTCAAGCAGTACCGCGCGCGCCTGCGGCGGTGCCACGAGCTGGCCATGGCGGAGAGCTATCGGGTCGGCGGGGAGGTGCAGGTGGAGCTGCTCGTGCGCCCCATGGGCGTGGTCACCGCGGTGCGAAAGCTCCGCGACACCACCGGCAGCGAGCTGCTCGTGGCGTGCCTCCGCCACGTCACCAAGAACTTTGTCTTCCCGTCTGCCGATGCGGATCGGCGCTTGCCGGTGACGCTGCGGTTCCGGCGGCCGAAGACCAAGCTCACCGTGCGCATGGGCGACGTGCTGGCCAAGGCGCCCCTCGGCAGGGGGGTGTCGGCCAAGGTGCTGATCACCCCCCGCAGCGTCACCGGGAAGCGGGTGTCCCTGACCGTGCTCCGGCTGATGCCGGGCGCGGCGGTGCCGCCCGTGAAGCACCGGGTGCCCATGGGGCTGCACGTGCTGCGCGGGGCGTTGAAGATCTCCGGCGCCACCCGGCAGACGGTGATGCAGACCGGAGAGAGCGGCGTGATCGCCGCGGGCCGCGCCCACGGGCTCGCAGCGGCCGGGACCTCCATGTGCGCGGTGCTGGTCTTCTTCCTGCCGGCCGGGCCGGAGACGCTCTACCTGACCGGCAAGCTCGCGGCCGGCAGTGCGTGGGCCGGGCAGGCGCAGCCGAGCGCGGACCCGCTGCTCCTGGTTCGCGCGTTCACCAGCTCCCGGCCGGGCAGCATCCAGCTCGCCCGGATGGCCCTGCCGGTCCCTCAGGTCGTCACCGTGCCGCAGGGGCGCACGGCCCTGCTCAATCCCGACGGCAAATCCCACCACCACGCGCTGCTCGTCACCGCCGGTGCCTTCTGGATTACGATCAAGGGCGTCAAGCTCCCGGCCGAGGCGGGCATGGCGCTCTATCTGCCCGGCTCCCTGCCGGCCGAGCTCGCCCCCCTCGCCGGTCAGGCAGCCGAGCTCGTCGTCCTTCCCTGGCCCGACAAAGGCAGCTGGTCCAGGTCCCTCACCTACCGTCTATTGGAAATGCGCTAGTCTGTTTATTACCGCAACATCGGGAATCTCGGCGTGTCATTGGATCGAAAGGGTGTGCTGTTCCCAGGGCATTGGATGCGGACGAAACCCTAGACGAAGGCCATTTCGCTGGCTAGTATACGATACAGCCACTACCAGGCTGACGGATTGGACCCGATGAAGCGCGTGACGAACCTGGCACAAATAGTGATGATTTCAGCGGCTTTAGGGCATTTTTTCGCTTGCATGGGTAGCGGTCCCGACCCAGCGGCCACCGCGCAAGGTGCCGTGAGCGAGCCCCAGCAGGCGCCGGCGGCGGCGTTTCCCCAGGTGCAGCAGGTCCACCCCCGCGGGACCATGATCCCGCATGTTTTACCCCATGGCACCTGTGTGACGTTCGTGCCGAATCCGCCGGCCTGGGCTTATCGCCCGGACGGCACGCTGAAGCACCCGTCGGAGATCCATCGGCCCAAGGCGGGCGACGAGCAGATCCTGTATCTCAACTTCGAGGGCCCGACCATCACTCCGGGCAGTGACAACCCCGAGCAGAACCAGTCCAACATCCCGTACTCCACGTCGGTCATCCCGGCCTTTGACCACGTGCCCTTCCAGCGGGGCAACCTGGACACCCGCGCCAAGGTGATCGACGCCATCCGGAACTGGGCTATGTACTTTTACTCCCACACCAACCTGCTGGTGGTCACCGAGCGTCCTCCGGCAGGCGTCGCGTACTCCATGGTGGTGGTGGGCGGCGACTCCAGCGCCATCGGCCAGCCTTCGGGTGTGCTCGGCATCGCGCCCTTCGACTGCTACCAGGACGAGCGCAACGTGTGCTTCGTGTTCTCCGAGGATCACGGCTCCGACCTCGAGGAGCTCGTGCTCACCATCGTGCACGAGGCGGGCCACACCTTCGGTCTGGCGCACATCGATGACCAGAGCGCGATCATGTATCCGGTCAACCCCATGGGCGAGGCCTACTGGGGAAACTCAGGAACGGTGCAGGGGGCTGCCTGTGACGGGACCTGGGAGCAGGACAGCCTGGCCGTGCTCCAACAGATGCTCGGCGACCGGCTCGACACCACGCCGCCCTGGGTGGAGATCACCACCCCGGGCCAGAGCGCCATCGTTGCCTCTTCCTTTGAATCCCTGGTCCACGGCTTTGACAACGTGGCGCTGTACTCGGTGGAGTACTTTGTGGACGGCGCGTCCATCCGGAAGGAGACGCTGCCCGACTTCTCGTTCAACGTAGGCGCTCTGCCGGATGGCGCGCATCAGCTCTGGGCCATTGGAGAGGATGCCCACGGCAACTCCGCTCAGTCCGAGATCGTCGACGTGACCGTGGAGGCCAATTGCAGCGCCCTGGCCACCTGCAACGACGGCCTCGCCGCCGTGGGCGAGCTCTGCTTCAACGGCGCGGACTGCATGAGCGGCCTCTGCGCCGCCACCCTGTCGAACATCGTTGGCACCGGCGTCTGCTCCCTTGACTGCACCGAAGATCTGCTATGCCCCTTGGGCACCGAGTGCATCACCACCGACGCCAGCCCGGTGCCGGGTCAGCCGGAGCCGGTGGAGCACTACTGCGCCATCGGTCTGGCCCCGGTGTCCGTCATGGTGGACTCCAGCGGCGCCGGGTTCGAGCTCTCGGGCTGCTCCGCCGCGGGCCGCGCCGTTCCCGCCGTTCCCTTCGGGCTCCTGCTGCTGCTCGGCCTGCTCGGCCTGCTCGCCCTGCGCCGCCGCAGTTGACCCCTATCACATTGTCTTCATCCGCCCGCCGCATGTCGCGGCGGCAGCGTGGTTCTGTGGGCGGAACCGCGGCCCGCGGCCCGCGGCCCGTTGGCCGAGGCGACGTAAGGAGGTGACCTGCATCGAGTATTTGGGTACTATGCACAGCAGATCACCCGGAAAAGGAGCCGAGAATGTCCCGACGCAGACTGGCTGGGGCAGCGTTGCCGCTGCTGGCGTTGCTCACGCTGCTTCCGCTGCTTCCTCCTTCCACGGCCTACGCGGGCGGGTTCACGATCCCCTTGATCGGTGGTCGCGCCTCCACCAAGATGGCCTTCGTGGCCAAGCCGGACGACACGTCCGCGGTGTACCACAACCCGGCCGGGCTGAGCCTGCTCGGGCCCTACCAGATCGACATCAGCGGCACGGCGATCCTGTCCAAGAGCCGGTACTCCCGCTGCCTGACCGCCGACTGTACCCCCGACGCCAACGGCAACATTTACGCCCCGGCCGTGGAGTCCACCCGGCCGCGGGATCCCTACACCGGTGACTACCGCAGCGCCTATCCGAAGGGCTTCGGGATCCTGCCCTACGCCGGCCTGACCGGCCGCTTCGGCCTCAAGCGGTGGACCTTCGGGCTCGCGGCCTATTCCCCCCACAACGCCACGGGCGCCTTCCCGGACTGCGAGCGCGACGCCCAAGGCGCCCCGACGGACTGCTCCATGGCCCCCCAGCGGTTCCACGCCCAGTACGGCACCATCAACACGATCTACATCACGGCGGCGGCGGCCTTCGAACCCATTCCCGGCCTCGCCATCGGCGTGGGCGTCTCCGCCGTGCGGGCGGCGATCACCCTGGATCGCTCCCTCTGGCTCGGCGGGCCCAACGGCATGGCCTCGCTGTGGTGGAACGGAGAGGGGCGCCTGAACCTGTCGGCCTCCACCTGGTCCGCCGCGTTCAACGCCGGGCTGCTCTGGGACATCGGCGCCACCCTGGCGCCCGGTAACAGGTGGCTCAAGGGCCTGCGTATCGGGTTCAGCTATTCCAGCCAGACCAAGTTCCGTTTCAAGGATGACCTGTCGCTGTACTCAGAGGCGCTCTACCTGCTGATCGAGGAGAACGCGGGGTGCCGCAAGGGCAGCGCGGATCGCCAGGAGGTCATCTGCAAGGCCGAGGCGGACTTCACGTTTCCGCAGCTGGTGCGCTTCGGCGTCAACTGGCAGATCACCAAGGAGTGGGACGTCGGGTTCGACGTGTTCTGGCAGGACTACTCGGTGTACAAGGAGATCCGGGTAAACATTCCGACGCCGCTCACCCTGACGGGCACCGACACCGAGGTCTCCGGCACCGCGGAGCCGAAAGACTCCGTCGATAGCTGGTCTTTCGCCCTCGGCGTTCAGTACGCCCCATTGTGGGCCAAGGGGCTCGAGCTCCGGATGGGGGTCATCTACGACCAGTCGCCCTATCCGGACGAGACCTACACACTGCTCAGCCCGGACGCCGACAAGATCGGCTGGTCCTTCGGCGTCTCCTACCTGTTCAAGTTCGGGCTGGAGATCGGCGCGGGCTACATCATGCTGCGCTACCTCGATCGCATCGTCCGCAACAGCAAGATCGTCCCGCACATCTGCGAGCCCGACGACACGGACTGCCAGGCCAGCTTCCCGGACGCGCCCTTCTCCATGAACGGCGACGTGAAGAACAAGATCGTGCACCTGTTCACCTTGCACGCGGGCTGGCGCTTCGGGGGCGGCAAGCCGTCGCTGAAGAAGAAACCGAGCGCAGGGCCGGCCCCCGCGTTCACGCAGGAAACCCCCGGTGTCACGCCTCCGCACGCCGTGCCGCCGCGCGCCGCGCCGCCGCACGCCGTGCCCCCGCGCCGCAAGCAGCCGCCGCGCGCCGTGCC
>JBDRSE010000300.1:0-17176 GCA_043825095.1 bacterium
TCACCGTGAGGGTGGACCTCGGGCCTGGCCCAAGGAGGCCTCCAGCTGGGCACTGGAAGCCGATGCGTACGATGCGTACGCATCGCGGTCACCTTCGGGTCCGGGCTCGAGCACGCCCAGCACGGTTTGGCTGCGCCAGGGCCCGTGGGCGAGCGGGGCCGGGACCACCTCGGTGGGGATTTTGAGATGGTCCAGGATCTTTCGCACGACGTCGATATTTGAAATGAGCTCCTTGACCCCTCCTTCTCGCACGCGAGATAATCAATCGGGCGTCTCGCGCCAGTAGGCAACTGGGTACGGCTCGACACGCGGCCGGGCGGCCGAATGCTCGAGCGCGACAGACACAGAGGGAGGGAGTCATGGTCATCGAACGGAGACCGCAGCCGGACGGCGCTCGGGTGCGCCACGGGTGGATTGCCTGGTGCATCGTAGCGCTGGCGCTCTGTGCCTCCTGCAACAAGGACGAGCCGGTTGTCGAGCCGTGCGGTGATGGTGTGTGCGCCGAGGAGGAGACGGCGGAGTCCTGCCCGGCGGATTGCGGCTGCGGGAACGCGGTGATCAACGCCGAGGAGGACTGCGACCAGACCGCGCTCGGCGGACAGACGTGCGAGAGCCGCGGGTATACAGGCGGCACGCTCACCTGCGACTCAGGCTGCCGGTTCGACGAGAGCGGCTGCGAGACCGGGCCCGTCTGTGGCAACGACGTGCGGGAGGACACCGAGGAGTGCGATGGCCCCGACGTGGGTGACGAGACCTGCGCGGATCGGGGGTACCCCGGGGGTGTGCTGAGCTGTACAGAGACCTGTCTCATTGATGAATCCACCTGCGGTTGGAGCGTGGGAGTGGCGGTCGGTGAGCATCACAGCTGCGCCCTGGGCTACGACGGCACGGTCTGGTGCTGGGGCGCGAACCACTCCTGCTACCTGGGAGACAACACCTGTGACGACCGCAGCTCCCCGGTGCAGGTGGACGACATGGAGACCGCTGTGGCCGTGACGGTCGGCGGCAGCCACACCTGCGCGATCAAGGACGACGGGAGCCTGTGGTGCTGGGGGAGCGACTCGTACGGCCAGCTCGGCTTCGAGTCGATCTACGACATCGTCATGTGGCCCGGCTTCCCCACCGCCATCGATCCCGTCATCACGGCCTCGGCCGGCGACTACCACACGTGCGCTGTCACCGAGGACGGCCAGGCGTGGTGCTGGGGCGGCAATTTCTCCGGCGCCCTGGGCAACGGTACCACGGATCACGCCGACCTCCCGGTGCAGGTCGTCGGCCTGGACGACGCGCGCGACATCCAGGCCGGAAACAGCCGCTCCTGCGCGCTGCGTGAAGACGGCACGGTCTGGTGCTGGGGCAGCAATTACCGCGGCAACCTGGGCGACGGCACCACTGTCAGCTCCGCGGTCCCGGTGCAGGCGCAGGGGCTCACCGACGCGGCGGGCGTCACCCTGGGCAGCCTCCACACCTGCGCCTGGACGGCCGGCGGCGAGGCCTGGTGCTGGGGCAACAATCTTGTAGGACAGCTCGGCAACGACACCGACGCCTCGAGTCTCGAGCCGATCCGGGTGCCCGGCCTCGCGTCGGTAGTGCACATGGCGGCGGGCGTGAGCCACACGTGCGCCGTGACCGACGACGGCTCCCTCTGGTGCTGGGGTGGCAACTACCGCGGCAACCTGGGCGACGGCACCTACACGGCCCACTCCACGCCCACGGTCGTGGCCGGAGTGGACAACGTGGCGTCGGTGGCGGCCTTCACCGTCACCTGCGCCCAGGCCGCTGATACGCGCCTGTGGTGCTGGGGGTACAACTACTGGCGCGGAACCGGCGACGGCACACCGAAGGACTTCTTCAGCCCCGTTCAGGCCGTCGGCCTCGGTGACGCGATCGCGCTCTCGTCCGAGGATTACCGCACCTGCGCGGTGACCCAAAGCGGAGACGTCTGGTGCTGGGGCGAGACCGATCACGGTGAGATCACCCAGCACTATCCGTACTCCATCGATGCTCCCGTGGAGCTGCCGGGCATGGTCCCCACCGACCGCCTGGCCTCTGGAGAGGGTCACGACTGTGCCCTCGGGCTGGACAGCGAAGTCTACTGCTGGGGCGACGGTTACAGCGGCCAGCTCGGCGACGGCAACCACGAGGCCCGGGACGCGCCGCTGCCCATCCTCCAACCGGGCCCCTACTCGGCCGTGGCGAGCGGGAAGTGGCACAGCTGCGCCCTCAAGGGTGACGGCTCTGTCTGGTGCTGGGGAGCCAACTACAGCGGCCAGCTCGGCGATCCGACCACCACCGATGCGTCGCGCCCGGAGCCGGCCCAGGTGCCCGGGCTGACCAACGTGATCGCCATCGGCGCGGACCAGTACCACACCTGCGCCGTGTCGCAGGACGGGGTCGTGCGCTGCTGGGGAGCCAACTACTACGGCCAGCTCGGCGTCGAGACCGCCGAATCCAGTTCGGCCACACCGATCGTCGTGCCCGGCATCGACCCGGCCATCGGCGTCGCGGTCGGCGGCCAGCACGTCTGCGCCTGGACCGACAGCGGCACGGCCTGGTGCTGGGGGGGCAACATCGGCGGTCAGCTCGGTGACCTCACCTACGATCCACGAGACGGACCGGTGCCCGTACAAGGGATCACCGAAATAGTGGCGATGGCCTGCGGCGGGGCCCACACCTGCGCCCGACGCAGTGACGGAGCTCTGTGGTGCTGGGGCGCCAACAGCAGCGGCCAGCTCGGCCTCGGAATCGTGGACGAGAAGTGGCGGCATCCCACAGAGGTGCTGCTACCCGGACCGGTCGCTGACATGACCCTCGGCTCGGGCCACACCTGCGCCGCCCTCGACAGCGGAGACGTCTGGTGCTTCGGCGACACCTACCGCGGTCAGACGGGCGACGGAAACTCCATCGACCGGCTCACGCCCTACCAGCTTCCGGCACCCTGGGACACCCAGTAGGCAGAGTACCCAGTAGGCAGAGTACAACGGCAGCCTACCGAGCGCCGAGCACCCGCTTGCGGCAGGCTGCGACGACCTTGGCTTCGTAGGTTGCCACGGCGTCGTGTGCCTAAACATGGCCGACGCAGATCCGGCACCTTGGCGCTCAATGCAAGGGCTCGCGGTGGAAGACGCTATCCAGATGTGGATCGAGTCTCGGGCAAGTGGTCTCTCCGATTCCCGCTGGGGAGACGCATGAACGGTCGAACGCCGGTGCGGGCACGCACCTGGACCGGTGACTGGTCCCACGGTCCACTCGTCACAGCGGCCTTCAGGCAGCGTCGCGGTAGTAGAACTTCAGCACGCCACCCTGGCGCTCACGACACTTGATTGGTCCCTCGCCATCGGTTTCCTCCGCGACCGCAGCGATGAGCTCATTCTCCCCTCGTGTACCCCCAGGTGGGGTTGCCCTTCGCCATCGTGATGACGAGCTCTTCGATGTCTCTTCGGGTCCGCGGTCGGCCCAGCACACCCCTGCCTCACCCGCAAGATCCACTCCGTAGTCGGCATAATCCGGGAGTCGGCATAAAGCTTCCGGTACCAGCGCAGGATCGTGTCGGGCGTCACGATCCCGGCGAACTTACGAAGAGCCGCCCTGCCGAGGGCCTTGCCCTTGGCTGCCAGGCGTCGGCGCTGTTCGTCGTTCAGCCGTAGCCGACGTCCGCCCAGCTGCTCTCGTAGGACGCTGTTTTCTTCGAGTAGGTATTCGATGACCTTCTGTTGTTTGCGGTTGACCCAGCCGGCGAAGGTTAGCAGGAGGAACCGGAGGGCAGACGGCAAAGCGTTCATCCGAGGATTCTTGATCTCGGCAGGCCGCCGTGCAAATTGCCTGCGAGGGCGGCCTCAGAGGTCGGCTGACGGGCTGAAGGGCGAATTGGCGGCCCGGAGTGTGGCGCTCGTAATCCTCGGAAATCTGCGCGGTTCCAATATCCGTACACGACGGGATCGAGAAATGGCACACCACGTCGTCAACAAGGGCAGGGGCGCATCACCTCGTACGCGTGAATATTACCTGCTTGTCTTTGTGGCTACATGTGGCTACAATAGAGTATGGTTTCCGTCGGCATTCGCGAGCTGAAGAACAAGCTGTCGGCCTATCTGAGACGGGTCCGGGCCGGGGAGCGGGTCTTGATTACCGACCGATCCGTGGTGGTTGCCGAGTTGGTGCCTCCGCAATCCGGGGGTGAACGGCGCTACCCGGGGCTGGAGGCGCTCATTGCGGCGGGGCGGATCACGCGTGCGTCGGAGAACCTCTCCGAGGCCTACCCGAGCCTGACGCGCATCGCAGGCGATGGAACGGCGACTCGCCTGCTCGACGAGGAGCGTGGCGAGGACGAGCGGTGATCCTCTATGCAGAGTCGAGCGCCGTGCTCTCGTGGCTGCTGGGAGAGTCGCCCGGGGCCAATGTCGCGCAGCTGCTGCGAGACGCCCAAATCGTGGTGACGTCAGAGCTGACCCTGATCGAGTGCGACCGCGTCTTCAATCGTGCCCTCGCCTCGAGCCTGATCGACGAGCCTGAGATCGAGCGGCGTCGAACGATCATGAGCCAGGCGTCCGCACATTGGCATCATTCCCGGATCGCCGCCGGGGTCGTGGAGCGCGCACGCCAGCCTTTCCCTGTCGAGCCGGTGCGCTCCCTCGATGCGATCCATCTCGCCTCCGCCCTGGAGGCTCGCTCGGCAATGCCCGCGCTGGCGCTGCTGAGCCTGGACCGGCGCGTGCGGAGCAACGGACGGGCTCTCGGCATTCCACTGCTGCCGCGTTGAGATCGCCCGGACCCCGTCGTGTGCCAAATCAACGCAGGCGAGAAATGCCGTGATGGGGTCTGACCCCAACACGGCATTTCTCGCCGGGGTCACCGGCGTCACCGAGTACGAATGCGCCTTCTGCGGCACCCACTGGACCCACTGATTCGAACCAGAAGAGGAGTCTCCGGGGATCTGCGTCGACGCATTTTCGGCCCGGGACGGGTTACTTTTTTCTCTGCAGCTCGTCGAGCGTCGCCTGGAGGATGGGGAGCGCCACCAGATCCTTGGGGCGGCCGGCGGCTCGCTTCAGCCGGATGAGCTCGTCGAGCCTGACGACCTGGGCCTCGAGCTGCTGCCCGAGCTGCATCGAGTCGCAGTGAGGTAGCAGCTCCTCGAATCCCCGGCCGCCGACCTCGCAAAAAACGTCCAGGGGGCCGAGTCGGGTGATGAGCAGGACGTGCCCCTGCCCCATGAGGTGGGACGCCTTGGGCTCGAGCTTGCGGCTGTCTCCTCGAAAGACCGCCTCCAGGTCTATGAGGGTAGACAGCAGGCGCTGGACGTTGTCGTTTGATCGGCGGTGGACGATGTCGAGATCGGCGGTGACAACGGGTGCGCCTTGCAGCACGCCCGCCATTCCTCCGACGACCATGAACTCGATCTCGCGCTCGGCGAGGGTTCGCAGCAGGGTGAGTAGACTACTGCTCACGATTCAGCTCTCGCAGCTCCTGAAGCGACCGCGCGATGCCCTCGATGTGCTCCATGCGCTCGGCAGGAGTCAGGGACAACATCCAGCGGATCAACGTCAGGTCGACGCCGTCTGCGTTTTCGGTCGGCTCAGACTGTTGGGGCGGATCCATGGCCGTCAGCATACAACGGCGCACCGCGTCCGCCTCACCAATATTACGCCGACCCCGCGATCATTCGAACGACGCCGGAATCCGACCCCAAGAAAACAAAACATCCCGCGACCTAATGGCGAAGAAGAACACTGGCTAAGAACAATGAGCCGCAGAATCGGAGGGAGAGTGGAAACCCCGGATTGATCCGCGTTGTGGGTTCGCGCCATACTCGGCTCCTCTCCCGGGCGGGGCCGAGCGTTCTCGGATGGAGCTCAAATGAGTATGATAGTGAACCGGATCGTGATCGTGGTGTCGATTTGCACCTGTGCGGGCCTGGTGGCTGCTTGCGGCGTGGACCCGGAGCTCCATCGCCGAACGGTGGCCCGGGCCGACCGCAACCAGCAGCGCTTCGAGCAGGCGAGCCAGGCCTCCGCCCGGCTTCGCGCCCGGCGTGACCACTGGAAGACGGTCGCCGCGCGGTCGCAGGCGCAGCACCGGGACACGGTCTCGAAGCTCATGGCCGTTCGGGCCGCGCTGGCGCAGGCTCAGGAGAAGCTCAAGGTCTGCCGGGGCCCTGCGCCCGGCGGCGGTGTTGTCGACCCCCGCATCCTGGGGCTGGGTTCCGCCCCCACGCCTGAAGAGCGTCGAAGGCGAGAGCGCGCCCTCCAGCAGGACATGAGTCGGGTGATTGGCCGTGGACAACTGACGGCCCAGGGCGCCAGCGCCTTTCTCAAGGGGTACTATACGAAGAAGCTGAAAGAATGCGGCGACCGTCACCTGCCGGTGCCCTCTGGCCGTCGCCGTCGACGTGGTCGTCGACGGCAGCCGCCCATACTCGATACGAAAAGCCGGTTTAGCGCCACGGTCACCCTGACCATCACCGTCGCCGGCAACGGCCGGGTGCGGCGTGTGAGCGTGCCCCGCTCCAATCCGAAGCACCGTCCACTGCGACGCTGTCTCGAAAAAGCCGTCTCCAAGATCGTCTTTCCGACCCCCAAGGGCAATCGCAAGCTGCGGTTCACCTACACCGTCAAGCTCGACAAGCCCTATGCCCTCAAGGGGCTTTTCGACTGAGCCGAGGGGACGCGGGGGGAGGGGAGAGGGATGCGGGGGGAGGGGAGAGGGGCGTGGGGGGGAGGGCGCGCCGCCGAGCCCGAGATCAAGCGGGTTCGGCGAGGAGGCCGTGCCCTTTCTCGATCAGGTCCTTCAGCGCCTGGGCGAAGCGAGCCGCTGGGGCGCCGTCAGTGATGTCGTGGTCATAGGTGACGGTGATGGAGAGAAACTCGCGGGGCTCGATGCGATCCTCGACAAGGCCGGGCTTCTTGCTGATGCCGCCGACGCCGATACACAGGGGGTACTGGGTGTACGGCAGGACGTGTCCGCCTCCGGCGCCGAACATGCCGACCGAGGTGAAGAGCACGTTGAACCCTGCGCTGGGGATCTTCTTGGGGTTGCTCACGAAGGATGCCATGAGGACGGATCTGATGCTCCTGGGCAGCTTCGCGAACTTGCGGACGGTGCGGAGCTGCGCTTGCTTTTCCTCCTCCGTAAACGCACTGAGGTCTTCGTGGACCTCCTGTACGCTCTTCCTGTTCGCCTGGCGGATGATGCGGGACAGGGGATGGCTCTGGCCGTCCACAGACGTCTCCACCATGCAGTTGACGTGCATGTCATCAAAGAGCGCGAGCTTTCTGGGGGCGACGCGGACGGCGGTCAGGCGCCTGTCCGTCATGGCCGCGTCGGCCGTGCACTTGATCAGGAACGCCGTGAGCGACGGAGCCTTGCCCGCCTCGGCCTTCCGCTCCCTCAGGTGCTTGTGGACGTCCGTGACGTCGGCCTCGAAGAGCACGTGGATCATGTGCTTCTTTTCTGCCGGAACCAGGACGTCGATCACCGCCTCTCGGATGCGCGCGAAATCCACGATTCTGTAGCCGGGTCCAGCGCTGGTGGTTTTCATGAGTCCCTCCTAAACGGCGTCGAGCGCCGGGACAGCGGCGGAATCAGCCGCGGCGGCGGCGTCAGCCGCGGTGGCGTTGTCAGCCGCGGTGGTGTCAGCCGCGGTGGTGTCAGCCGCGGCGGCGTTGTCAGCCGCGGCGGCGGCGGAGGAAGGGCACGAGGGCGCAGAGGAGCAGCAGTAGGCCGGCCGGCGGGGTGGAGGTGCCGGTGCCGGTGCCGGTGCCGCCGGAGCAGGAGCAGGCGCGGCCCTTGCCGAGGCCGTTGGTGCCGCCGTCCACGCCGCCGTCTCCGGTGGCGCTGCCGGTGGAGACCGTGATCAGGACCTCGTCGCTGTCCTGGCCTTCGGGGCTGTTCACCGTGAGCTGGAAGCCGAGGACCGTGTCGTCGGTCACGTCGGGCGCGGTGAAGGTGGGCGCCTCGGTGTCCGAGCCGTCCAGGGTGACGTCCGGGCCGCTGTGCTGGGTCCACTGATAGGTGAGGCTGCCGCCGACGGGGTTCCGGCTGCCCGAGCCGTCCAGGGTCACGAGCTCGCCCGGGGCCACGGTCTGGTCCGGCCCGGCGTCGGCGATGGGCTCGAAGCAGGTCCGGTCGTCCTCCTGGATCACGGCGAAGGGCGTGTTGGTGACGCCTTCGAAGGCGATGTCATCGATCTCCCAGCCGTGGCCGCCGGCCGCCTGGTCCGTGCCGATGCGGAAGCGCACCTGCACGGTTTCGCCGGCGTAGGTCGTGCCGAAGTCGAGGGTCACCGTGTCGGTGCCGGGCCAGGAGGGGCTCTCGTTGGCGTAGGCCCAGCGGTTCGACAGCGGGTTCCCGGACTGGTCGGTGAGCTGGCCGTCGTAGCCGGGGTCCACGTCCAGGTTGACGTCGAACCAGCTGTCGCCGCCGTTGGCGCTGATCTCGATCACGCCGCCGTCCCAGTAGGTGGAGTTGCTGTACTCGAAGCTGTAGCGGTGCACGAAGGTGATCCGGAAGTCCTCGGTGGCGCTCACCTCGAGGGGCGGCGACTCGATCCGCGTGTCGGTGAAGCTGCCCATGTCCACGCCGTACCACAGGTGGTTCCCCGGGACTTGCGGATCCTCGACCCGGGCCCACACGCCGCTGACGTCGCCCTCGCTCGTTTCGGTCCACGAGACCTGCTCGCTCTCCACGTCGTCCGTGGCCGAGGCCCCGAGGAGCTCGTCGAAGTTGACCCGGTGGAGCTGGTAGTGGCCGACCTGGGTGTTGCACGTCTCGCCGTGGATCACGGTCACGTCCAGGTCGATGTCTCCGGCGCCGGTCATCTCGCCCAGGGCGAGCTGGATCGTGGCCGTGCCCGTCTCGAAGGGCGGGATGGTGCCGAAGGTCGTGGTGGCGCCGCTCGGGAAGCTGACCAGGGGGTCTGATGACGACACCGAGGCCTCGGCGCCCGTGAGCGGCGCGGTGCCGGTGTTCTGCAGGGTCACGGTTACCACGCCGATCTCGGTCGCGTCGAGCAGCCCGTCGTTGTCGCAGGACAGCACGCTGTCGTCGATGGTGACGCGGTGGATTTGCATGTTGGCCGCGAGCTCGAAGCTCTCCACCACGCCGGCGAAGTCGTCGGAGTAGCGGTCGGGGGACTCGGCGCAGGTGCCGAAGCCGCGCCGCGCAAAGGCCGCGGCCAGCAGCTGCATGTCCTGGGGGTCGTGGGCCGCGGCCACGGCCAGGATCGCGTCCCGCTGCTCGGTGAAGGTCGGCGCGTTCGGGGCCAGGATCATGCCGGCCACGGTGTAGTCCGCCATGAGCCGGCGGGCCTCGGCGAAGGTGTACCGGGGAGTCCCACCCAAGGTTTCGCCGAGCAGGGCGATGTAGGCCTCGTGCATCACGGAGCACCAGATCTCCCCGGCGTTGTGGACCTCGGAGTTGGAGGAGCTGTTCGCCCGGACCGGGTGCGAGGTCGGCAGCGGCTCGCCGTCCATGAGGTGCCGGAAGGTCAGCGCGTTCTTGGAGAAGTCCGCGGAGTAGGGCACGCGCCGGATCCCGAAGTAGCCCGCGTTGGCCCGGTTGGCGATGGAGTACAGGCCGCTGGCGTAGGTGCCCATGAGGTCGTCGCCCTCGGCGATGGTCATGTGGTCCGCGATGAAGTCGCCCCAGCCCTCGCTCTGGGCGCCGCACTGATCGCTGCCGCAGCTCACGATCCGCATGTGCATGTAGTGGCCCCACTCGTGGGCCACCACGCCGTTGTCGATGGCGCCCTGGAACGCGGCGTCGTCCTTGAACAGCGTGACCTGCACGTTCCCGCCGCCGAGCAGCCCCTTGAGCAGCTCGCCGTTTTCGTAGGACACCGACACCGAGGGGATCGTGATGTTCAGCGGCGGCTGCTCGTTGGGCATGTCCATGGCGCCGTCGCCCGCGGTGTGGTTGGCGATGATCACCGCGACCGCGCCGGCGGCCTCGGCCCGCTCCGCCTTGGAGGCGAAGGTGCAGGTCCCGCGGTCGATCAGCGCGACCTGGCCGGAGATGTTGTTGGTGGGGTTCTGGCACGCGTCGGTGACGTCCCCGGAGCTGTCGTCCACCAGCACGAGACCGGCGGTGAGGTCGTAGCTGGGGGTGCCGAAGCTCGCGCCGCGGCAGGACACCGAGGAGCCGTCCGCGGTCAGCTGCGGAGAGCTCGTCCAGAAGCCCATGAGCATGAAGGGCGACTCGCCGTCGGCCAGGGTGGACATGGAGGCGTTGTTGTAGAACACGTCCGACTGCCCCTCGCACTGCGCCTCCAGGGGATCGCCGTCCACGCCGCCGCGGCCGTAGTTGTCCTGCTGGGCGTTGCCGGCGGCCTCGGTGAAGCCGGAGTCGTAGAAGTAGTCGTGCAGCCAGTTGTTCGTGTAGAAGAGCATGACCACCGCGGCCTGCAGCTGGTCGTCGTTCGCCCAGGGCGCGATCCCGTGATCAAAGGTGTAGTCGAAGGTGTTCGGGCTGTTGGTGTGCCCCCGCACGTCGCCGAAGTTGGCGCCGTTCGGCGGCTCGAGCTCGATGTGGGCGTACACGTTGTTGCCCATGGTCATGTCTTCGCCCACGGGCAGCCACGGGTCGGCCACACCGTTGGGGTTCGTGTTGAAGCCCTCGATGGTGATCAGCGTCGAAGGGACGAACGCCGGGAAGGTGCCGTCCGGGGTCCCGGTCGGATGCGGCTGGTAGTCGGCGATGGGGCCGTCCAGGGGCGTGTTCAGCCCGCCCGGCTCGGCCCACACGCGGTAGGTGTAGGCGTCGTGCTGGGTCAGGTTGCGCCGCTGCAGCACGCGCCCGTCGTCCGCGGCGACGACGTAGCCGTACACGTCCACACCCACGCCCACGCCTTGGGTGTCCAGGTCGCTGGCCACCAGCTCCAGGTAGTACGCCGGCACCATCCGGTCCGGCAGGGGGAAGAACACCGGCTTCACCCGGGCCGGCCGGTGGAACCGCAGCCCCGCGGCCTGGGTGGCCGCGGTGGGGCGCAGCGCAAAGTAGCGGTACCCCGCCTTCGCGATTCGAAGGTCGGACAACCGACTCACCGGGATCGTGACCCCGTACAGATCACCGACGGCCTCGGCCAGGGCGGCGGGCCGGCTCCAGTGGAACGCGCGGTCGTGCCGCAGATCCTCGGGGGTCGCCGCCTCGTGCAGGTTCCCGCCGATGGCCACCAGCTCCAGGTCTCGGGTCAACAGCACCTTCATCGCGGTCTGGTACACCTCCACCCCGGCGATCTCCTGGCGGAAGACCACGATGATCCCGCGCTGACCCGTGTCGTGCACCCGGTCCACGTACGCCGTGCTCAAGGCCGTGGGAAGCAGCCGATAGAAGGGCGCGTACCGCTCCACGAAGAAGCGGCCCACCGCCTCGGGTGTCGCCCGGATCCCGGCGGGCACGGGCTGGTTCTGACGGGACGCGAACAGAAACGTCGGCACGCCGCGGAGCTCGTCCCTGGAGGCCACCACGCCCCAGGTCGCGACGTCACCGAGGGGCCGCGCCGCGCCCACCCGGGCAGGCTGCGCGCTCTGCAGCACGTTGTAATTCGGCGCCCGTGCTCCGAACGCCGCTGCGCACGTCAACAGAATCCCCAGAAACACCACCAGGCTGGTACGACGACTCATCGGCTCACTCCTGTCGCTTCACATCCGGATCACAAGGGTTCCCGCGTGGCAATATATCACGAAAGATCGCGAAATTCAGAGGCTCAGTTTTCGACTCGCCGGATGCGTACGTGGAAAACCGGAGGGCCGGGCGCAGTCTCAGTCGTCGATGAGGTTCCGCCCGGCGAAGAGGATCGCTTCGTTCACCGGACAGTACTGGTACAGAATGGGGTGGTCGCTGAGCTTGAGGGACCCGAGCGCGGCGGCGATGGGGTGCGAGGTGCCCAGCGATAGGCGGGCGTCGCCCCGGCGGCGGCTCTGGCCGAGCTCGATGGGGTTTTGGTACACGTTCACCGCGAGCGGGATGTCGTCCTTGATGGTGTAGCTGACGTAGCGGTTCACGCCCCCCCGCTGGGTGGGCAGCACCGCGCCCTCCAGCGACAGGATCTTGTCGCCGTTCTCGGACAGGTCGCAGCGGATCGTGCGCGCGTCGCGGACGAAGTCGATGTCGGCCAGGAACTTGGGATAGCCGTAGAGCTCCACCCCGCCGACGCGGGCCACCTCGGTGGTCACGGGGAGCTGCCAGACAAAGGTGGTGAAGTGGCGCCGCGCCATCTGGAAAGCCGCGGTGAGCCCGGGGATCGACGGCTTGCCGAAGGTGATGGGGAACGAGACGCTGACCTCGTTGTAGGGGTCGATGTCGGTCTTGCGGTACTCGAAGCAGGTGAAGGCGGCGAGGCACCGCCCCGGAAAGAGCTCGATGGGGCGCATGTCCTGATGGGGCAGCAGCGGCTTCACCGCGCGGGTGGAGGCGGTGAAGATCGCGTTCAGGGTGGTGTTGTCGTAGTAGAAGACCGGGAGCTTCCCCTTCCGCCCTTCCCAGTCGAACTCCCACTGTTTCACGCCGTCGAAGAACTCGCTCATCTTTCGTCTCCTCGTATGTGCTCACCGGGTGCTATTTGCGGCACCCTCCGAGCGCAGCGAGGGTTCCCCCGGAGGGGGCGGAGGGGGCGATGGAGCCGCGAAGCGGCGGATCGATCTCCGGAGGCGACCGGGCTTTCACGTCGCCGAAACCGGACCGACAGATCCGCCGCTCCGCGGCTCAAGACACCCCTCCCGTCCCCTCAAGGGGAAGCCCGCGCAGCGCGGGGGCGCCGTGCTGCCTATACGGTGAGCGGTTGGTTCCCATTTACAGCGCCGCCTTTTCTTGCGCCGTGATCAACTGCTCGGCCCGGGCGTTGGAGATCGGCAGCAGGCCCAGCACGGCCGCGTCCCGCATCGCTTTCTCCAGGCCGTAGTCTCGCATGTATCCATAGCCGCCGAGGAGCTGCACCGCGTCGGTGCAGCCGCGCAGCGCGTCCTCGGTGGCGGTGACCTTGGTGCCCACGGCGAGCCGGGTGTCGTCGCCCACCAGGGCGGCGTGGAAGACCGCGCCCTGGGCGGCCATGGCCCGGGCCGACATCGATCCGAGGATCCCCCGCAGGTGGGAGTGGTCAATGATCTGCTTTGCGCCCTGGTAGCGGTCGGCGGTGTACTCCAGGGCCGTCCGGTGCGCGCGCCGCATCAGGCCCGCGGCCGCGGCGGCGGTGACCCGGCAGAGGCCGGCGAGGAGCTCCTCGTAGAGCCGCACGGCCGCTTCGCCTTTGGCGACAACTTCGTGGCTTGCGACGGAGCGGCCGTCGAGCCGTGTCGAGGCGAGGGGCAGGGCTCTCAGGCCGAGCGCGGCCTCGAGGGGGCCGTAGAGGGAGGCGCCCGCGTCCGCGCCCGCGTCCGCGCCCGCGTCCGCGTCCGCATCCGCATCCGCGAGGAGCAACGCCAGGGGCTCGCCCTCCTCGGCGACGGCAAAGGTCAACAGGAACCCGGCGGGCCCGGCGTTGAAGGCCAGGCCGGCGTCGCCGCGGAGCGTGCGCTCCTTCGCGCCGAGCGCCCGCAGCGTCGGCGCGAGCGCGCCGGCCTCCGGGGCGGCCTCCGGGGCGGGGTCGGGGAGGGCCACTCCGAGGGGCGCTCCGGCCTCCAGCACGCGGCCCAGGGGGGCGTCGGCGCTGGCGCCGGCGCCGGCCCGGTGGAGCGCGGCCACCGCGGCGGCGTGCACGCCGAAGACCATGGCGTGCCCGGCGCAGGAGAGGGCCAGCGCGTCCACCAGGGCGCAGAGATCGATCCCGTGGAAACCGAAGCCGCCGGCGCTCTCCGGCAGCACGAACCGGTCGAAGCCGGCCTCCAGGCCCTGGGCGAACACGCCCGCCGGGAACGTCGGCGGCCCGTGGTCGTGGTCTGCGGCGCCAGGCGCGATGTGCCGCGCGGCGAACCTGGTGGCGGTCTGCCGCACCTCGTCGATGTGGAAGCCCTGCGGCGCCTCAGGCGACATGGTGGGCCTCCCCGGGGAACAGGCTCTGGAAGATGTTGTGGCGGTTGAGCTGGTTGGTGCCCTCGTAGATCTGCGTGAGCTTGGCGTCCCGGAAGATCTTCTCCAGCTCGTTTCGGTGCAGGGACGCCTCCAGCCCGACGAGCTGGAGCGCCTCCCCGGCCACCTCCACGGCCACGTCGCTCCCCGTGACCTTGGCCATGGAGGAGTACTGCTGGATGTGGCGCTGGTCGTCCGGGTCGAGCTGGCGCTCCAGGGTCCGGCGTGTGGTCTCCCGGACCGCGTCCGAGCGGAGCGCCCGGGTCACGAGCCCGCTCTTGCGCACCGCCTGGGGCACGAGGTCCATGAGCACCCGGGAGGAGGCGGTCTTCATGATCTTGGGCACGCCCTGGAAGTCGAAGGCCATGGTGGCGTCGAGGTAGGCCTGGCGCGCGCAGTGGATCTTGCGGGCCATGTCCGCCAGCCGGAGCTGCACCCACTGGTGCTCGATGAGTCGGCGCCCGCCGGAGCGCTTGCGCTTGGTGAACGCCACGCAGCGCTCGAAGGCGCCCCGGGCCACGCCCGTGGCGATGGCTCCCACGGGTCCCCGGGAGGCGCCCAGCACCACCTCCACGCCGCGCATGGCCTCTCCCTCGGGGCCGATGCGGTTTTCAATCGGCACGAAGCAGTCCTCGAAGATCAGCTCCGTGGCCGGGCAGGCCTTCATGCCCATCTTCTCCTCGATGCGCCCCACCGAGAAGCCCAGGTCGCCCTTTTTTACGAGGAACGTGGAGAAGGTCTCCACCGGGCGGCGCTTGTCCAGGGGCAGCGTCACCGTGGTGTAGGTGGCCACCGAGCCGTTGCTGATGAACACCTTGCGGCCGTTGAGCAGGTAGCCGCCCGGCACGGGTCGGGCCTCGGACATCAGCCTGGCGGTGCGCAGGTACCCCGCGTCCTCCACGTCCGAGCCGGCCTGGGGCTCGGTGATGGCGGCCGCGAAGATCAGCGGCTCCCCGCGCCGCTCCGCCGCGGCGACCTCGGTCACCGAGCGGTCGATGTGATAGAAGTCCATGGACAGCAGGATGCCGGACAGGCCGAGCCCGTTGGCGCCGAAGATGTTGGCCACGCCCGAGCAGGCGGCGCACAGCTCCTCCATGATGACGGCCGTGGCCGTGGTCATCTGGCCTCCGCCGCCCACCGCCGCGGGAATCGCGGTGGACAAAAAGCCGTAGGGCGCGGCGCTGCGCATGAGGTCCCAGTCGAAGTAGCCGGGGTCGCGGCTGCACTCCCGATCAATCGCCAGCGCCCGGGGCCGCACGTGCCGGTTGCCGAACTCCCTGGCCTTGGCCTGCCACTCCTCCAGGTCGCGGACCCAGGCGGGCAGGTGGTCGGCGAGGATCTTCAGCCGCGGCGCCAGCTCTTTCAGGCTGCGCTGCGAGGATTCCACGTCCATGAAATCGGTCATCGGTGCGTCTCCGTTCCCACTGCGCGTCTCACTGCGCGTCTCAGCGCAGCAGCCCCCGGCTCTCGGCGAACTCCATCAGCGTGCCCACCGCGTCGAGGCGCGGCCTCCAGCCCAGCCGCTCCCGGGCCCGCTGGGCCGACACCACGATGGGGCCCGCGGTGATGGCCCGGGCCCACTCGAAGTACCCCTGAGACAGCAGCCCGCTCGCCCGTCCGAGGCGCGCGAAGGCCAGGAAGGCGCCCCGTGGGATGGGAACCATCCGCTTGCCGATCCGGTCGGCGTAGTCCTTCATCGACCATGGATCCGCCCCGGCCAGGTTGAAGCTGTCCGACTCGGGGTGGTGCAGGGCGAGCCGGAAGGCCTCGGCCACGTCGTCGTCCCAGGCGAGATCCACGATCCGCTCCCCCTCCACCAGGAACATCACGGGCGCGGCGAACATGCGCCCCATGGGGTTGTCGGTCGTGGGTCCCAGGAAGATGGAGGGCCGCAGCCGCACGATGATCGCGTCGGGGTGCCGGCGCTGCAGGTCGTCCAACATGCGCTCCGTCCGTCCCTTGGTGCGGGAGTAGTACCACCAGTCGTTGGGTCGGAGCGGCTGGTCCTCGGTCATCACCGGCGGGTTGTCCCAGTGGGCGCCGTAGGCGGCCGCGGAGCTGGCGAACACGATCCGTGGCACGCCCGCCTCGATGGACTCCTCGAACACCCGCCGGCTCCCGCCTTCGTTGATCGCCTCGATGTCGGCCATGGACTTGTGCTTGGGCGGAGACACCACAAAGGCCAGGTGCAGCACCGCGTCGCAGCCTGCGAAGTACCGCCGCAGATCGGCGGTCCGCACGTCTGCGAACTGCTGGGTGAGCTTCGGCGAGTCGAACTGCGACGGAAAGAGATCCAGCCCGAGGATCGACCCCACGGCGGGATCCGCGTCGAGACGGCGCAGCACGAGCTGGCCGAGATACCCCGACGAGCCGGTCACTGCGACTTTCATGGATCGTCCTCCTGCGTCCGAGGTGAGCGGACCCGAGTCTACCCGGAATCTCCCCTGCCGGACAACCGTTCCGGTCGGCCAGATCCGGTCGGTCCCTCCTCGACACGAGGCGGGGCATCCTTCTCCCCCCGAAGGGCCGACAAGCTCCGGACATCGAGCGTAGGGCGCGGGCACATGCGTCGGGTGATGCGGCCAACGTCCGGGCGTGCCGGTGTTTTTTTAATGTGCGAAGAAAGATCGCAGGCACGCCCGGTCGTTCGCGAGCTCGCCCCTCGTCCGTGCCGCCAGAGGAGAGTGCGGTGTTGTCAGCCAGGTCCGAAGGGAGGAATGTGCGTCAGTCGAGGTATTAGTCGTTCAGCTCAGGGTGCCGAGACGCCCGGCTCGCAAGGCGCGACGAGGCGCATACTTGCAGATATGTAACGAGGAGCAACGAAGCGAGCCGGGATGGATCGGCGCACTGAGCGATCGGATTATTTCTCGGCGGGCGCTTCAGGAAGCCGGACCGAGCCGAGCCTTCGGAGGCTGTGACGCGAGAGAGGTTGCGCGAATAACGCCTGCGACCGGACAATACTCGGGGGGGTGCATCGCATCTACATGACAATTGTCCGCCTCGGGCCTTGAAAGCGGAGTATGTGTTCACGGGTGTGCAATTTGCAGCCCCCTCCCGAGCGCAGCGAGGTTCCCCCGGAGGGGGTGGAGGGGAGAGCTGAGCCGCGAAGCGGCGGATCGATCTCCGGCAGGTGCCAGCATTCGCAAAGCGCCGATACCATCCCGACAGATCCGCCGCT
>JBDRSE010000301.1:0-9218 GCA_043825095.1 bacterium
GGCGAAGACCGATCCGCTGTGGATCCTGGAGAGCCGAGCATGTCGCGCGTGAAGATCTTGGTGTCGGGGTTGGGATTGGTGCTGCTGAGCCTGTCTCTCAGGCCCGAGCCTGCCCGCGGCTTCACCGAGCAGTGCCGCTACGGCGTCAACGCCCACCAGTCCTCCAACAACGCGCTGGACCTGGCGGCCGCCGCGGGCATCGGCTGGGTGCGGTTCGACATGAACTGGTTCCAGTTCGAGCCGAGCCAGGGCAGCTACGGCTGGGGCGAAGCCGACCGGTTCATGAACCACGCGGCCTCCCTCGGGCTGCACGTCTTCGTCACCGTGGCCTACACCCCGTCCTGGGCGGCGCAGCCGTGCAACGACGCGGATCCCAACGAGCTGAACTGGTGCCGAAATGCGCTGCCCACCGTGGCCAACGCCTGGATCGACTTCCTGACCGCAGCCCTCGGGCGGTACCAGAGCACGGTCAAGCACTGGGGGATGTGGAACGAGCCCAACCTGTCCAGCTTCTTCCGGGGGACCCGGGACGAGTACGTGAACCAGATCCTCATCCCGGGGGCGAACACGGTGCACAGCCTGTGCTCTGACTGCTACGTGCTCGGGCCCGAGCTGGCCAACCTTCGCGGCGCCGCCTGGGACTCGGACGAGGGCACCTGCGTCGCTGGTAACTGCGCCTTCAACGGCTGGAACTACAGCCTGATCCAGATCCTCCAGGCCGCCGGCAGCTACCTCGACATCATCACGCACCACAAGTACAAGGACCCGGCCACGGAGTGGTGGACCCAGCTCCTCGACGGCGAGTTCATCGTGATCCAGATCATGAACGGCGCCAAGGAGGTGATCGACCAGTACGGCCAGGGGCAGCCCGTGTGGATCACCGAGCTCGGCTGGGAGACGCCGCCCTACGGCAGCCACCCGCCGGCCTACGCCGCGAGTCAGCTCACCGAGGTCTACACCGGGCTCTACCAGGTGGTGGCCGGGACCTATCCGGGCCCCGCCAATCAGCCCTGGCCGGAGCTCGACAAGCTCTTCTGGTACGACCTGGTGGACGACCCCAACGCCGCCTCCTGGGGGCTGCTCGACTCGTCGGAAAATCCCAAGGATCCGTACACCGCCTACGCGGCGGCGATCCAGGCGCTGGGGGACTGCACCGGGACCACGCCGGGGCCGGACGCCGGTGTACAGCAGGACGCGGCCGGCCCGACCCCGGACGGTCAAACCCCGGGAACGGACTCCGCCGTGAATCCCTCCGACGGACAGTCTCCTCCCGGGGACGGTCAGCTCCCCGGGTCGGACGGCGCGGCTCCCGGCACAGACAGCGGCGCGGACCCGCCCGGGACGGCCGCCGGCGGCTGCTCGTGCAGAGCGTCGGGCTCGATCCCAGCGTCGGGCTCGGTCCCAGCGTCGGGTTTGCTCTGGATCCTGGTGATGCTGGGCCTGCTCACCCGGCGGGCCAGGGTCAGGGGCAGGTCACGGTCAAGGTGAAGCTGCCGGATCCCGAGTAGGCTTCCACGGCGATGTAGTAGGTCTGTCCGGCGGTCACCGAAAACGACGGATTCTCGGGGCAGCCGATGTTGTCCGAGTACGCGATGCACATGTCGTCCCGACAGGCCGGGCCCAGGATGTACAGATCGAAGTCGTCGCTGCAGGTGAGGTTCGCCGAGGCGGTGCCGCTCGAGGGGGCCACGAAGGAGTACACGTTCTCGGGATCGCCGGAGGCCCAGGAGCCGCAGCTGTAGTCGTACATGGTGTCGTCGGCGCTCCCGAGGTTCCCGCTATAGGGCACGCCACAGGTCAGGACTCCGTCCGCGGAGCAGACGTGCTCCCAGAAGCAGCTGCCGGAGCAGCCGTCCCCGCCGGCGGTGTTGCCGTCGTCGCACTCCTCTCCGGCCTCCACGGCGCCGTTACCGCACACCGAGTTGGTGCAGCCGCTGGTGTTGATGGTGCAGCTCCCGGTGCAGGCGAGGGTGCCGCCCGCATAGCCGAAGTTGGCGCAGGTCTGTCCGCCGAGGTTCGCCCCGTCGCACGCCTCCCCGGCCTCGATGTTGCCGTTGCCGCAGATGGCCGCCTGGCAGGCGGACGTGTTGAAGGTGCAGCCGGCGTTACAGCTCAAGGTCCCTCCGGCAAAGCCCTGACTCACGCACGTCTGCCCGTTCAGGTCGCCGCCGTCGCACGCCTCGCCCGGATCCACGGCGCCGTTGCCGCACGAAAGCGTACAGGTGGACGGCGTCCCCTGGCAGAGCCAGCCGTTCTCCACCTGGCAGGCCGCGTTGCAGCCGTCCCCGCTGGAGGTGTTGTTGTCGTCGCACTGCTCGCCCGCGCTGATGATGCCGTCGCCGCAGGCGGGCGCGATACACCCGGCGGTGTCGAAGCCGCAGGTGCCCGTGCACAGCAGCGTGCCGCCCACGAACCCCAGGCTCAGACAGGTGGCGCCGCCCAGGTTCGCGCCGTCACAGCTCTCCAGGCCGGTGATCTGACCGTCGCCGCAGGAGAACATGCTGCAGCCCGCGGTGTTGTAAGTGCAGGCGGCACCGCAGGCGAGGCTCCCGATGTCGTACCCGAGTCCCTGGCAGGTCTGCCCGCCGAGCTGACCGCCGTCGCACTGCTCTCCGGCGTCGAGCTGGTTGTTCCCGCACAGTGGGCTGCAGCTCGAGGGCTCGCCCGCACAGGTCCAGCCCGCCTCCACGTTGCACAGGATGTTGCAGCCGTCCCCGCCGGTCTGGTTCCCGTCGTCGCAGGCCTCTCCGGCGCTGATGATGCCGTCGCCGCAAGTGACGGGCATGCAGTTGGTCAGATCGTAGGCACAGCTCGGCAGGCACAGCAGCGTCCCGCCGATGTAGCTGCCCACGGTGACGCAGGTCTGGCCGTTGAGCAGCACCCCGTCGCACTGCTCGCCGGCGTCGAGCAAACCGTTGCCGCAGGTGGGCAGCTCGCACTGGGCGACGTTGAACGTGCAGTTCACCGCGCAGCTCAGGGTGCCGCCCACATACCCTTGGCCCAGGCCGGCGCAGGTCTGCCCGCCGAGCTCCGCGCCGTCGCACTGCTCCCCGGGGTCCAGCGAGCTGTTCCCGCACAGCTCGGCGCACACCGACGGCTGGCCCACACACTCCCAGCCCGCCTCGATGCTGCAGTTCGAGCTGCAGCCGTCCCCGGGATCGAGGTCGGCATCGTCGCACGCCTCCACGCCCTCCACGATGCCGTTGCCGCAGGAGGCCAAGGTACAGCCGGTGCGGTCGAGCAGACAGCCCACCGTGCAGGCCAGGGTGCCGCCGTCGTAGCCCTGACCCGCGCAGGTCTCACTGTTCATGTCGGCGCCGTCGCACTCCTCGCCGCTGTCCACCACCCCGTTCCCACACAGCACCGCCTGGCACCCGCTGGTGTCGAGCGCGCAGGTCAGGTCACAGGCGAGCTCGCCGCTGCCCAGCGCCAGCGCCTCGCAGGTCGCGCCGGCCAGGTTGGAGCCGTCGCACACCTCGGCGCCCACGATGAGTCCGTCCCCGCACAGCGGCGAGCAGCCGCTCGCATCGCAGGTGTACCCCGTCTCGACGATGCAGTTTTTTCCGCACCCGTCGCCGGAGTCCGGGTTGCCGTCGTCGCACTCCTCCTCCCCGGCCAGGACCCCGTCGCCACAGATCGCCGCGTCCGCCGACACCCCCGCGGCGCAGCCGCTGCCCGAAAGCACGAAGCCGACCAGCAGGCCGATCCCCCCCCCGCCGATCCACCCCCAGCCCTTCCTCCCCCAACCGTTCCTCAAGAATACGGAACTACACGCCATTGCCTTGAGCTCCATCAGCCGCTATCAGCGCACACCCAATTGTATCACCACGGGGCCGAACAGGAAACGCCGCATGTGGCGAGTTGTGCAGCGCGACGAACACCGAGCCCGGTTCGGGATCCGGCCCCTTGTCGCTCGCTGCAGGGGCTCGGGGTGGAAGACGCCATCCAGGCTCGGATCGAGGGCGTATGCACTCCCCTACGGTATCGCAACGGCATCGCAACGCCGGAATGACCATCGGGCAACGCCGGGATGCCCATTGACAACCATCGGGTCGGGCGCTTGACAGGCCCCCTTGGAAGCCGATAATAAGTCGCCATGGACAAAGTTTTCAGCGGCATACAGCCATCAGGGCAGCTACACCTCGGAAACTACCTGGGTGCGGTGCAAAAGTGGGTTCAGCTCCTGGAGGACCATGACTGCATCTACTGCATCGTGGACTACCACGCGGTCACCCAGGACTACGAGCCCAAGGAGCTCAAGGGCCGGATCTTCGAAATGGCGGCGGGGCTCCTCGCCTGCGGCATCGATCCGGACAAGTGCAGGCTCTTCGTGCAGTCGCACGTACCGGAGCACACGGAGCTGGCCTGGGTCCTCCACACCGTCACGCCCATGGGGGAGCTGGAACGGCAGGTCCAATACAAATCCAAGTCGGAGAACCAGCCCGAGAACATCAACGTCGGGCTCTTCAGCTACCCCGTGCTTCAGGCGGCGGACATCCTGCTGTATCGTGCCGACAAGGTCCCAGTGGGCGAGGACCAGGTTCAGCATCTCGAGCTCGCGCGGGAAATCGTGCGGAAGTTCAAGAGCCGGTACGGATACGAGTTCCCCGAGCCGAAGCCGGTGCTCTCCGACGTCAAGCGGCTCAAGGGGCTGGACGGCGACGACAAGATGTCGAAGAGCCTCGGCAACACCATCGGGATCGACGAGGACGAAGAGTCGATCACCGCGAAGATCAAGAAGGCAAAAACCGATCCGCAGCGCAAGAAACGGAAGGACCCGGGGGACCCGGAGATCTGCAACATCTACACGCTCCACAAGTTCTTCTCGTCGGAAAAGACACAGAAATGGGCCGCCGATGGCTGCAAGAGCGCCGACATCGGGTGTGGCGACTGCAAGGAGAAGCTCACGAAGCGCATCGTCGGGCACCTCGCGCCCATTCAGGAGCGGCTGCAGGAGCTGCGCGCAGCGCCGGACAAGGTCTGGGACATCCTGCACCAGGGTGCGGTGGCGTGCAGGCGCGAGGCGGCGACCAACCTCGATGCGGTGCGACAGGCAATGGGGCTGCGGTGATTTCACGCCGAACGTGGACGGGGGTGGCGGCGCGATCTCGCGCAGCGCCGGCGGCCTACCCCGCGCTGGCGGCCTGCGCTGCACTGGCGGCCTGGGCTGCGCTGGCGGCCTGCGCAGCGCCGAAAACCGACGACTCCCCGGAGGGGGTGGTCCGGCAGCTCTACGAATCCACAGCCAAGCGCGACACCAAAGAGATCTTCCGTCTGCTCGGGCCCAAGACCCGCGCCCGCCTGACCGATGCGGCAACCCGCGCGACCCAAGCCACCGGGGGGAAACACAAATACCAGGCCCATGAGATGCTCTCGGCGTTCTTTCGCCCCAGCGGCACAAAGGACTGGACGCTGCCGCCCGGCAGGAAGGGATTCAAGCTGATCCACAAAAACAGCACCACGGCCCGCGTCGAGGTCCGCGGGCTGAAGAAGTCCCAACGCGTCGTTGTCACCCTCGTGTGGGTCGACAGAAAGTGGCGCATCGAATTCGAGCGGACCGCCCCCAAGCAAGCGGCGCCCAGCAAAGCGGTGCGCCGGTAGCGCGCGGGGACAATGGACTGGTTGCTGGCACTTCTGCTGACCTTGGCGGTGGACGTTCGACCCGCAGGCATGGAGGCGCTGATCCAGCGCGCCGACGCGCGGGCCGCGGGGCTGGGCGTCCTTCGCGGCAAACGCATCCTGATGATCGGCGACTCCATGGTCAACAGCGGGATCAACGCCCACCTGCGCCCGTACTTCAAAAAGCACGGTGTGATCAGCTACGTCACGATCAGCTGGGCCAGCTCCACCACGGTCACCTGGAGTCAGTCTCCGAAGCTGCGCCAGTACCTCTGGAAGTGGGATCCGGACGTCGTGTTCGTCTGCATCGGCACCAATGAGATCCTCATTCCCTATCCGAAAATGAGAATTCGAGCCATCCGGGCCATTCTCGGCAAAATGGGACGTCGACGAAGCGTCTACTGGATCGGGCCGCCGGCCTGGAAGCGGGACAGGGGGTTCATCGCCGTGCTCCGCGGGCAGCTCCCCCAGGGCCATTTCTTCGACTCCGCCAAGCTGCGCATCCCACGGATGCCGGACGGCTATCACCCGAGTGTGGTGGGCGCAAAAATCTGGGGCACCGCGATCTGGCGCTGGTACGCAGCGCTTCTGGCGGCACCACCGCCCCGGCGATCGAATCCCCCACCGCGACGTTCGACCCGCGCCGGGCGCTAACTCTATTTGTAACCGTTCACGTATTAGACGGCACAGCACGCCCGCGCTAGCGGGCTACCCCTTGAGGGGACGGGAGGGGTGTGCTCCGCCGCAGCGGCGGATCTGTCGCTCTGGAATCGGCACCGAGCAAAGGGGCACCCTTCCGGAGATCGATCCGCCACTTCGTGGCTCACTTCGCCCCCTCCGCCCCCTCCGGGGGAACCCTCGCTACGCTCGGAAGTGCCGCAAATAGCTCACCCCGTGAAACATCCCTCTATTACTTCTTCGAAGAAGGCGTATGGGGTTTTCGGGGCGCGCGGGGTGCTTTGGAAACAACCTTTTTCGCAGGGCGCCTATTTGCCGCTTTCTTTGCCGCTTTCTTCGCCCCTTTCTTGCTTGTTTTTTTCGTCGACGGCGGTTTCGCGTTTGTGAGGGAATAGACCATTCCGGCACGCTGTCCCCTGGTGGAAACCACCTTTTCGGAGCGCAGCTTCTTGAGCAGAGACGCGGCCTGCTTGTTGTTCAATCCGGAGTGGGCGGCGATGTCGGCTGTGCGGGAGTCGGGATGACTCGTGAGAAAGTCCAGGATCGACAGGACGGCTTTGGCTGACACCCGCTTGGTCAGTCGCGGGGGTGGCTTCTTCGCGAGCGGGACGGCCTTCTTCCGGGACGGCCCGGGGCGTCGACCCGCGCGGCGACCGGGTTTGCTGCCGCGGGGCTCCAGGGCGCCCAGCAGCTCCGCCAAGGTGAGCTGGCTGAACGGCCCCCAGGTTTTGCTCTTCTTGAGCAGATCGACGAACTCGCCGAGGCGAAGGTCCAGATTGTCGAAATTGGTCAGGGCGTCCAACGCCGACGCGCGCTCCAGCTCCTGATGGCTCATCTTGAGCGCGTCCTTGTACAGCGCGCCGATTCCCTTTTTCTTCATTTCACAATTCTCCGTCCAAGCCAGCTAGGGTGAATAAGAAAGAACAAAGTATGATTGATGAAACAACCTGTCAAGCCGCACGGGTCAGTACGTCAATAACCGCAAATCCTGATGCCGGTATTTCTCGTGGGTCGCGCGGTCGATCCAACCGATTTTCAACATTTGAAAGAGGAGATAGCGCAGGTGCAGAAGCCACTCCATTCCCGCCCGCCCGCTCCGGAATTGCTCGTAGTAGCGCCGCGGGCTGGGTGTAATCGCCGCCAGGTGTACGGCCTGCAGCGGTGAAAGATGACTAGGCTCCCGGTGGAAATAGTGTTTTGCCGCCGCGGGCGCGCCAAAGATCCCGGGCCCCATTTCCACCAGGTTCAAATAGATTTCCAGGATGCGTTGTTTTGACAGCACCTGCTCGAGGCGCCAGGTCAGAACGACCTCCTCGAGCTTGCGGGACAGGTCCCGTCGGTGCGAGAGAAAGACGTTTTTCACGACCTGCTGGCTGATGGAGCTCGCCCCTTTGATGAGCACATGTCGGTCGAGGTTGTCTGCCAGGGCTCGGCGGATGTTCTCCAGATCGAACCCGCGGTGCTTGAAGAACCGTTGGTCCTCCGCCGCGAGGAACGCCGCCACCACGTGCCGACCGAGGTTGGGATAGGCCCGCCAATTCGGGTTCTGGGGCCCCATCCGGAGGCGCGTGGGCTTCCACCCCGGCGGACGGGTGACAAAGGTAAACGGGCGCTTCAGCGCGGCCACCTGGGCACCGGGCGGGTCCCTGAGGACCCGACACCGGTTCGGCTTCACCTCCAGCTCGAGGCCAACGTCCCGGATCCGCCGGGTGTCCAAGGTCAGCTCGGCGTGCCCACCGAGCCGTCCGGCGAGCTTCATCCCCCGAAGCTTGGGCACCAGCTCACCGGGCACCGTTTCGAGGAGCTGCGCGCAGGGGGTCGGAGGCAGGGTCACCGTAACGCCGATGTTAAACGCCCCGCGACGGTGGGTGAGCCGCCCCGACACGAGGAGGGGCACCTGCCCGATTCTGACCTCCCCCCCCTCGACCTCCAATCGCCGCTCTCGCAGCAGATATCGCGCCGTCGCCCGCACCCGCAGACGAGGCCAAGTCACGGCGTGGGGAGCGAGCAGGCGGCGCTGAATTCGAACGTCGCTGAGGGCCACGTCCGAGGTGAGGGTGGCGCGGGATGGGTCGAGCTCGCCACGGACGACCCCGCGCAGCGCGGCCCGGGTGACGTCCACGCCCGCGGGACGAGTGATCCGCATCAGGTGGTGCAGCCCAAGCACTCCGCCCGCCTCTCCGCGCGCGGTCCGCTTGAGCCCGTCCATGACTCCCCGAACGGTCAGGCCCTGGGTTTCGGCGTCGATCCGGCGGCCTCCGGCGCCGCGGTGCGGCGGGCTGAGCAACCTCAGCTGCAACAGGTCCGGCGCCACCTCGTCCCCCTCCAGGCTGAAGAGCTGCCGCGAGGCGCGGTTGCCTTCCATGCCCACCTCGCCGGTGCCCACCCGGACGAGACTCGTCCGAAGCCCGCCGCCCTGACGATCCCGCCCGCGCCAGCGCAGCCCGGTCATCCGCGCGAAGGGCCCCTGCCAGGCGGAGGCCCGAAGCTGCTGCGCGTCCGCACCCCAGCGGCCCGAGCTGCGCCGCCACAGCGACAGGCCTCGACTTCGAAATCGCGACAGGCCGTACATCGACTCGGATCGCGTCAGCTCCTGCACGTCGATGCTCGCCATCCGGATATCCACGGCGGTACGCTCCGGCGACTTGCCGCCCGCACGCGCCTCCTGACGCCTCCCCCCTGGGCGTCTCCGAATGGTCCGTCGGACCAGCCTCCCGAGGGACGCAAACGCGCCCCGGCGCTGCCACAGGAGCCGCCCCCCGTGGGCCCGAACACTGGCGATCCGCAGCCGCAGCCCAAGGGCCGCGCTCCGCTGGAACCGCACGCGCATCGAGGGCAGCGTCAGGACCGAACGCCCGGGCCCGCGCCCACGCCACCGAAGGCGCAGGCCGCGGATCTCGACGGCGAAGGGCCCGCGCAGC